>JAJYUW010000123.1 GCA_021792335.1 Pseudomonadota bacterium | reverse complement strand
CATCTCCGCCGGCGTCAGCAGGGAGAAGCGCGGGTCACAAAAGGCGGCGGCGTAGGCGTTGGCCTTGACGTCCTCGATCAGCGGGCGGCGTGCCTCCAGGCTGCCGATGCAGCCGCGCAGTTGGCCCTGCTGGGTCAGGGTGACGAAGCAGGCCCCTGGCTCCTTGAGCCACACCGCGCCCTCGTCCGCCCCCATCGGCTGGCCCAGTGCCTGCGAGATAGTGGCGCGGGCGATCGGCAAGAGGACCCGGCCTTTTTCAATGAACATTTGAGCCCTCATTAATGAAAGCGAAGGCGGCATAGCCGACTACCCGGCTTTTATCGCCGGCGGTGTCGCCGGAATTGCGCAGGTCGAGCAGGCGCGGCCTGAGGTGGTGGTGCTGCGCCGCCAGCAGCAAGCCGTTTACCGGTGTGCCGCCGCAGGCCTGCTCGTGGCTGACCGGCCAGCGCAAATCCAGGATCGCCTGCGCGGTGATGTTGTCGATCCGCTGCGCCTCGCGGTAGGTCAGGAAATGAGACAGGTCGGAACTGATCACGATCAGCGTTTCCGGGCCGCCCCATAGGCGTTCCAGCACCTCGGCAACCTCCTGCGGCGTGACATCGCCCACTGCCAGCGGCACCAGTTTGAAGTCATCGAGCACGGTTTGCAGGAAAGGCAGTTGAACCTCCAGGGAATGCTCCATGGCATGGGCCGCATCGTATTCCACCACCTGCGGCAGACCGGCTATCTTTGCCATGGCGCCGAAGTCGAGGGGTACTACGCCGAGCGGTGTGGCGAAACCTTCCGTGCTCGGCAAGGCGAGTCCATGCACCGGCATGCGGTGCACCGGGCCTAGCAGCACGACACGGCGATAGATGTCGTGTCCCTGGCGCAGCAGAGTATAGGCGCTGGCGGCGACCTGGCCGGAATAAATGTAGCCGGCATGGGGTACAATAAGCGCCTTGGGAAGGGTCGCCAGTTTTCCGGCGTGTCGCTCCGCCTCTTCCAGCATGGCGTCGATCTCGCCGGCCAGGATGCCCGGGTCGCCGGTGTAGAAGGCGCCTGCAACGGCGGCGGGACGGATCTGTTTCATGGAACCTCCTTGCCAATTACGTGCGGCTATTGCATATGTTCTCAAAATAGACCTATCCGAAGAGAATGCCAAATTACTTTGCCTTGATTCCCGCCGCCGGCTCGGGTTCGCGCATGGGCGGCGAAATGCCCAAGCAATATCTTTCCGTGCTGGGCCGTCCGCTGATTCATTACGCTGCCGCCGCGCTGTGCGGGCATCCCCTGATCACCCGCGTCTACGTGGTGCTGGCCCCGGGCGACAGCTTATGGCAAACCTTCGACTGGAGCGCGTTTTACGCCAAGCTCCGGGTACTCTACTGCGGCGGGGCGGAACGTTTCGAGTCGGTGCGCAACGGCCTCGATGCCATACGCGATGAAGTCGGCTTCGAGGACTGGGTGCTGGTGCACGATGCCGCCCGGCCCGGCCTGAGCGCCGCCTTGCTCGACCGGCTGATTGCGGAAGTGGGCGAAGACCCCTTCGGTGGTTTGCTGGCGGTGCCGGTGGCGGATACCCTGAAGCGTGCCGACGCCGGCAACCGCGTGCTGCGCACCGAACCGAGGGATGGCTTGTGGCAGGCGCAAACGCCGCAGATGTTCCGCTACGGCCTGCTGCAGCGCGCACTGTCGCTGCTGGGCGGGACGGTGGTGACCGACGAGGCGCAGGCGGTCGAGCAGCTGGGTTTTCAGGCCAAGCTGGTGGCGGGCGACATCACCAATTTCAAGCTCACCTATCCGCAGGATATCAAACTGGCGGAACTGATACTGGGGGGCAAGGCATGAGAGTGGGGCAGGGTTTCGACGTACACCCGCTGGTGGAAGGGCGCAAACTGATCGTCGGCGGGGTGGATATTCCCCATGAGCGCGGCCTGCTCGGCCATTCCGACGCCGACGTGCTGCTCCACGCGATTTGCGATGCGCTGCTGGGCGCGGCTGGCCTGGGTGACATCGGCCGCCATTTTCCCGATTCCGACCCGCGCTACCAGGGTATCGACAGCCGCCGGTTGCTGCGCGAGGTGGTGCGGCTGCTCAGGGAAAAGGGTTTCGGCGTGGTCAACCTGGATGCCACCATCATCGCCCAGGCGCCGAAGATGGCGCCGTATATTGCGCAGATGGTGGCGAACATCGCTGCCGATCTGGAAGTGGCGGCAGACTGCGTCAATGTTAAAGCCACCACCACCGAAAAACTGGGTTTCACCGGGCGCGGCGAGGGCATTGCGGCGCAGGCGGTATGCCTGATCGAGAAAGCCTAGGAGCCTGTCGGACTTATGGGGATCGAAGCGAAACGGGTCAAGCAGGCAAGCCGCGTAGCGGATGCTCGCAAAATTCGGCTGGGCGAGGACAGATTTTGCCGGTTTTGCAGCCGATTCATCATAAGTCCGACAGGCTCCTAGACCAACCATCACTTGAGAAAAGAACATGGCGGCTGAAATAAAACCAGAGCCCAACGCGGATGTCACGTTGGATCAAAAGCTTCAGTTTTTGTTGCGGTCCGATGCCTACCCGGATAGACCACAGCACGTCGAGGCAATCGAAACTCATATGTCCTGGGTATTTTTGACCGACAGTTACGCTTACAAGCTCAAGAAGCCGGTGCGGTATGATTTCCTCGATTTCAGCTCGATTGAAGCCAGACGTCGTGATTCAGCGGAGGAAATCAGGTTGAATACACGTCTTGCCCCGCACATCTATTTGGGGATTTTGCCGCTCACCAGAGACGCTGCGGGGTCTCTGAAAATAGACGGTGAGGGGGAGGCAGTGGATTGGCTGGTCAAAATGCGCCGCCTGCCGATTGTTCATATGCTCGATCATGCGATCAAGCAGGGTACTGTCGAAACGACGGATGTGAAGCGAGCAGCCGTGGTGCTTGCAAAATTTTATCAGACCTCGCCGCCGGCCGAACTGAGTGAATCCGAATATGGAGAGAAACTTGAAAAAAACGTGGCCGACAATTTGCGAGAATTGAGCGATCCCAGATATCGGCTACCGGTAGCAGTTGTACGCAAAATTAACACAGCGCAATTTGCGTTCTTACGGGAAGAATCCGAACTGCTTTATCAACGTGTGCGAGCAGGAAAAATCATCGAGGCTCACGGCGATCTTCGGCCCGAACACATCTGGCTCGGGGTGGAACCGGTTGTCATCGATTGCCTGGAATTCAAGCGCGAATATCGCATTCTCGATGTCGCTGATGAACTGGCTTTTCTCGCCATGGAATGCGAGCATCTGGGCGCCCCCTCCGTGGGGCAAATATTCCTCGAAACCTACAGCGAAGTGACAGGGGACAAACCTCCGGAGAAGCTGCTGCATTTCTACAAAAGCTACCGCGCAACCCTGCGTGCGAAGATCACGATTTGGCATATTAAGGATTCCGATGTACGGAATCTGTCAAAGTGGTCCAGCCTGGCACGGGAATATCTGCGCCTTGCGGAAGACCACACGCGCGGGTTTTAAGCCCTCTATTCCTCTAGCAACGCCACGATCGATCCGCCCGTGTGAATACGTGTAATGGCTGCAGCAAAGAAGGGCGCGGCGTCAAAAACTTCCAGTTTTGACCTTGCAGCCCCCGAATTCAATCGAAAGGGCGGAATCGTGTTGGTCACGATGACCTTGTCCAGCGCCTCGTTCGCCAACACTTCATTGGCAGCACCTACGAACACGCCATGGGATGCGGCCGCATAGACGTGCTTCGCTCCGAGCTGGCGGCACGCCGACGCTGTCCGCAGAATGGTCCCGCCCGTGCTGATCAGATCATCGATAATAAGTGCGACTTTGTCCTTCACCTCGCCGACGATCGTCTCGCCTGAAACCACTCCTTTGCTGCGGTATTTTTCCATGAAGGCGCTAGACACTGTATTGCCAGTTGCGTTTGCCAGCGCTTGCCTGAACTGCTCGGCACGCTTTATTCCCCCCACATCAGGCGACACGACAACAACTTCTTCATTACGCACAAGAGGCGCGAAATACCTGACAAAGAGTGACCTGGCTTCCAGATGGTCGGTATGGCAGCGGAAAGCGTTTTGAAAGGCAGCGAGGTTGTGCACGTCGAGAGTCAGAACACGATTTGTTCCGACAGACTCAAACAGACTGGCAACGTACCGTATCGTGACCGGATCACGGGGCTGGGTCTTCCTGTCTTTGCGTGCGTAGCACAAGTAAGGAACAACGGCGGTCACGCAACCGGCTGAGGCATCCCGCAATGCACCAATGAAAAAAAGCAGCCGGCAAAGTTTATCGTTAACGCTCTGTTCTACATCTGCGTACAAAGATTGCACAACAAAAACATCCCGACCCCGCACATTCACGAGAGGCCGGGATTTATGTTCGCCATCTTCGAATTCTCGTTCCTCGTGCGCACTTAAAGGGACCCCTATCGCTTGGCTGATCCTCTCGCCAAATGCACGGCTTGCGTTAAGTGTGAAAAGCATAAGGTTTTCATCGTTCATGAGGCAAAGTAGGGTCCGTGGTTAAGGAGGTGGAAGGAGATTTAAACCCAGCAGGCTTCTTTATAGATAGCAGAATGGAACGTCTTTGCAAGCGATTAGGCCAGCGCGCGCGGCGAGTGCAGTGCGGCGCAGGCGGTGCCTGATCGAGAAAGCCTGGCTAATGTCGAACCTGAATTTAGGCTAGAAACTCGTCGCTCTGGAAAGCCAGCATCCCGGAGCGGCCCGGGGTTTCGCCCATCACTACCTCATGCCGCGGCAGGGTTTCCAGTTCCAGGCTTGCAAAGTAATCCTTGAGCGAAACCAGCTCGTAGCCCTGCGCTTTCCAGCCGCTGAGCAATTCATCGAACACGCCGGCCAGCTTCATGCCTTCGAGTTCGGCGTGCAGGGTGTAGACGTGGCCGCTGGACGGTGGGGTTTCAGTCAGGCCGAGGAGGTGTTGGGCGACGTTGTCCGGCGTGATGCCGCCGACGCCGATCAGTTCGTCCAGAGTCGGCAGGGTGGTGGGCAGTTGCGGGCAGGCGACGATTTCGGCATTCCATATCGGCATGAAAGGATGGGTGCCGCGCGTGTCGGAGCAGTAGTCGAAGCCCAGGCGCTGCTCCAGGCGCAGGGCATGGACATTCATCTGCCAGCCGGCGGCGCCGTGGACTTTGGCAGGTTCGCCGAATATTTTTGCGTAGCGATCGCAAGCCAGCTTCAGTTCTTGCGCCGTCCACGCGGCATCTTTCTTCGCCACATAATCCTGCCAGCGGGTATGGTCGTAGCAGTGGATGCCGACCTCGAAGCCGTCATCGCGCACCGAGCGCATGATGTCGCCGCAGCACTTGCCGATGTCCGGTCCCGGCAGCAGGGTGCCGTACATCAGGGTTTTCAGACCATAGTGCTCCACGACCGAGGTGCGCGACACCTTTTTCATGAAGCCGGGGCGGAACACCCGCTTGATGGCGCGGCCGGTGTGGTCGGGGCCGAGGCTGAAGAGGAAAGTGGCGCCGGCTTCGTGCTTTTTCAGGAGTTCCACCAGGCGCGGCACGCCTTCGCAGGTGCCGCGATAGGTGTCGACGTCTATTTTGAGTGCGAGTTTCATGAAGTTCCAAATCTTTAAACGCAAAGGACGCGAAGGACGCAAAGGAAGTTAACTTGGTTTTCCTTTGCGTAACCTTGCGTCCTTTGCGGTAAAGCAGTTTACTCAACCAGCTTGCGCGCTTCCGCCACCTGGCCCTTGTAGGCGTCGTAGATGTGCTTGAGCGCGTCGGCCATGGGCACCTGCGGCTTCCAGCCGAGGTCTTTCATGGTGTTCTCGATCTTGGGCACGCGGTTTTGCACGTCCTGGTAGCCCTTGCCGTAGTAATCGGCCGAGCTGACTTCCAGCGTGTTCACCTTCTTCGCCGTCTCGGCATATTCCGGGTAGGTCACGGCGAGATCGAGCATCATCTTCGCCAGTTCCTTCACCGAGAAGTTATTGGTCGGGTTGCCGATGTTGTAGATCTGGCCGGTGGCGACGCCGTTCTTGTTCTCGATGATCTTCATCAGGGCGTCGACGCCGTCGGAGACGTAGGTGTAGGAACGCTTGGCCGCGCCGCCGTCCACCAGCTTGATGTCCTCGCCGCGTACGATGTGGCCGAGGAACTGGGTGATCACGCGCGAGCTGCCTTCCTTGGCTGCGTTGAGGCTGTCGAGGCCTTCGCCGATCCAGTTGAAGGGGCGGAACAGGGTGAAGTTGAATTCGGTCTTCATGGCGTAGGCCCAGATCACCCGGTCCATCAGTTGCTTCGAGCAGGAGTAGATCCAGCGCGGCTTGTTGATCGGGCCGAGGATCAGCTCGGAATTGTCCGGGTCGAATTCGCCGTCGCGGCACATGCCGTAGACTTCGGAGGTGGAGGGGAAAATCAGGTGCTTGCCGTACTGGACGCACTGGCGCACGATCGGCAGGTTGGCCTCGAAGTCCAGTTCGAACACCTTGAGCGGCTCCTTGACGTAGGTCGCCGGCGTGGCGATGGCGACCAGCGGCAGGATGACGTCGCACTTCTTGACGTGGTATTCGATCCATTCCTTGTTGATGGTGATGTCGCCCTCGAAGAAGTTGAAGCGCGGGTTGTCCATCAGCTCGGTGACG
>JAJYUW010000122.1 GCA_021792335.1 Pseudomonadota bacterium | reverse complement strand
CCCCTCTCTAACTCTCCCCCGCTTGTCTCGCCGGATTGAGCGGCTTTGCCGCCAATCCCGGCGGGGACACTCCTTGCGGGTGCGGGGGAGAGGACGATCGCTCCCTCTCCCTTTGGGAGAGGGTTGGCCGCGATGCAATCGGCCCAGGGCGGGCCCCTTACTAGTCAGTCATGTTGAATTTACGTGATTTTCTTGTAGGGCCGAATTCATTCGGCCAAATGTGCGAATGAATTCGCACCTACAAAGAACGTATAGTCGTTTTAAGTTGACTGACTATTACATTTGTGGACCTGATTTCTAAATTGGGAAAGGAAAACAGCATGAACATGGACCAGGCCTTGCAAACCTTCCTGATCGAAAGCCGCGAGTTGCTCCAGGCGATGGAGGGGGCGCTGCTCAACCTGGAATCCGAGCCGGACGACAAGGAGGCGATCGGCGCGGTGTTCCGTGCCGCCCACACCATCAAGGGCTCGGCCGGATTGTTCGGGCTGGACCCTATCGTCGCTTTCACCCATGTGGCGGAGAACGTGCTCGACAAGGTACGCAGCGGCGAGGTGCCGGTCAACGGCGATTTGATCGCCCTGCTGCTATCCGCGGGCGACCATATCGGCGTGCTGGTGGAGCAGGTTGCGGCGCAGGGCGTCGAGCCTGACGAAGCCACCCGCGCGACGGGGGATGCGCTGCTGCAAAAATTGAAGGCCTACCTCGGCACTGCGCCGCACAGCGCCCCTGCCGCGCAGCCAGGCGAGATGGTGGAGCACGAGGTGGCGCTGCAGCCCAGCGGTGGCGGACTGGTCGGCAGGGATACCTGGCACATCTCTCTGCGCTTTGGCCAGGATGTGCTGAAGAACGGGATGGATCCCCTGTCGTTCATTCGCTATCTCGCCACGCTCGGTGAGATCGTCAGCATTACCACCATTCCCGACGCCATTCCGCCCGTGGAAAGCATGGATCCGGAGTGCTGCTATCTCGGCTTTGAGATGGATTTCAGGAGCGATGCAGACAAATCCATGATCGAAGGCGTGTTCGAATTCGTGCGCGACGACTGCAATCTGCGCATCCTGCCGCCGTACAGCCGGGTTGACGAATACATCCAACTGATCAAGGACCTACCCGAGGACAAGGTGCGTCTGGGCGAGATATTGATCAACAGCGGCGCGGTGACGCAGAAGGAACTGGACGAAATGCTGGTATGCCAGACCATGCGCGCCGCTTTCGCAGAAAGCGCGCTGCCCGGCAAGGATGTCACGCCTGTTCCGCCGCTCGGGGAAATCCTGGTGCAGGAAGGGATGGTGCAGAAGGAACTGGTGGACGCGGCGCTGGGGAAACAGAAGCAGGCGCGGGATAACAAGGCGCAGGAAAGCAAATTCATCCGCGTCCATGCCGACAAGCTGGACGATCTGATCAACCTGGTCGGGGAGCTGGTCATCGCCAGCGCATCGGCTGCGCTGCTGTCGAAGCGCTCGCGCGACATGATGCTGCACGAAGCGACCTCGACTATGTCGCGGCTGGTGGAGGAGATCCGCGACGGGGCGCTGCAGCTCAGGATGGTGCAGATCGGCGAGACCTTCAATCGCTTCCACCGCGTGGTGCGCGACATGAGCAAGGATATCGGCAAGGAGATCGGACTGGTGATCACCGGAGCGGAAACCGAGCTGGACAAGACCGTGATCGAAAAAATCGGCGACCCGCTCATGCACCTGGTGCGCAACAGCATGGATCACGGCATCGAGCCGGCCGAAGTGCGGAAGGTGCGCGGCAAGCCGGCCAAGGGCACGGTGCGGCTCAACGCCTACCACGAATCGGGCAGCATCGTGATCGAAGTCGGCGACGACGGCGGCGGCCTGAACCGCGAGAGGATACTCGCCAAGGCGCTGGAGCGCGGGCTGGTGGGGCCGAACCAAAGCTTGAGCGACAAGGAAATATACAGCCTGATTTTCGAGGCCGGCTTTTCCACCGCCGAAGCCGTCACCAACCTGTCCGGGCGCGGCGTCGGCATGGACGTGGTGCGGCGCAACATCGAGGCGCTGCGCGGCATGATAGAGATCGACAGCGAACCGGGCGCCGGCACTACCATGAAAATCCGCTTGCCGCTGACCCTGGCGATCATCGACGGCTTCCTGATGGGGGTGGGTAGCGCCTCCTACGTCGTGCCGCTCGACATGGTGATGGAATGCATCGAGCTGAACGAAGTGGAACGCCAGGAAACCCGCGAACGCAATTACATCAACCTGCGCGGCACGGTGCTGCCGTTCATCCGCCTGCGCGACCACTTCCGCGAGCAGGGCAAGGCCGGGCGGCGCGAGAACATCGTGGTGGTGCAATATGCCGGGCAGGAGGCAGGTCTGGTGGTGGACGAGCTGATGGGCGAATTCCAGACCGTGATCAAGCCGCTCGGCAAGCTTTTCGGCAACCTCAAGGGGGTCAGCGGCTCGACCATACTCGGCAGCGGCGAAGTGGCGCTGATCCTGGACGTGCCGGCGCTGATCCAGCGCGCGGTGAATCTGGAGACGCAGACGCAGGAAAATCGGGCTGTAGCAATCAAGTAGTTCAATCTGTTTGAAAGGGGTAACGCCATGTTTAAAAACATGAAAATAGGTATGCGCTTGGGGCTGGGCTTCGGCCTGGTCATTATCCTGCTGGCGGTTATCGCGTTCACCGGCATTAACCACCTTGGGGGCATGAATCAAAGCATGGAGAAGCTGGTCAACGATCGTTATCCGAAAACCGTGGTCGTCAACGACGTGCTCACCCACCTCAACCGGATCGCGCGGTCGATGCGCAATATGTTAATCATGGACAAGCCTGAAGATGTCAAAAAAGAGCTGGGCCGCATCAACGAGTCCAGAAGCGTCATCAAGGAGAGCCTTGACAAGCTGGACAAGAGCATTGCCAGCGAAAAGGGCAAGGAGATGCTGAAGGGCGTGACCGATGCGCGCAGCAAATATATCGGTGGACAGGATCAATTCCTCAAGCTTGTCGCCGAAGGGAAGCGGGACGAGGCGCGTGACCTGCTGCTAGGCGAGATTCGTCCGGAGCAGCTGGCCTATTTCGACGCACTGAACAAGCTGATCGAGTACCAGGGTCAGCTCATGGATGAGACGGGCAAGACATCCAGTGAGGATTACCAGACAGCGCGCAACCTGATGATCATTCTGGCTGTGATCGCCGGTCTGCTGGGTGCGGCTATCGCCTTCTGGGTCACGCGCAGCATCACCCGTCCCCTGAACGAGACTGTCGGCGTAGCCAACCAGTTGGCCGAGGGCGACCTCAACATCAAGATCGATGTGAATTCCCATGACGAGACCGGGCAGCTTCTTTCGGCGATGAAGAACATGGTAGCGAAACTGACGCAGATCATCACCGAGGTGAGGAGTTCGGCGGACAGCCTGTCCAGTGCTTCAGAGGAAGTCAGCGCCACTGCCCAGTCGCTGTCCCAGGGTTCCAGCGAGCAGGCGGCGAGCGTGGAGGAGACCAGCGCCTCGGTCGAACAGATGAGCGCCTCGATCAGCCAGAACACCGAGAACGCCAAAGTGACCGACGGCATGGCCTCGAAGGCCGCAAAGGAAGCCAGCGAGGGCGGCGAGGCGGTGAAATCCACGGTCACCGCGATGAAGCAGATCGCCGCCAAGATCGGCATCATCGACGACATCGCCTACCAGACCAACCTGCTGGCGCTCAACGCGGCGATCGAGGCGGCGCGCGCCGGCGAGCACGGCAAAGGGTTCGCTGTGGTGGCGGCGGAAGTGCGCAAGCTGGCCGAGCGCAGCCAGGTGGCGGCGCAGGAAATCGGCGAAGTGGCGTCGAGCAGCGTGCAACTGGCGGAGAAGGCGGGCAAGCTGCTGGATGAGATTGTGCCCTCGATCAATAAAACTTCCGACCTGGTGCAGGAAATCACCGCTGCTTCCGAGGAGCAATCCTCCGGCGTCGGCCAGATCAACACCGCCATGAGCCAGCTCAACCAGACCACCCAGCAGAACGCCTCCGCCTCGGAAGAGCTGGCGGCCACTGCCGAGGAAATGAGCGGCCAGGCCGAGCAGTTGCAGCAACTGATGGCCTTCTTCAGGCTCGAAGGCGGCGCCACCGCAGCATCAAGGCAGCCGGTGAAAAAGGCGGTCAGCAAGAGCGGGCTGTTGCCGGGCAAGCTGGCGCAAAAAATGCCGGAAGCGGCGCCCGGCGAAACCGAATTTGTCCGTTTCTAGGAGGCTGCCATGGGCGCAATTGTGCGAGCGGAGCAGAAAACCGGGGTGGCGATGCCCGGTGAGGAAGGGCAGAGCCAGTATCTGACTTTCCTGCTGGGCGGGGAAATGTTCGCCATCCCGATCCTCAACATCAAGGAAATCATCGAATACGGCAGCCTGACCACGGTGCCGATGATGCCGGAGTTCATCCGCGGCGTGATCAACCTGCGCGGCAGCGTGGTGCCGGTAGTGGACCTGGCCGTGCGTTTCGGGCGGAAAACCACCCCGGTCACCAAGCGCACCTGCATCGTGATCATCGAGATCGAATCCGATGGTGATAAGCAGGATGTCGGCGTGGTGGTGGACACCGTCAACGAGGTGCTGGAAATTCCTCGCACCGAAGTCGAGCAGGCGCCGTCCTTCGGCGCCAGGGTCCGTGCCGATTTCATCAGCGGCATGGGCAAGATTGCCGGCAAGTTCGTGGTCATCCTCGACGTCAATCACGTGCTCTCGATTGACGAAATGGCGATGCTGGGCCATGTGGGCGGTGCCGAGCCGGAAATGATGGCCTTGCCGGCATAAAACCTGTAGCCCGGATGAAACGAAGTGAAATCCGGGGGTTCCTCGGTTCCGCCGCGTTGCATCGAGACTGCATGATTGAATAATAGGTGCGAATTCATTCGGCCAAATGTGCGAATGAATTCGCACCTACAAGGAAATTAGAGCCGTTTTAAGTTGACTGAATGCTAGTGCCCGCAGCATGGCGCGATCTACAAAGGGGAGGGCGTGAAGCGCTTTATTAACTGGTTTGCGGAGCTGGAAGTGGGCTCGGGCATCAAGGATTAGCGCTAGGGAATCGGGGAGTACGATGTCTACCGTTACCATTAGCGATCAGGAATTCAGCCAGTTTCAGGGGCTGATCCATCAACTGGCCGGCATCCACCTGTCGCCGGCGAAAAAAGCGCTGGTGAGCGGCCGGCTGGAAAAGCGCCTGAAACAGTATCGTCTCGGCAGTTATGCGGAATACTTCAAGCTGCTCACCGACAAGCACAATGCCGCTGAGCTTCAGGTGGCGGTGGACTTGCTCACCACCAACGAGACCTATTTCTTCCGCGAACCCAAGCATTTCGATTTTCTGCGCGCCAAAATACTGTCTGGCCACAAACCGGGGCGCAGTTTCAGGGTGTGGAGCGCGGCCTGTTCCAGCGGCGAAGAACCCTACAGCATCGCCATGGTGCTCGCCGACCATCTTGGCGAAGGTCCGTGGGAGGTGATGGCCACAGACATCAGCACGCGGGTGCTGGAGAAGGCACGCACCGGGCATTATTCCCTGGAACGGGCGAGCGGCATTTCCAGAGAGCACCTTACTCGCTACTGCCTGAAAGGGGTCGGTGCCCAGGAAGGCACCCTGCTGGTGGAACGCAAACTGCGCGGCCGGGTGCGCTTCATCCACGCCAACCTGAGCAAGCCGCTGCCGGCGCTGGGCGAGTTCGACGTGATTTTTCTGCGCAACGTGATGATCTACTTCGATATGGCAACCAAGCGCCAGGTCGTGCAGCGCATGCTGCCGCTGCTCAAGCCCGGCGGCCATTTCATGGTCGGCCATTCGGAGAGCCTGAACGGCGTGGTGGATACCCTGCAGGCCATCTCCCCAGCGATCTACCGCAAGCCATGAGCAAGCTCGCCGCGCCCGTCGAAATTTATCTCCAGCCGGGGGATTTCCATTTCGGCGCTGAACCCAGCCGTCTTCACACAGTGCTCGGTTCGTGCGTTTCGATCACGCTGTGGCACCCGGATTTGCATATAGGCGGCATGTGCCACTTCATGCTGCCGAGCCGGGGAAAGAAGGGGGTTTTGGCACCGGATGGCCGCTACGGCGACGAGGCTATCGAGTTGTTCCTGCGCGAGATCGGCAAATTCGGCACCCCGCCCGGCGAATACCAGGCCAAGTTGTTCGGCGGCGGCAACATGTTTCCCCAATTAACCGGCAACAAGGCTTCGGAGGTGGGCGTGCGCAATGTCGAGGCGGCCAGGAGCCTGCTGTTGGCGAACGGTTTTCGCCTCCGGAGCGAAGACGCGGGCGGCTGCGGCCATCGCCGCGTCATCTTCGATTTGCGCGACGGCCATGTCTGGGTCAGGCATGAAAAAATCAAGTTTAAGCATATGGTGGCCAGCAATTCTGCGGGAGCGGCACCCACGACCATGCCGCGTTTTGGCGCATAAATTGTGCCCGACTCCCGCCCCTCCTGAAGAGAATTGGAGAGAGGTCTGGCACCGCTTCTACAAGCCATTTTTAGATGTCTGGTTTCAATAAATGAAAAAAATCAAGGTAATGGTGGTGGACGATTCCGCCGTGGTGCGACAAGTGGTGCAGGCCATGCTCGACCGGGAGCCGGATATTCAGGTGATCGGCGCGGCCTCCGATCCGATTTTCGCCATCG
>JAJYUW010000121.1 GCA_021792335.1 Pseudomonadota bacterium | reverse complement strand
GCGCCCGCTCGAGGCTCTGCCGGCAAAAGGAACACTGCATGCCGCCGATGGCAAGCTGCAGCTGTGCCGGCTCCTTTCCCGCCGCCTGGAGCGCCTCTATCGCAATCGGCTCAGCGCTCATGACTCTCAGATCCGATCAGTCTGGGCACCGTGCACCGTGGCCTGGTAGCCGGGCTGCTCGATGAGCGCAACCAGACGCTGCGCATCGATGAGAACTGGATCGAATATCACCCGAGCTTCCCCGCTCTCGAACGTCACCGTGGCGGACTTGACTCCCGTCGCGCGTTCAAGCAACGCCTGGATTGTGCGTGCGCAGCCGCCGCAGTGCATGCCCTGGATCTTGAAAGTCACGGATTTCATACCCACCTCCAATCTCTTTCGTGATTTCCATGCTACGACTTGGAGCGGACTCCATGTCAAGTCGCCCTGGCGCCGGGTCGACCCGAGCTCCACTGATCGCCCTTGATGCCCCGTCAACCATCCGATTCAGGTTGAGCTGACCGCGCTTGCGACCTCGCCAACCCATCCTGTCCCACCACTCTGCGTGAGGCAATGCGTCCATCTTCCATCTCGATCACCTCATCGACCTCTCCGAGCAGGCGATGATCGTGGGTAACCAGCAGCACCGCCGCGCCGTTCGTCTGCGAGACCCGCCGCAGTAGCCGAACTACCGCGAGCGCACGGTCGGTATCGAGGCTCGCGGTCGGCTCATCCGCCAGGATGATGCGCGGATTGTTCGCCAGTGCCCGTGCGACCGCCACGCGCTGCTGCTCGCCGCCCGAGAGCTGGTTTGGATAGTGCTGCGCGCGCCGCTCGGCAATCTCGAGATAGTCCAATAGCTTTTGCACACGATCCTCAGCCGGCTTACCGCGCACCCCGGCGAAGCTCAATGGCAGGAGCACGTTCTCTTTTGCCGTGAGAAAGGGGATGAGGTTCGGTGTCTGGAAAACGAAACCGATCTCCGTGTTGCGGATGTGGGCAAGATCGGGTGGCGTGCCGGCGTAGATATCCCGTCCACCCAACACGAGACGACCGGTCGTCGGCTGGTCGACGAGGCCAAGGAGCGTCAGTAAGGTCGTCTTGCCCGACCCGCTCGGTCCCATGATGACTGTGAGGTCCCCGGACCGGACGACGAGATCAATTCCCTTGACCGCCTCGACACGGTTCGCCCCTTTCCCATAGACTTTGCCGAGACCCTCGGTCTGAATCGCGAAGCTCTCCGGCATCTCGATCGGAGCCGTGGCCTTGGGTTGAGGGGTACTCATCGGGGTCTCACCTGGTGCTGAGTACGCTGCGCGGGTCAATGCGCATTGCTCGGCGCACAGCCAGGATGCTCGCCACCGCAGCCACCACACTCATGGCAACGAGCATCTGCACGATGTCACCGCTCGTAGCGACCACACGGCGCGGGTAATAGGGCTCGCTGAGGAGTTCCAAGGCGCTGCCGACAAGAGCGCTGACGATTCCCATAAAGAGCGCTTCCTGCAGGATCATGCGGTACACCACACCACCGCGGGCTCCTAGAAGCTTCAGGATCGCGATCTCGTGCACCTTGTCAAGGGTGAAGCTATAAATGATGATGCCGATGACGAGACCCGCGATCAGCACCAGGATGTCGCGGAACAACGCGAGCTGGAACAAGATCAGTCGGTTCGAGCCCATGAGCTGCATGTTCACCGCCTGCGCATCGGTATAGACCGCAAGGTGCTCCCAGCGTCGAATGTGTGCCGCGATGGCTTGCACGTTCGCTCCAGGTCGGAGTTTCACGGCGATGGCATTGATGTACAAGGTATTGGCCAAGCGCGCCTCGTCATGGGCCACCACTGCGGGAATGAGCCGCGGTGAAGTCGCGGCAAGCTGTGCGGCGTGTTGCCGGGCGACGGCCTGTTCACTGCGCAGCAGATCCGGTTGAGTCTGGAAGAGATAGTTCTGGGCATCCCGCAGGCTCATGTAGATCACCGGGTCGGCCGTGAAACCCACCATGTGTCGGGTCAGTCCAACGACCGTATAGTCGAAGTTGCCGAGCCTGACCCGCTGTCCCACGTGAAATCCCGTTTTCACGTCGGCCACGATTTCGTAGTGACTCGCCTCAATGCCACGACCAGCAACGATAACGGGTGGCCCTCCGATCCGGCCCGGCTCATAGCCCACCACGATAAACCGTACGCGGGGCACCGCCATCCAGCCGGGCTTGACCATGGTCTGGGTGTTGAGGAGCGCGTTGAGGTACATAAACTTCATCAGTGGCGTCGGACGCATTATCTGCGGCACATGTTCCCAGGCTGTGACGATCGGACCCGCCTCGGCGACGCCTGGGATGACCGAGATGGCGTGATAGATCGACTCCGGCAAGCGCGAGATCTCAACGAACGGGCCATAGGTCCCGACCCCGGGATGGGCGCCGTTCTTCTGTACCACCCAGAGTTCGGCTCCGGTACTTTCGATCAGCGTCGAGGAATCCAGAATCACCCCCCGGATGATGCCGCCAATGGTGACCACCACCATGATGAGGAGTGAGACCCCCAGCGTAGAGCTGAAGAACTTGAATCCGTGGTAGCGGATGTCGCGAAACGCGAGATTCACCGGTTGCCTCCGCTGCCGGACCCGCCCATCAGTCCAGCGGTACACTGGTCTGGCTTGCAGGGCGACACTCGCTCCGCGGATTTGAGGCCCATGGGCCTGAACGCCACCCGCTCGTGGGTCCGCAGTGCTCCCGCGACCGCCACCAGCGGCAACCGCGGACTCTGCGCAAGAACGTGCACCGCCACTCGATGGACCACGTTGTGCCGGTCAACGGCAAACACGAACGATCGCCCGCCGACCCATATAATGGCTTGCCCCGGAATCAAGAGCGCATTCTTCGCCGTGGCAACCCGGATGAACACGTTGGCCCATTGACCGAGCTGGAAATCCGCCGGCGGGATCTTGAACGCGACTTCAGCCACCGTCTCCTCCGTCGCGGCGTCGGCCTCGGGATCGATCCGCAGTACCGTTCCTTTCAAAGGCTGGTTTTGTCTGCCGCGGAGAATGACCGTTGCAATCTCACCTGCCCTGACCTGACCGCTGAAGTCCTGATCGATGTGCGCACGGACATAAATCAGGCGTGTATCGGCCACGGTGAACATCGTTTCACCAGGCACTACGGATGCACCTGGCACGACCCACCGCCGTACCACGATGCCACTAAAAAGCACTGGAATCCGCGTCAATGACAGTTGGTACCGCAACAAACCGACCTGAGCTCGCGCCGCCAGCACTTCCGCATCAGCAATCTGCAGACGTTCAGTGTATCGGTGATAGTTCTGCTCGCTCACGGCGTCTCTCTTGACGAGACCCCTTTCGCGTACCCACTCCCACCGGCTCTCCGCTGCCTCGGCTTCGGTGGCCGCAAGGCGCGCCTCGGCCGCGGCGAGCCGACGGTGCCAAGTGGTCTGGTCCAGCATCGCGATGATTTCCCCCTTGTGCACGAGATTTCCTTGATCCACCGCGACACTCTCCACCCTTCCGGTAATCTCCGGAGCGATATTGGCGAGTGTATCCGCCGTCACGGTACCGGTTCCTTCCACCTCATCCGGGAGGTTGCCGCGCCTGACCTGGGCCACCGGGACGGCAGGTGGCTTGAAAAGGATGACCCCGACCAGGAGAACAAGCGCGACTGCGATACCGGCACGCAACAACCAGAGCTGTCCCGAACCTTCGGCTCGAAGTCGCTTGGTGGATTCGATCGCCATCTCGCTCACCTCACCGTCTTGCCTTGAAACCCGCCGCCGAGGGCAACGAGCAGCTCCGCACTGTCGAGATACCGCGCAGCGCGCGCCTGCACATAGCTCACCCGGGATAGTTCGTAGCGCCGCTGTATCTCAAGCGGCTGCAACAGGTTCACTTTGCCGGCTGCATAGCGGATGCGCTCAAGAACCCACGCCTGGTGAGTGGCAACAAGCGCGCGCCGCTCGTTGCGCGCGTATTCGCTGTCATGAGCAAGGGCCTGCAATGTGTTGGCAACCTGCCGGAACGCTTCGAGCAGGGTCTGTCGATAGACGGCCAGTGCGACGTGAAACTGGTCGATCGCCGCACGCTTCTTGGCATGCAGCGTACCGCCGTGAAAGAGTGGCTCCGTGATCCCAGAAAGCAGATTCCAGACCAGGTTCGGCCCGTCAAAAAGCGCAGCGGGAGTCAGCGCAGTCGGCGCAAGCGTGGCCGAGAGCGTGAAGGTCGGATAAAGCCTTGCCGTCGCCACACCGACCGCCGCGCCGGCCGCGTGGAGTTCCGCCTGTGCAGCTTGGATGTCCGGCCGCTGGCGCACCAGCGCCGAGGGCAAGCTCAGCGGTAGTTCGGACGGTAAAGTGAGCGCATCGAGGGTGATTCGTGGTGGCTGCCACTCACCGGGCGATCTGCCCACGAGCACGGTGAGCGCATCAGTCGAGGTAGAGATCCGCTGTTTCAGAAGCGGTACCGGCACTTGGTCACGCGCGAGCTTCGCCTGCGCCAGAGCCACGGCAGTACCGTCCACTTTGCCCAAGGCATATCGTTGGCGTACAAGAGCGAGAATCTTCTCATCATCTGCAACCACAACGTTGATGGCAACGAGCTGTGCTCGGAGCAACGCGAGGGTGAACACCTGAGTGACGACATTACCCGTCACGGCAAGTTGTGCCGCCTCGACCTCATCAGCCTGCTGTACCGCCAACGCCGACTGCTCTTGCACCTGCCGCGTGGTGAGCCCAAACACATCGGGCACGAACGATACGGTGGGTCCCACGGAATACAGATCGTACGTCGGTACGTTGCGTGGATGGAGTAATCCCGTGGCGAATGCCGGTCCCTTTTCACGTTCTGCATATGCGAAGGCGTCGAGTTGCGGATAATAGCCACCGCTTGCGGCGCGGATAGCCTCCTCGGCAGCGGCCAGTCTTTCCCTTGCCGCAACCAGTGTCGGACTGCCCGAAAGCGCCATGCGCACAATCCGGTCGAGAGGCTTGGAATGGAACAGTCGCCACCAGAATCGAGGGATCGTCTTTCCACGCACGAGACACTGGGCGGGCTCGTCCATACCGGGATTCAGACACTGCGCCGGGGCAAACCGCAGATAGGCCGGTTTTTTCGACGGGGCCGGGGTTCGATAGTTTGGGGCCACGACACAGCCGGCCAACAGCAATACACTCACCGCCAAAGCCCCGGCAACGCCCCCGTGGCGGCACGCTCTCGAGAATTTGATCCGGCGTGCACCAGAGCCGTCTCGTTCAGCACAATAGTTCGTGGAATGCGTCATAGTAGCCAGGCTACAACCTGGAGTGCACTCCATGTCAAGCCCTTCCGACGGACCTTAACTTTAGGCGTAGACTTCAGTTGTCGGAGTCTGAGACCCACAGCCTGAAACCATTCTCTCCATTCATTGACCTCGAGACAATGCAGCCATGAGCCAAAGCATTGGTAGCGCCGCGAAGACACTCGGTACCACGCCTGACACGTTGCGTTATTACGAGAAACTGCACCTGTTCCCGCCCCCGGGTCGTAACGCGGCTGGCCGCCGCATCTATCGCGAGGAAGACTTAGGACGGCTTCGCTTCCTCAAGCGGGCGCAGGCCCTTGGATTCAGTCTTGCTGACATCCGCAAATTGTTGCACCTGCGGGATTCCCCGACGCGTTCGAGTCGCGCGGTGCGGGAGCTTGCCCAACGCAAGCGAGACCAGCTTGAAGTGAAAATGCGAGAAGTCGAGCAGATGTACGTGGAGCTTAGCCACCTCCTCGCGCTTTGCACGGGTTCCGGGATGTGTTGCCCCATCCTTGAACGGATGGATCGGGGAAAGATCGCCTCTGCGGATGCCACCTCAGCTAGCGAATGAAGTGGGTAATTTTGTAAGGACAGGACGCCCCCTAGTTGGGCTACCCGCAGCAATCCCGAGGTGGACTTCAAGAGCAGCTCCTACCCCACGACACGCTCCAGAGCAAAACCGGCCCCATCGTCATCTCCGTTTTGACGCCGCGCGGTAAGACACGGCGGATCCTCTCCATGAGGAAACGCAATGACCATGAAATCAGAAAGATCGCGCCGAACCTGGCGTGATCCCAACACCACTCCTGAGATCACCGATCAGCAAATCACCGAGGCGAATCTTTGCCATGGCAAGAAACTCGTGCACTGGGTACAGGTCAGCGCTGGTTCCGGTCAGAAGAACCCGACAACGTTGCGGATCTCGAAGGACATGCTGGAAATTTCCCGTGTCACGAAAGCGGGATACAGACCCGCGGATGACGCGCTCAAACACCTTGTCACCTCGCAGAGGCACTACCTGGAGTGGATCTGGGAAGCTGGGGAATCGGCCATCCCGCAAGTTCGGCCCTCAAAGCGACTAGCGCGAGTTTACTGACACTCGTGCTTCCTTCGACGATCCGGGAATCGCGACGAGGCAGAATTGCAGCCTGTGGAGGCCGTGTGCCCGTCCGCGGTTATGGATAGACAAAACATGGATCCGATACGGCGCCATTGCAATAGCCTGTATTGGAGTATTTGCGGAGTGCAATGGGGGAGTGACTCGGATTTGTGGCTGTGGTCTATACAAAACACGATGGCCAGCCTGCAGAAACATCAGGTTGCCGGGCCGGACTTACTGGCGGATTGTCGAGTCGCGCCGCGTGCGGGGAAAGCCGCGCCCGGTGC
>JAJYUW010000011.1 GCA_021792335.1 Pseudomonadota bacterium | reverse complement strand
AGACGGGCTACATCATCAGCCCGCACACCTCCGCCGGGCGCATCCCGACCCCGCGCGGCTACCGCTTCTTCGTCGACAGCCTGCTGACGGTGCAGCCCCTGGATGCCATCGAGGTGCACCGGCTGGAGGACCAGCTCCACCCCAACGAGCCGCAAAAACTGATCGCCTCCGCCTCGAGGCTGCTTTCCGACCTGACCCAGTTCGCCGGCATCGTGATGACCCCCAGGCGCCGCAGCATCGCGTTCCGCCATATCGAATTCGTCAACCTTTCCGACAAGCGCATACTCCTGATTCTGGTCACTGCCGACGAGAAAGTGCAGAACCGCATCATTCTCACCGAAAAGCCCTATACCGCAGCGGAACTGAGCCAGGCGGCCAACTTCATCAACCAGCACTATGCCGGCTGCACCCTGGAAGAGGTGCGCGGCAAGATGCAGGCCGAACTGAAACAGATCCATCACGACATGAGCGCGCTCATGGCCATGGCGCTGGAAGCCGGCGGCGAGGCAGACGAACATGCCGACAGCTACGTGCTTTCGGGCGAGCGCAAGCTGCTGCATGTGCAGGATCTTTCATCCAACATGGCCTCCTTGCGCAAACTGTTCGACGCCTTCGACCAGAAAACCACCCTGCTGCAACTCCTGGATGTGAGCCAGCGAGCACAGGGAGTGCAGATCTTCATCGGCGGCGAATCGGGCCGCATGCCGCTCGACGAATGCAGCATGGTGACCGCGCCCTACGAGGTGGACGGCCAGATTGTCGGCACCGTGGGCGTGATCGGCCCGACCCGGATGGCCTACGAACGCATCATCCCGATCGTGGACGTCACCGCCAAGCTGCTTTCCAGCGCGCTTTCTTACCACTGAGGAGAAATCCATCATGCAACCCAAGATGACCATGATTTATTGGAAATCCGACAAGTTCTGGCTTGGCAAACTCCTGGAGCATCCCGAAATCATGACGCAAGGCGAGACGCAGGAAGAACTGGAAGAAAATCTCAAGGACGCCTACCTGCTGATGGCCATGGAAGACGTGCCGGAACAATACCTGGTCAAAGAAATCGCCTTGTGAAGCGGCAAGATCTTGTCCGCCAGCTCACGCAGGCAGGGTGCTTATTGCTGCGGCACGGCTCCCGCCACGATATTTTTCAGAATCCCGCCAATGGAAAAAAGCAACCTGTCCCGCGCCACAACGAAATCGACGACCGACTTGCCGCCCATATCCGCAAATTCCTGGGGCTTTATTAGGCTCGCCTGGATGGAGCCGCCCTCTCTCCAACTCTCCCTCGGAGGAGGGGAGAGCGATTGTTCCCTCTCCTGCTGGGAGAGGGTTAGGGTGAGAGTTGGCGCAATCCGGGAGCGCCCGGCAGGGCGCAAGGGGACGACGCAAACCATCCGCACCTAATCTCCACCTCGCCGGTTGGCAGAATGTCCCGGATTACGGCCTTCGGCCTTCATCCAGGCTACGCGCTCAGGACTCAGAACTCAGGACTAAACAATGGAACCCTCATATCATCACGGCACGCCCAGCCGTACCGGCATTCTCCTGATCAACCTCGGCACGCCCGACGCGCCCACCGCCGCAGCGGTGAAGCCCTATCTCAGGGAATTCCTCAGCGACCCGCGCGTGGTGGAAATACCCCGCGTGCTGTGGTGGCCGATCCTGAACGGCATCATCCTCAACACCCGGCCGAAAAAATCGGCGGAGAAATACGCCCAGATCTGGACTTCCGAAGGTTCGCCGCTGCTCGTTCACACCCAGCGCCAGGCCAAACTGCTGCGGGGCTATCTGGGCGAATCGTTGAAATCGGCATCCGCACGACCCCTCACCCTAACCCTCTCCCAGGGGGAGAGGGGACAATCGGCTATCCCTCCGGAAAACGGAGGGATAGGCTCTGTTTCAATCGAATTCGCGATGCGCTACGGCAATCCCTCGGTCGCCTCGGCGCTGGAAAAGCTCAAACAGCAGAACTGCGGACGCATCCTGATTTTCCCGCTCTACCCGCAGTACGCCGCCAGCTCAACGGCTACGGCCATGGACGCCGTTTTCGACGCCCTACGCGCAATGCGCAACATGCCGGAAATCCGCACCATCCGGAGTTTCCACGACCATCCCGGCTACATCGCGGCATTGGCGCAAAGCGTGCGTGACGACTGGATGAAGAATGGCCGCCCCGACAAGCTCGTCATGAGCTTTCACGGCGTGCCGCGCCGCAGTCTGGAAAAAGGCGACCCCTACCACTGCGAGTGCCAGAAAACCGGGCGCTTGCTAGCCGAGGCCCTGGGGCTCGAACAGGATCGATACCGGATCAGCTTCCAGTCGCGCTTCGGCCGCGCCGAATGGCTCAAGCCCTACACCACCGCGACCCTGGAAGAACTCGGCAAGCAGGGAACCAAGCGGGTGGACGTGATCTGCCCCGGCTTTGTCGGCGACTGCCTGGAAACGCTGGAGGAAATCGCACTGGAAGGCAAAGCCTCCTTCCTCGGCGCCGGGGGCAAGGAATTCCATTACATTCCCTGCCTCAACGAGCGCGACGACTGGATCCATGCGCTATGCGACATCGTTTCCGAAAACCTGCATGGCTGGACGGATGCCGAAGAGAAAGAGGCCGGGGCCGCTTCGCGCACCCGCGCCCTGGCAATGGGCGCAAAAGACTGATTGGGGCATCCGTTGCCGCGATTGATTCCGGTTAAAAACCGGTGGCGCCTGAATTTGCATTTACCCTGATTTGCCGTGATGAGAAGGGCAGGATCTGGCCAGGACCAACGCAATGGGGGGCGGTTTCTAGGATAACAGTCGGTCAGGCTAATTGGCTGTAAGATGTGTAAGATAATAAAACTACTGTCTGCTCGCTCACTCATTTCATGGCCACCGCTTTAGAAGACAAGGTTTGTCAATGGCTTCTCACTGAGGCCGCCTACCCCCTGGTAATCACGGATGCCGCCGGGGCCATCGTTTTGTCAAACTCCGCGGCGCAGGGGCTTTTCGGCTACTCCCAAGAGGAACTCAAGGGGCTGCCGGTGGAGTCCCTGATGCCTGAATGCTTCCGCGACAGACACCGACAGGATCGCGCTGCCGATAGTTGCGATCCGCGCAAGCGCCCCATGAACGCCGGGCGCTTGCTCCATGCGCGACACCGGGATGGCAGCGGATTTGAGGCGGAAATCAGCCTGAACCCGATCGAGAACGGACTGGTGCTGGTCACCATTCAGGAGCTAACCGAGCGCAAGCGCGCCGAAGCGGCGCTCCAGCAGAGTGAGGCGCGCTTTCGTTCCACTTTCGAGCAGGCTGCCGTAGGCATCGCCCACGTGGCGCCAGACGGCCGCTGGCTGCGGGTCAACCGCAAACTGTGCGAGATCCTCGGTTACAGCCGGGAAGAACTGCTGGCGCGCACTTTCCAGGACATCACCCACCCGGACGATCTCGATGCCGATCTCGATTACGTACGCAGGATGCTCGCGCACCAGATCGATACCTACTCCATGGAGAAGCGCTATATCCGCAAGGATGGCGGCGCGATCTGGATCAACCTCACTGTCGCCCTTACCTGGAAACCGGACGGCACACCGGACTACTTCATTTCAGTGGTCGAGGACATCCGGGCGCGCAAACAGGCCGAGGCCGCGCTGAGCGAGAGCGATGAGAAGCTGAAGCTGTTCATCGAGCACGCACCGGCAGCTCTTGCGATGTTCGATCGCCAGATGCACTATCTCGCGGCCAGCCACCGCTGGATGGAGGACTATTTCCTCGGGGACCGGGACATTATCGGCCGCTCCCACTACGAAATCTTCCCCGAGATTACCGAGCACTGGAAAGCGGTGCATCGACGTGGACTGGCGGGCGAAATCGTACAAGCCGACGAAGACCGTTTCGAACGGTCGGACGGCACCATTCAATGGCTGCATTGGGGGGTGCGACCCTGGCGCACGGCCGATGGCGCTGTTGGCGGCATCGTGATCTTTACCGAGGACATCACCGAGCGCAAGCGGGCAGAGGAAGCCCTGCGCGAGAGCGAAGTACGTTATCACAGTACGCTCGACAACATGCTGGAAGGTTGCCAGATCATCGGGTTTGACTGGCGATACCGCTACCTCAACAATGCCGTCGCGCTGCAGACAAAGCAGAAGAAGGAAGCATTGCTCGGCCGCAGCATGACGGAAGTATTTCCCGGGATCGAGCAGACACCGCTGTTTGCCGAATTGACGCGCTGCATGAACGAGCGGGTGGCGGCACACCTGGAAAACGAGTTTGTTTTTCCCGGCGGCAGCAAGAGTTGGTTCGAGTTGAGCATTCAGCCGGTACCAGAAGGCGTTTTCATCCTTTCGATTGACATCAGCGAACGCAAACGGGGCGAAGCGGCGCTCCAGGCAATGTGCACCGAGATGGAGCAACTCATGAGGTTTCATGTGGCGAACCAGACGGTTTCAGCCCTCGCCCACGAACTGAACCAGCCGCTCAACGCTGTCACCGCCTATGCCGAGGCCGCCCAGCGGCTGCTGCGTTCCGGCAACCCGCAGCCAGAGCGGTTGCTGCATGCAGTGGAGGGCAGCGCCCAGCAGGCACAGCGCGCGGGCCGGGTGGTGCGTGAACTGCTGGCATTCATGAAGCTGGGCGAAGTGCAAACCGAGCCGGTTGACCTCAACGCCCTGGTGCGCCAGGTCCTCGACAGGGTCGATGCGGATGGCTATGGCGGTTTCCAGACCCGGCTGAAACTCCTACCGGATCTTGCCTGCGTCAGCGCGAACCGCCTCCAGCTGAAGAAGGTGTTGGTCAACCTGATTGAAAATGGTATCGAGGCCATGCGCGACGCCGGGATCAGTGCGCGATCCATCGCCATCGCGGTAAGCACCCACGCCGATGGCACCATGGCACAGGTGACGGTGCGCGACAGCGGCCCCGGCATCGATGCCCAGACCCTGCATCGCATCTTCGAACCATTCTTCACCACCAAGCCCAAGGGCCTTGGCATGGGTCTCGCCATCAGCCGCGCGATCATCGAGTCTCACGGTGGCCAGCTCTGGGTCGAGTCGGAGCCTGGTTCGGGCGCAAGTTTCCATTTCACGCTGCCCTTCGCGCCATGAATCCGGCTATCGTCTACATCGTCGACGACGACGACGCGGTGCGCGACAGTCTCAGTCTGCTGTGCGAGACAGCCGGCCTCAGGGTCGAATGCCACGCCAGTGCCGAGTCGTTCCTGAGCGCGTATCGGCCCGAGCAGGCCGGCTGCCTGGTGCTGGACGTGCGCATGGACCAGATGAGCGGGCCGGAGTTGCACGCGGAGCTGGCCCGGCGCGGTAGCCAGTTGCCAGTCATCTATCTGACGGCCCACGGCGACATCCCCATGACGGTGCGCGCGATGAAGGCTGGCGCGGCCGACTTCCTGACCAAGCCGGTGGACGGCACGATGTTGCTCGATCGGGTACAGGCGGCGCTAAGCCGCAGCTGCGAACTGCTGCATCGGCAGGAGACCCTGGCCGCCCAGCACCAGCGCCTGACACTGCTGACGCCGCGCGAGCGCGAGGTCATGATGCTCGCGTTGGCCGGGTATCCCAACAAGGCCATCGCAAATCGGTTGGGCATCAGCCACCGTACCGTGGAGATCCACCGCTCACGCATCCTCCAAAAGACCGGCACGACCAGCATGCTGGAACTCGCCCGGTTTGCCGCCGACTGCGGCCTCACGGCAGGCGCCCCCGCAGAGCCCTCAGTGTAACTCTCCCGCCACCGGAGCCCTGACCGGGTCTATTGCCAAGCCCGTTCCGTTGCAGGGAACCTCCTGGGGAGGCCGCGGCTTCCGCCTCTTGAATACGTGTCCGCACGTATATGCTCGCACGCCTTGTGCCGGTAAAGTGCATGGCGAGGGTAACGGGTAGCGGTGCCTCGCCGTGTAACCGGCGGGCAGTACAGATCGAGCGGACCCAAATGGAATGCAGGCTTGGCAACAGCGCCAGATCGACAACTCTGCAAGGCGTACTGCGAAATCCGGATCCAACCCTGGACATGGCTACCACCGCCACGACACCCAGCCCCATTCCCGCTAACACATGACGGCAGTAGTGTCGGCAAACGCGGCACTTTCGTGCCTACCTTGCCGCAGCGCGCGCAACGATAGTCCATATAAAGTTTAAAGAGAAAACCCCGCACTTGAAAAACCCCACCAGCCCCATTCTCCTGGTCGAGGACGACCAGGTAGACGCAATGACCGTCAAGCGCGCGCTGGTGGAACTGAAACTCAGCAATCCCCTGGTGCACGTGGAGAATGGCGAAGAGGCGCTGCAATACCTGCGGCATCCCGACCACTTCCGGCCCTGCATCATCCTGCTCGATCTCAACATGCCGGTGATGGGCGGCATCGAGTTCCTGCAGGCGGACAAGCGCGACGATAACCTCAAACGCATCCCGGTGGTGGTGCTCACCACCTCGGATGAGCAGCAGGACAAGGTCGAGAGCTTCAGTCTCGGCGTCGCCGGTTACATGAAAAAGCCGGTGGACTATAAACGCTTCGTGGAGACCATCCGCTCCATTGATGCGTATTGGACCCTGAGCGAGCTGCCGGAGTGAGCACCGCGCCGGAAAGTTCCCCGAGCAAGCCACGCATGTGCGTGCTTCTGGTCGACGACGACGCGCTGGACCGCGAGGCCGTGCGCCGCGCCCTGACCGCCGACGGGGAATACGAATTTGCCGTTATAGAGGCGGACACCGGCGCGCAGGGGCTGCGGCTGGCACGCGCTGAAAAGCCCGATTGCCTCCTGCTCGATTACCAACTGCCCGACCTGAGCGGCCTGGAATTTCTCGCCGAGCTGGAGGATGAGGCGGGAGAGGTAGCGCTACCGGTGATCAAACTCACCGGCACGGCCGATGCGGCCATCGCCGTTGAAGCCATGCGCCGCGGCGCACGCGACTACCTGGTGAAGGACAGCGGACGCCAGTACCTGCAGCTCCTGCCCGCCATCGTCAAGCGCGTGCTTCAGGAGGAACGCACACTGCGCGAAAAGCGCCAGGCCGAATCCAAGTACCGCAGCCTGGTGGAGCAGATCCCCGCCATCACCTATATCGCCGCGCTGGACGCACCCGACAAGCTGCTCTACGTCAGCCCGCAAACCCGGCTGCTGGGCGTCGCACCGGATGCGTGGCTGGCCGACCCGGAGGCGCGCCTGAGCCAGATCCATGCCGAGGACCGGGAGCGCGTGCAAAGGGAGTTCGAGCACAGCCGCCTTGCCGGCGAACCGCTACGCTGCGAGTACCGCATGCTCACCCGCAGCGGCAAGGTGCTGTGGTTTTCCGACTGGGCCTGCTTGGTGCGCGACGAATCCGGGAAGCCCCTGTTCCTGCAGGGCGTAATGACCAATATCACTTTCGCCAAGCAGAAGGAACAGCAGTTGCTGGAGTCGCGCGAACTGATGCGCAGCCTGGCGCGGCATCAGGTCGATGTGCGCGAGGAGGAGCGTAGCCGCATCGCGCGTGACCTGCACGACGAGTTGGGCCAGATGCTCACCGCCATGAAGCTGGAGGTGGCGATGCCTAGTGCGCGCTACCACGACGATCCGCCCGAGTTGAGCGAGAAACTGCGTTCCCTGCTTGCCCTCATCGACAGCACCATGGACTCGGTGCGCGCCATCGCCGCGGATCTGCGTCCGCCGGTGCTGGATCTGGGGCTGGTGCCCGCGATTGAATGGCAGGCGCAGGAATTCCGGCGGCGCACCGGCATCGCTTGCGAGCTGGCGCTGGAGGATGGCGACATCGAACTGGAAACGGAGCGCGCCACGGCGGTGTTCCGCATGCGGCAGGAAACCCTCACCAACGTGGCGCGACATGCGCGCGCCACGCAGGTCGAGATCACGCTGACGCGGGACCAGGGTATGCTGCAACTCGCCGTTGAGGACAACGGCGTGGGCATGCTGGCCCACCCGCCGCACGCAAAAAAAACCTTCGGACTGCTCGGCTTGCGCGAGCGTGCACTCATGGTGGGCGGCGAGGTGGGTATCGACAGCCGGCCGGGAAGAACAACCGTGTGCATCACGCTGCCTGTCGCCGGCATAACCATGGATGAGCGGCCGGCATGATCCGGGTATTGATCGCGGACGACCACGCCATCGTGCGCGAGGGCCTGAAACAGGTGCTCGCCGCTGGGGAAGGCATCACCATGGACGGCGAGGCGGCCAACGGCCATGAAGTGATGGAACAGACACGCCGGGATGGTCCGGATCGGCACGCTAGGCCGGGGCGTACGCACCCGCGGCTTAAGCTTTAGCCTGTTGGATAGCCGGAGGAGATATCTCATCAAAGGGTTGGAAAATAAAGGCCCGCTGTGGCTGCTGGAGTCAGCCGCCGATGCCATGCTTATCGCTGATTCGAACGGCCGCATCGTGCTGGCCAATACGCCGGCCGAAACGCTGTTCGGCTATGCGCGCGCAGAATTGCTCGGGCTCTCGGTCGAGAGTCTGATCCCACCGCGTTTTCGCGCTGGACACGTCGCCCAGCGCCAAGGTTATGCGGCGCATCCAGGCAGCCGGACGATGGGCGGCGGCCTCGAAATGTACGGCCTGCGCAAGGACGGCGGCCAGTTCGCTGCGGACGTCAGTCTGAGCCCGCTGGAAGAAGGTTATGTGCTGGCCACGGTGCACGACATCACCCGCCGCAAGCGCGCCGAGGATGCGCTGGCCGAGCAGAGCGCGCGGCTCGCCGCCATCGTGGAAACGGCGGTGGATGCCATCATCACCATCGACGAGCAGGGCATCATCGACTCTTTCAATCCCGCCGCCGAGCGACTGTTTGGCTATGCGCGCGACGAGGTGCTGGGAAAAAACGTCTCCCTGCTCATGCCTTCCCCGTTTCGTGAGCAACACGACAGCTATATCGAGCACTATCTGGCTACCGGCGAGAGGCGCATCATCGGCAGCGGGCGCGAGGTGGCAGCCCAGCGCAAGGACGGCACGACCTTCCCGATACTGCTGGCGGTGAGCGAAATGCATGTGGGCAACCGGCGCCTGTTCACCGGCTTGGTGCACGACATCACCCTGCGCAAGCAGGCCGAGAACCGCCAGGCGAGGCTAATCCATGAGCTGGAAAGCGCAAACGAGGAGTTGAAGAATTTCGCCTACGTCGTCTCCCACGACCTCAAGGCGCCGCTGCGCGCCATCGGCTCGCTGGCGGACTGGATCAGCGCCGACCAGTCAGACAAGGTTGATGCCGACGGCAAGGAGCATCTGCGGCTGCTGAAGCAGCGGGTGCGGCGCATGGACGCCCTGATCGACGGCATCCTGCAATACTCCCGCGTCGGCCGCGTGCGCGAGACCGTGGTGGACGTGGACCTGAACGAGATCGTGCAAGAAGCGCTGGCCATGCTCGCGCCGCCGCCGCACATCCGCGTCGAGGTCGCACCCGGCCTGCCGCTGGTCCGCGCCGAGCGCACCCGCATCCTGCAACTGTTCCAGAACCTGCTGTCCAACGCCATCAAGTACCTGGACAAGCCCGAGGGTCTGATCCGCGTCGACTGCGTGGGGCATGAGGAGGACTGGGAATTCAGCGTCAGCGACAATGGGCCCGGCATCGAGACGCGCCACTTCAAGCGGATCTTCCAGTTGTTCCAGACCCTCGCGCCCAAGGACCGGGTGGAGAGCACCGGCGTCGGCCTGGCGCTGGTGAAGAAGATCGTCGAGCTATACGGGGGGCGCATCTGGGTCGAGTCCCTGCCAGGCGTCGGCAGTACATTTTTCTTTACCTTGCCGCGTAGCGGCACGAAGAACTAGCAGGAGCAGAACGATGAAGAACACGTGCAAGGCAATCATGCTGGTGGAAGACGACGAGGTGGACGCCATGACCGTGCGCCGCGCCCTGAAGGAACTGCATGTCGCGAACCCGCTGGTGCGGGTTGAGAACGGCGAGGAAGCGCTCGGCGCCCTGCGCGATCCGGCCCAGGCCAAGCCGTGCATCATCCTGCTCGACCTCAATATGCCGGTCATGGGCGGCATCGAGTTCCTGCAGGCGGTCAAGCACGACGCCGCGCTCAAACGGATTCCGGTAGTGGTGCTCACCACTTCCGACGAACAGCAGGACAAGCTGGCGAGCTTCGATCTCGGCGTCGCCGGCTACATCCGCAAGCCGGTCGACTACGCGCAGTTCGTGGAAGCGGTGCGCTCCGTCAACGCCTATTGGACCCTGAGCGAGCTCCCGCAATGAATCATGTCACCATCCGCGTCCTGTTGGTCGAGGATGACGCGGTTGATCGCCTGGCCTGCCGCCGCGCACTGCAAGGCCAGTCCGATTATGCATTCCAGCTGGAGGAAGCCGACAGCGCGCAGGCCGGGCTGCAGCGCGTGCACGCAGAGACGCCGGACCTGATCCTGCTCGACTACCACCTGCCGGACATGGATGGCGGCGAGTTTCTCGCCGAGCTTGCGGCCGACACAGGCGAGGTGGAGGTGCCGGTGATCATGCTCACCGGCGCCCAGGACATCGCCATCGCCGTGGACGCCATGCGCCGCGGCGCGCGCGACTACCTGGTCAAGGACGCCGAACGGCACTATCTCAAGATGCTGCCGACGGTGATCAAGCGCGTGCTGCGCGAATCCCAGGCGCACGCCGACAAACGCGAAGCGGAAGAGCGGCTGCGCGCCGCCGAAGCCAAGTACCGCAGCCTGGTGGAGCAGATTCCCGCGATTGCCTACACCGCTGCGCTGGATATCCCGGGCAACCTGCTCTATGTCAGCCCACAGATCCGGCATTTCGGCTTCTCGCCCGAGGAATGGCTGGCGAGTCCGGACGGCGCGCTCAACCGCATCCATCCCGAAGACCAGGCGCGGGTGCTCGCCGCCTTCGCGCGCTGCTACGAATCCGGCGAACCGCTGCGCTGCGAATACCGCCTGCTGACGCGCAACGGCGAGGAGCGCTGGATCCTTGACGAGGCCCGGATCGTGTACGGCACGGAGCACGAGCCACTGTTCCTGCAGGGCGTGCTGATCGACATCACCGTGGACAAGCAGCGCGAGGCGGAGCTGGAATACCACCGGCGGCGCCTGGAGAAACTGGTGGCGCAGCGCACCGCGCAAATCGAGAAGCAGACCGAATTGTTGCGTGACGCCAACAGCAATCTGGTGCGCGAGATCGGCGAGCGGCGAGCGGCACAAGCGCACCTGCAAAAAAGCGAATCGCGCTTCCGCCTGTTGCTCGAATCCGCCGGCGAGGGCATCTACGGGCTCGATGCCGAAGGCCGCTGCACCTTCGTAAACGAGGCGGCGCTGGCGATGCTGGGCCATACGCGCGACGAACTGCTGGGGCGCGAGATGCACGCCCTCATCCACCATACCCACGCCGACGGCGCACCCTATCCGGCGGAGGCGTGCCCGATCTGCGCCGCGTTTAGGACGGGCCGCCCCAGCCTCGGGCTGGTGGAGTTGCTGTGGCGCAAAGATGGCAGCTCCTTCTCCGCCGAGTATTCCGCGCACCCCGTGCGCGAGGACGGTCGGGTGACTGGTGCAGTGTCCATATTCCGCGACGTGACCGAGGCCCAGGCCATGGCGCATCGGCTTTCCTTCCAGGCGACCCACGACGCGCTCACCGGGCTGGTCAATCGCCAGGAATTCGAGCGCCGCCTGGAGCGCGTCCTGATCGAGGCCCCCGGCGAGGGCGAGGCATATGCGCTGCTCTATCTCGATCTCGACCAGTTCAAGGTGGTGAACGACACCTGCGGCCACACCGCAGGCGACCAACTGCTGCGCCAGATCAGCGCGCAGCTGCAGGAGCGCCTGCGCGGCCGCGACACGCTGGCCCGGCTCGGCGGCGACGAGTTCGGCGTCCTGCTCGAACACTGTCCCCTGGATCAGGCGCTGCGCATCGCTACGGACCTGCGCGACGCGGTGCAGGACTACCGCTTCGTGTGGGAAGGCAAGCCGTTCTCGGTCGGCGTAAGCATCGGCCTGGTGCTGCTGTCCGCCGCTACGGGCAGCGTTGCCGCCGCGCTGTCCGCGGCGGATGCGGCCTGCTACGCAGCGAAGGAGCAGGGCCGCAACCGGGTGCACTTGTTCCATCCGGATGATGCCCTGCTTGAAGCGCAGCGCGCCCAGATGCAATGGGTGTCGCGCCTGACCCATGCGCTCGACGCCAACCGCTTCCGCCTGTACCAGCAGGCCATCGCGCCGCTCGGGACTCATGGCCGGGGCCGCCCCCACTACGAGATCCTGTTGCGCCTGCTGGACGAGGATGACCGGATAGTCGAGCCGATGGCCTTCGTGCCCGTGGCGGAGCGCTACAACCTGATGCCCGCCATCGACCGCTGGGTGCTGCGCGAGGTGATTGGTCGCCATGCGGTGCAGCAGCGCCAGAAGCCCCTCGCCGAGCGGCCGATTTTCGCCGTCAATCTCTCCGGCAGTTCGCTATGCGACGAGCGCCTGGTGGAGTATGTGCGCGGCCTGCTGGCCGAATACCGCGTACCGGCCGACATGCTGTGTTTCGAGATCACCGAGACCGCGGCCATTGCCAACCTCAACCGCGCGGCCCAGATCATCCAGGCGCTCAAGCACGAAGGCTGCCTGTTCGCCCTGGATGATTTCGGCAGCGGCATGCCCTCCTTCGGCTACCTCAAGCAACTGCCGGTGGATTTCCTCAAGATCGACGGCAGCTTCATCCGCACCATGGTAGAGGATCGCGTAATACGCGCGATGGCCGAGGCGATCAACCGGATGGCCCAGGTGATGGCCATCGAGACTGTGGCCGAGTGCGCGGAGAGCGAGCCGATCCTTGCCCTGCTACGGGAACTCGGCGTGGACCACGCCCAAGGCTATGCCCTGGCGCTGCCGCAGCCGTTGCCGAAGGGGGCACCGTTCACACCAAGTGCCGATGAACCCGCGCGCAAGGCGGCGGGAGATGCGTGATGCATCCGCTACGCGGGTAAACTGTCGGCCGGCATCCGCTACCGTGCCCTGCAGCTTCCGCGCTGCACCCGGCCATTGGCGTGTGCCGCCCCTGGAGTTCGACATCATCGATAGCTGGAACGGTTTTCGTGAATCTCGTGGGACCGCTTCGGATCGAAAGTGACGATTCTGGATTCTTGAAAGCATCTGAAGCAGGATATCGGCTGTGCTCTCGCGCGAAACGGCAGGCGGGCTGACATCGCGGCAATAGATCTGCGGGGTCGCACAGCCGGCGAGCACGAATACCGCCGCAAGCAGGAGCAGGCGTATGAATGATGAACGTGCGATGGCAAAACGCATGGCATTCCAGGCAGGGCGCCATGCCCTTCAATGTCAGGCGTTCTATAATACACAAATAGTCTATCCAGGCGTCTGCATCCGTAAAACGACAGATGTCGCGCCATACCCCCACCATGCCGACCTCAAAATCCAGTCAAGGAAAGCACATGACGCCGCTGATGTTGTGCGGACTTCTGCTTGCCGTGCTGCTCCTGTGCCCGGCCCTTGTGCGCGCGGAGGCTTTCCAGTACACGATTGAGATGGATGTTCCGCAACAGTATCGGGAGCTGCTGCAGAGAAACCTGGAAATCTACCGCTGGCAAAACAACCCGCGCATGAACGCAGATCAGTTGCAGCGGCTTTTCAAACGCACCCCGGACGAGATCCGCGCGTTGATTTCAAGCGAGGGATTTTTCTCTCCCCGGATCGAATCCGGTCTGGCGGAAAAATCCGGCGTCTGGGTGGCGCGCTTTTCGGTCGCACCGGGTGAACCGGCACGCGTGAGCTCACTAACTCTGCGCGTAGAAGGGCCATTTGCGGATGGCTCCAGCGAAAATGCAGCGCGCTTGACGCAAATGCGCGAGCAATGGCCGCTCAATCCGGGCGCCGTTTTTCGCCAGCAGGACTGGGAGGCTGCCAAGCGCGGCGCGCTCCAGAAACTGCTGATCGAGCGTTACCCGAGCGCCGGGATCAGTTTCAGCCAGGCCACGGTCGACCCCGAAACCAATCAGGTTGCGCTGGAAGTCGCTCTCGACAGCGGCCCTGCTTTCACCTTCGGCGGCCTTGAAGTCAGCGGACTGAAGCGCTATCCCCGCAGCATCGTCGAGCGCCTCAGCGCCATCGAACCGGGTGCGCCCTATGCCCAGAGCAAGCTGCTCGACTTTCAGCAGCGGCTGCAGGACAGTCTGTATTTCAGTTCAGCCCAGGTCACTGCCGAGACCGATCCGGCGCACCCTGAGCGCGTGCCCGTCCGGGTTGAAGTAACCGAAAATCCATCCCGGAAACTGGGCTTTGGCGTGGGGGTAAGCACCAACACCGGGGCACGGGCTCAAATCGACTACCGCGATCTGAACTTTTTCGACCGGGCGTGGCGCCTGAGCAGCGCGCTCAAGCTGGAAACCAAGAAACAGGGACTGAACGGCGAAGTGCAATTCCCCCTCACCGAGGCGGGATACCGCGACAGCATCAATGCGTTGCTGGAACGCACCGACATCGAGGGCGAAGTGACGCGCAAGATCGGGATCGGCGCCAAGCGCAGCCGGGTGACCGGCAAGATAGAAACCGCCCTGGCGATGCAGTATCAGGCCGAACGGCAGGACGTTGCCGGGGCGGAGAGCAAGCTCAACAAGGCCCTGACCCTGAACTATTCATGGACCAAACGCGATGTCGACAACCTGCTCTACCCCACCCGTGGCTATCTGTTCAACGCACAGGTCGGCGGTGGCGCGAAGGCGCTGCTGTCGGACCAGGATTTCGGGCGCGGCTACGGGCGCCTGGTCTATTTCCATCCCCTTGGCGCCAGGGATTCCCTGATACTCCGTGTCGAGGCGGGCATGGTGGCGGCAGCCAGCCGGGATGGCATTCCCTCCGACTTCCTGTTTCGCACCGGCGGCGATCAGTCGGTGCGCGGCTACGCCTACCAGAGCCTCGGCCTAAAGCAGGGGACTGCCGTTGTCGGCGGGCGTTATCTCGGGGTGGCCAGTGCCGAATATGTGCACTGGGTGATGCCGAAGTGGGGGGCGGCGCTATTTTTCGACGCCGGCAATGCCGTGGACGAGGTGAAAGAATTCAAGGCAGTGCAGGGTTATGGAGCCGGCGTGCGCTGGAAGAGCCCGGTCGGCCCGCTGAATTTCGACATCGCCTATGGCAGGGATGTCGAGCAGCTGCGCCTGCACTTTTCTGTCGGGTTCACGTTCTGATGGCGCTCAAGAGACATTTAGTCACAAGGCGGCGGGCTCTCGCGCTGGCGCTCCTGGCTGTCGCGGCTATGCTGGCGGCGCTGCTTGGTCTCGCGGGGCGGGAAAGCGTTGCGCGCTGGGCCGCCGGGCAGGCGGTTTCAGCCAGCAAGGGGCAGCTTGCCATAGAGGGCGTACAAGGCTCGCTCTATGGCCCTTTGCGCATCGCCAGGCTGAGCTGGGAGACGCCGGAACGACGGATCGAACTGCACGGGATAGACCTGGACTGGTCGCCGCGCCTTCTCCTGCTTCAGCGCCAGGTGCGGCTGCACAAGGCAGCGCTCCAGTCGCTGCGGATAGAACTCAAAAAACCGGGTGCGGAGCCGCTGAATCTGCCCGTTTCCCTGCATCTGCCGGTCGGGGTGGAAATCCCGGCCCTGTCCGTGGCCCGGCTCGAAATACAAAACCAGGACAGCCGCCATGAACTGCGGGATCTGCTGGCCGGCTTAAGCTATGGCGCAGGCCGCTACCGCTGGTCCCTGGAGCGCGCCGCTACGCCATGGGGAGCCGCGAAGGCGGACCTGAACCTGGGGGATGCACGCCCGTTCGCGCTGGACGGTCAGGTCTCGCTGCAGAAGAAGGAAGGCCGCCACCCCTACGCTGCCCAGGTTACGCTCACAGGCTCACTCCAGAAACTGGCGGCCTCCGCGACCGCCACCGCCGGCCGCATGGAGGCGGATATGGAATCGGCATGGCTGCCGTTCGAGCCGGTCTATCTGCAGCAGGCCAGCCTGCATGGGCGGCATCTGGACCCGGCATGGCTGGATGCCGGCTTGCCTGAGGCCGATATCGGCATCGCGCTCAGTTTACGGGGCAGCACAGCGGATACCTTTCAGGGCAGCGTGCGGGTGGAGAACCGGCTTCCCGGCGCCATTGACCAGGCGCGCCTGCCCCTGAAGACAGCGTCTGCCGGCTTCACCGGCAGGCTGGATGACCTGGGTTTCACGCAGCTGCAGCTGGATCTTGGGGAAGGAGGCCGGTTTACGGGCAGCGCCGAGCTCAAGGGACGCCGCCTCGGGCTGGATTTGGCGACCCGGAACTTCAACCTGCAGGGCGTGCAGTCCACACTCAAACCGACGCAACTCGCCGGCAAGATCCGCATCGATGCGGAAGAGGAAGCCCAGCACATCTACGCAGACCTCAGGCAGCAACACTACGGAATCCGGCTGGATGCACGCCAGGCAGCCAGCCAACTGGAGCTCAAGACGGCCATTATCCGCGCCTATGGCAGCGAGCTGCAACTGAGCGGCGGCATGGCGCTCGCCGGTGACCAAGCCTTCCAGGCCGAGGGGACGATCAAGCGCTTCAACCCGGCCGATTTCGGCAAATACCCGGCGGCGGCAATCAATGGCCGCTTCGCCGCCAGCGGCCGTTTGTCACCGCAGTGGCAGGCGGCAATCGACTTTTCGCTAAGCGACAGCCAGTTTCGCGGCCACCCGCTCGCGGCAAAAGGAAAAGTCCATGCCTCTTCCGAACGGATCTGGGACAGCACCGTGGAAGCAAGGCTGGCGGAAAACCGTCTTTCCGCCAGCGGCGCCTTCGGCAAGGCGGGAGACCGCCTGGCATGGAGCCTCAAGGCAGACAAGCTGTCCGTCATCGGCCCGGAATTCGGCGGGCAAGTGCAGGCGACAGGCACGCTGGATGGCACACTGGATCAACCCTCCGGCGCCTTCGAGCTTACCGGGCGGCAACTGCGCTGGACCGCGCAGCACCAGGTGCAGCGGGTGCGGGCAAGCGGCCGGCTGGACAAGGGCCTGGACGGCACGCTCGCGCTCAACGCCGAGATCGACGATTACCGCTCCAACGGATTCAGGCTGGACAAGGCGAGCGCGGCCGGGCATGGACGGCGCAGCGGCCATGTTTTGACATTGCACGCCCATAACCCGGCATTGGATATGCACGCCGAGCTGGCGGGCGGCTGGCATGAAAAAACCGGCTGGACCGGCGAATTGCGGCAGTTCCGCAACCAGGGCGATTATCCTGTGGTTCTGCGGGCTCCGGCACAGCTGGCGCTGGGCCCGGAACAGTGGCTGCTGCGGAAAGCGGAACTGGGCTTTGCCGGTGGCACCGTCACCATCCACGAGCTTGCCCGCAAGGGGACGCAATTTACCAGCCGCGGCCAATTCGACCGGCTGGCACTGGCCCATGCGCAAAAACTCATCGATCCCTCCCTCGGCATCGAAACATCTCTGAGCTTCGGCGGCCACTGGTCGGTGACTGCGGACGATCGGGTGAACGGCACACTGTCCATTTCCCGCGAAAACGGCGACATAAGCATGCTGACCGAGCCCAGGACCCGGCTTGGCCTAAATAGGCTGGATCTCAAGCTGGAAGCCGTGAACAGCCGCGTGACCGGCACCCTGGACGTCGCCGGAACGCCCCTCGGCGTGATCTCGGCCAGCGCCGCCACGGAGATGACCCGGAAAAACGGCGCATGGGGGGTAGCGGGAAGCACGGCTGTCCGGCTGGAGGCGGACGCTACCATTCCTTCTCTTGCATGGCTGGCCCCGCTCCTGGATCCGACCAGCGGCACCTCGATGGACGGCAGTGTGCGTGCCCGGTTGCGTGCCGATGGCACGCTGCAGAATCCCGGTTTGACAGGCGTGATCAGCGCAAGCGGCTTGAAGGTGGAAGTGCCCGACCAGGGCCTATACCTGAAAGATGGCCAGTTGCGCGCCGAACTGCAGCAGGACACGCTCCGTCTGACGCAATGGGTGATGCATGCCGGTGAAGGGCAACTCACGGGCCAGGGCAGTCTGTTGTTCGGCGGCGCAGTGCCCGTCATGCAGCTCAAGCTGACTGCGAACAAGCTGGAAGTGCTGGCGCGGCCGGACCGGCATCTCGTGCTGAGCGGCATGGCCGATGCCGCCGCAACCGGCAGAGAAGTACAGATGGCGGCAAAACTCAAGGCAGACCGCGGCCTGATCGAGCTGCCGAAAACGGATGCCCCGGCGCTGAGTGACGACGTGGTCGTGCTGGGCCGCGAGGAAAAGCGGGAAATCAAAGCCACGCCCTACCGGACGCGCATGGACCTCGCACTCGATCTGGGGGATGACTTCCACTTCAAAGGCAAGGGGCTGGACGCCCAGTTGGGCGGCGCGATCAGGATACGCGCCGCCGGCGGCAAGCCGCCCCAGGCAAACGGCAGCATCCGGGTCATCAAGGGCGCCTATTCCGCCTACGGGCAGCAGCTCGCGATCGACCGGGGAATTCTGAACTTCGCCGGCCCGATCGACAACCCGGGGCTCAGCATCATCGCCATGCGCAAGAACCAGCCTGTCGAGGCAGGCGTAGCCGTGAGCGGAACGGCCCTGCAGCCGCGAGTCAGACTGGCATCCAACCCCAGCGTGACGGACAGCGAAAAACTGTCGTGGCTGGTGCTGGGGCATGGCATGGATAACACCAGCGGCGCGGAGTTCAGCGTTCTGCAAGCGGCGGCAGGCGCACTCCTGGCCGCGGGCGAATCGGCAACGCTGCAATCAAGGATCGCTCATGCCGCAGGGCTGGACCAGTTCGGACTCTCCGGCGCGGGCGGATTGGAGAGCAGCGTACTGACCATGGGCAAGCGGCTCTCTGCGCAAGCCTATCTCAGCTTCGAGCAGGGGCTGCTGGGAACGGGCACCCTGGTCAAAATCAATTACGCCCTGACCAAGCGCCTGTCAGTGCGCACCCAGACCGGCAGCGACAATGCGGTGGATTTGTTTTACACATTTTCCTTCAAATAGCCCGGATATATATCCAGTAGGCGGGAGCAAAAAACCGTCCCCTTTCAAACTGAAAACGCCATGACTTCAAGTTGTTTTAAAAGCCCCAATCCTATCCCCATATTATTCATAACTTTTTGATAAAAATAACAATAACAGCCTTGCCCACCATCAAGTTAAGCGCCGGACTGCCGATACCAAGGCATCAACATATTCTTATGCACCGAGTCAGCCATGAAAATCGAAAGTTCAAATGTCCTCTTGGCCAGCCAGCACAGCGCCATGGAAAAACGCTCTGTCCGGGAGTCGCTCCGCATGTGGATCGGCGAACAGCGGCCTGACCCTTCGACCGGGTTCAGGGCAGGATTCGAGGGGCAAGGAAACGGGGGCCGGGATGCCCGGCCGGCCGCCGATGCAGTCAGCCTCTCTGCACAGGCCAAGGCCGCCGCTGCTGCCGATCCGGCTCAACAGGCCGCTGCGATTGATCCGGAAAAGGAGCTGGAGAAAGATCCCCGCTTCCTTTTGATAAAACTGATGCTGGAAGCACTGACCGGCGAAAAGATCAAGCTGGCCAGGATAGAAGACGCCAACGTCCAGGCCGCACCCGCGCACGACACCCCCGACCCGAAACAGGCCGCGCAGGCACAGCCGCAGCGCGCAGGCTTCGGGGTCGAATACGACTACCACGAAACCCGTTATGAGGCAGAGCAGACCAATTTCTCCGCGCAAGGCGTGATCAAAACCGCCGACGGCAAGGAAATCAGCTTCAAGCTGGAACTGGCCATGAGCCGGGAACACTACGAGGAAACCAACACCAGCTTGCGCCTGGGGGATGCCGTGAAGAAGGATCCGCTGGTGATCAATTTTGGCGGCACCGCGGCACAGCTCACCGATGCCAAATTCAGCTTCGATCTCAATGCGGACGGCAAGGCGGAGCAGATATCCTTTGTCGGCCCAAACAGCGGTTTCCTGGCGCTGGACAAGAACGGGGACGGCAAGATCGACAAAGGCGGCGAACTGTTCGGCCCCGCCAGCGGCAACGGCTTCCAGGAACTGGCGGCCTATGACCAGGACAAAAACGGCTGGATCGACGAAAACGACACGGTTTACCAAAAACTGCAGGTTTGGACCAAGGACGCCAAGGGCAACGATACCCTCGGCACGCTGGCGCAAAAGAACGTCGGCGCGCTCTACCTGGGCAGCATCGGCACGCCCTTCGACATCAAGAACAACCAAAACCAGCTTGACGGCCAGATCAAATCAAGCGGCGTTTATCTCAAGGAAGACGGCGGCGCCGGCAGCATGCAACAAATCGATCTGACTATTTAGCGGCCGCGCTGATAAAGCCCCATCAACTCTGCCTGACCGATGATATGGCCCCGCATCGCCTTTTCCAGCACGGCCTTGGTGGGGCCGCCCAGATCCGGCAGAACGGTGTCCAGGGCATACAGCTTGTGAAAATAGCGGTGGCGGCCAATCGGCGGGCAGGGTCCGCCGTAGCCGCTACGCTGCCAGTCGTTCAGCCCTTGCCGGGTCCCCGGCGGCAGTCCCTTGGCCGGAATGCCCTCGGGCAATCCGTCTGTACCGGGCGGCATGTTGTACAACAGCCAGTGCACCCAGGTCATTTTGGGCGCGGACGGGTCTGGCGCATCCGGGTCATCCACGATCAGGACCAGGCTGCGGGTTCCTGCCGGCACGCCGATCCAGGTGAGCGGCGGCGAGATATCCTGGCCCTCGCAGGTGTAGCGTTGCGGGATCGACCCGCCCTGGAAAAATACCGTGGACGTCAGCATCATCGCCATTTTTCTCTCCTTCTTCTTGTCTGCGCCGCGCCGCTTCAGGAATGGCGCAGCGCGCCTTGCCGGGCATGCAGGAACCAGCGGTCGAGCACGACATGCCGGGCGAACCAGGGGCTGGCCAGCAGCTTGCCGGCGATGAAGCGCAGCGCCTCCTGCGGCAGCGTGCCGGCAGCGCGCCCGTCCGTACCGAAGCGCGCAGCCAGGCGCTGTTGGTAGGGCGCGAGGCGCTCCCGGCGATAGTTGCGGCCGGCATGGGCGATTGTTGCTGCCGCCAGCAGTCCGGATTCCACCGCCGGGCGGATGCCTTCGCCGCTGCGGGGATAAGCCAGCCCTGCTGCATCGCCCACCAGCAGCACTGCGTCGTCCTCCTGCTTGCGCACGCCGTGGCCGTAAAGCAGATAGGCGTGGCCGGGAAACTTGTCCGGGATAGTGGCGGGAACCTTGCCGCGCCGCTTGAGAAAATCGCAAAATGCCGTCAGGTGTTCCGCCAGGCGATGGCTGCCTTCCCGTCCCAGGCCGATGTTGAGATAGCCCCCCTTGCGGAAACACCAGCCATATCCCTTCAGGTCCCGGCAGAAAAACAGCTCCGGCGTTTCGGACTGCACACCGCATGCGTCCGCCTGCTTCTCATCCATGGCGAACTCGACCTCCCTGGCCGCCACTACCGGCTCCCGCCCGCCCGACTTCGCCCCCAGAAAGCGCGCCACCGGACAGAAATGCCCGCCGGCGCCAACCAGCATCGGGGCCTCGATTTCCCCATTGACGATCCAGCCGCCGCCGCGTCGCTCCAGGGAGTGCAGCGGCTCGCCCAGGCGTAAACGGGCGCCCGAGCGCAGCAGCAGGTAGTGGTCGAATTCGCTGCGCCGGATGCCGTAGCTCACATCGTGCTGGTAGCGGGTTTCCACTTCGCTGCCATCGACATCGATCATGCCGGTGCGAAAACCGGTGATCGCCTGCAGCACCCGGCCCGCGGCATAGTCGGCACAGTCGATCTGCAGGGCGTCGAGCACGGCGGGGGTGATCCAGCCTGCGCACACCTTGTCCCGCGGAAAGGCCTGGTGGTCCAGCACCAGCACATCCAGGCCGTGCCGCCGCAGTTCCCGGGCGCAGGTGGAACCGGCCGGGCCGCCGCCCACGACCAGGACATCACAGGTTTCCATCGACCTGGCCTGGCTGGTAAAGAAATTCGCGGGTCCAGGGAATGTCGTTGTCGCCGGCCCGGGCGAACACCACCTGGAACAGTTGCAACTCGCCGGCGGTGAAAGCGGCCAGCGACCCGGCCAGATACAGCCGCCAGGCCCGCACGAAAGATTCGCCGAACATTTCCGTCACGCGCGGCGCCGCCACTTCAAAGCGTTGCAGCCAGTGGTCCAGGGTCCTGGCGTAGTGCAGACGCAGATTTTCCACGTCCAGAATGGAAAAATTCGCCGGCTCCAAAATGGCCATCATTTCACCCAGGCTGGGGGGATTGGCGCCGGGAAAGATACGCCGCTCGATCCAGGGATTGAGCAGGGATGGCCGGTTCAGCCCGATCGAGTGGATCAGGCCGCGGCCGTTCGGCTTGAGGCAGCGGTCGATGACGCCGCCCAGCGCCTGGTAGTGCGCCACGCCAACGTGCTCGAGCATGCCGACCGAAACGAAGGCATCGCAGGCCCCGGCGATTTCCCGGTAATCCCCCTCGACGAACTCCACCCGGCCTTCCAGCCCTTCCCGCCGCGCCCGCTCCCGTGCGTAGGCGATCTGCTCCGTGGCGATGTTGTAGGCGCGCACCCGCACGCCGTAGCGCCGGGCCATGTGCAGGGCCAGGGCGCCCCAGCCGCAGCCCGCTTCCACGACCTGATCGCCCGGCACCAGTCGCAGCTTGCGGCAGACATGATCCAGCTTGGCGATCTGGGCTTGCTCCAGGGTTGCCGCCGGGGCCGGGAAGTAGGCGCAGGTATAGACCATCTGCCGGTCGAGCCAGAGCCGGTAAAAATCGTTGCCGATGTTGTAGTGGTGATGAATGTTCTCTCGCGCCCGCAGCAGGCTGTTGGAACGCGGGCGATTGAGCCAGTTGAGCAGCGTTTCCCGCAAGCCGCCCGGAACAAGGTGCATGCGGGAGCGGTAGAGCGCATTCAGGAACGCCGCCAGGCTATGTTCCACCTCGATGCGGCCGCTACTGTACATCTCGCCGAATTGCATGTCCGGATTGGCGACCAGCTTGAGCAGCGCGCCCCGGTCGCGGATCACGATGCGCGCTGCCGGCGGCTCTGCCGTAAGACCGACTTCCTGCCCGTTCCACAGCACGAAACGCAGCGGCGGCGAGCCCATCAGTTCCAGCAACTTTTCCAGCAGCCATTTTTCCAGGATACCGGCATTGCCGCCAGCCCGCTTCGGCCCGTATTGCAACGGCCCGTGATGGCGGTGGGTAGCCACGCTCGCTCCATCGGGTTTGACTTGATGTCGGTTCATGGTCGCAGGTTCCTCAATCCGTCAGGGTGTCTACGCCTTTCTATATAAGGCGTGCGCTGGATGACTCCCGTTCGCGGCCGCTTTCGGGCGCTGGCCCAAAGCGGCGCCAAGGGCAGCGCACTCGCTTTTGTTGTTGCCGGCCCGCAGCAGCGTCCAATAGCCGAAAAGATTGACCGGCCGGGTATCCAGCACTTCCAGTCCGGTTTCATGAATAAATGTGTCCAGCACGAAGTCGGGACGGAACCCCATCACTTGCGACAAAGGCGCGAGCAAATTCTCGATGCCGCCGGCGACGGGATTTGAACTGTGGAAGTGATTCACGATGAACAGCTCTCCGTCCGGCCGGCACACCCGGCGCATTTCGTCCACCAGGCGCGCCGGGTGTGGCACCACCGATGCCACGTACATGGCCACCACCTTGTCAAAGCTGTTGTCGTCAAAATCCATGTTTTCGGCGTCCATCAAGCGCAAGTCGACCACCTGTTCGAGTCCGCCGCGAATTTTGCGTGCCTGCGCCCGCCGGAGCATGTCAGGCGAAATATCGACCCCGGTGACGAGCATATCTTTTGGATACAGCGGCAGGGACAAGCCGGTGCCAACGCCCACTTCCAGCACCCGTTCCCCGGGGCGGCAGTTCATGCGGTCGACAACAGCCTTCCGGCCCGGCTGGAACAGCGCTCCGAAATAAAGATCGTACAGGCGTGCATAGCGTCGATAGGCTATGCGAATGGCATCGATATCCAAGCAAGTTCTCCCCAGTGCAAACAACATGGAGCAATGCAAGCCCGTCACTCCCGGCGGAGTGTTCATGAATTGCCGGGCAGCACCCCCTATGTCAACTTAGTTCAGTGATGGGCATTATTCAAGCTGGCCTACAGGCCGATTCGTGCGATTGCAGAGGCTATTGAGGCGTGCCGGCCGAGCTCGCCTGGCCTGTCGGACAGACTTGCGCCGTGATCTTGCTCTTGCAAAGCGGTCCAAAGGAAAGTAATATTGCGCGTTTCATCTGCTGCTGTCCGGCAGTTAAGTAATATCCAAGGAGTTTCTCAATGGCAAACACCGCACAAGCCAGAAAGCGTGCAAGACAGTCCGAAACCCAACGCGCGCGCAACACGAGCCAGCGTTCAGAATTCCGCACCGCGGTCAAGAAGGTGATCAAGGCCGTGGCCGCGGGCGACAAGGAAGCCGCCAAACTGGCTTTTCAGCAGTCGACCAGCGTGATCGACAGCATCGCCGACAAGAACATCGTGCACAAGAACAAGGCATCACGCCATAAGAGCCGTTTGAGCGCCGCCGTCAAGGCGATGGCCTAAAAATATTGCGGCAGCGCACGCTGCCGCGTACCTGTTTCGCTCTTGCTTGCCCGGCAGGCTCACGCTTGCCGGGCATTTGCTTTTCCCTCGCCGCTCTGTTCCCCTGCGCCTGATTTTAAGACAAATTTCACTTGCAAGAACCGGCCATTTCGGCTAAATATAATGCTTTTGGAACGTCAACCCAGGCACACGGAAGGGCCAGCCAGAAAAAAACGGGGGGCTCGAACAATTTCGGACCGACCACACGGCGGCGAATGCCGCCGTGTGCATTTGTACTTTCGCCTAGCCCGGATATTTCATAAATTCGCGCGATGATCGCGCAGGATTTTGTTTTGTAGGAGAATTTTGTGATGGAGCGGCGTAGTTATTCATACGCCCGACTGAACAAAATTTTCATACGAAACAAAAGACCAGCGAGGGCGCGCGTCAATTTATGAAATATCCGGGCTAGACCAACGTCCAACTTTATAAAGCTGAAGCGATATCACTCGATATGTCACATTTAATGAACACCTATACCAGATTACCAGTCGCGTTTACCAGAGGGGAAGGCGTCTGGCTCTGGGATGAACAGGGTAAGCGCTACCTCGACGCAGTCGCCGGCGTCGCTGTCAACGGCCTGGGACACGGCCATCCGAAACTGACCCAGGCGATCTGCGAGCAGGCCAAGACGCTGATTCACACCTCCAACCTGTACCAGGTGCTGAAGCAGGAGCAACTGGCCGCGAAGCTGGCCCAGCTGTCCGGCATGGACAAGGTATTCTTCTGCAACTCCGGCGCCGAGGCGAACGAGGCGGCCATCAAGCTCGCCCGCCTCCATGGCCACAACAAGGGCATCGAGATTCCCACCATCATCGTGATGGAGCAAAGCTTCCACGGCCGCACCATGGCGACGCTGACGGCGACCGGCAACCGCAAGGTGCAGGCAGGTTTCGAACCGCTGGTGCGCGGCTTCGTGCGCGTGCCCTACAACGACATCAACTCCGTCAACCAGATCGCCGAACACAACCAGAACATCGTTGCCATCCTGGTAGAACCGGTGCAGGGCGAGGGCGGCGTCCAGGTGCCGCAACCGGCCTATCTGCAAGAGCTGCGCCGCATCTGCGACAGCCGCGGCTGGCTGCTGATGCTGGACGAGGTGCAAACCGGCATCGGACGCACCGGCACCCTGTTCGCTTTCCAGCAGACCGGCATCGTGCCCGACGTAATGACCCTGGCCAAGGGTCTCGGCTCGGGCGTGCCGATCGGCGCCTGCCTGGCGAACGGCGCTGCGGCGGAGGTGTTCAAGCCGGGCAACCACGGCTCGACCTTCGGCGGCAACCCGCTCGCCTGCGCCGCAGCTCTGGCGACGCTGTCCGCAGTGGAAGAGCAAGACCTGTGCAAGCAGGCTGTCGAAACCGGCGCCTTCATCCGCGAGGGTCTGGGCAAACAGCTTGGCGGCACGTCCGGCTTCGTCGAGGTGCGCGGCATCGGGCTGATGATCGGCGTCGAACTCGACCGGCCCTGCGCTGACCTGGTTAAACTGGCGCTGGAAAAGGGCCTGATCATCAACGTAACGGCGGACAGCGTGGTGCGCCTGCTGCCGCCCCTGATCATGACGCGCGACGAGGCAAAGCAGGTTGTGGACATGCTCGCACCGCTGATCAAGGATTTTCTCGCGCGGAAATAAACCCGCGCCCGGTGGCTTCTATGCAAATCAAACATTTTCTGCAATTCAAGGATTTGTCCCGCGACGAATTCGAATACCTGTTCCAGCGCACGCGCTGGATCAAGGAACAGTTCAAGGCCTACCAGACCTACCACCCGCTGCATGACCGCACGCTGGTGATGATCTTCGAAAAGGCGAGCACGCGTACGCGGCTCTCGTTCGAAGCCGGCATGCAGCAGCTTGGCGGCGCGGCGATCTACCTCAACACGCGCGACTCGCAACTGGGGCGCGGCGAACCGGTGGAGGATGCCGCCCAGGTGATTTCGCGCATGAGCGATCTCGTCATGATCCGCACCTTCGAGCAGGAGATCGTCGAGCGCTTCGCCGCCCATTCTCGCGTGCCCGTGATCAATGGCCTGACCAATGAATACCACCCGTGCCAGATCCTGGCCGACATCTACACATTCATCGAGCACAGGGGCAGCATCAAGGGCAAGACGGTGGCCTGGATCGGCGACTCCAACAACGTCTGCAACACCTGGCTGCAGGCAGCGGAAGTACTGGATTTCAACGTCCATGTTTCGACCCCGCCCGGCTATGAAGTTGAACCGGAGCGCGCCGGGCTGTACGGCACCGACCATTACGAGGAATTCCCCGATCCGATGGAGGCCGCGCGCGACGCCGACCTCGTCACCACCGACGTGTGGACCAGCATGGGCTTCGAGGCGGAGAACGAAGAACGCAAGCGCGATTTCGAGGACTGGCAGGTGGACGCCGACATGATGCGGCGGGCCAAGCCGGACGCCCTGTTCATGCACTGCCTGCCCGCACACCGCGGCGAGGAAGTGGCGGCGGAAGTGATCGACGGCCCGCACAGCGTGGTGTGGGACGAGGCCGAGAACCGGCTGCACGCGCAGAAGGCGCTGATGGAATACCTGCTGCTAGGCAAAATCAGCAACGATTGATTTCACCGCAAAGGACGCAAAGGTACGCGAAGGAAACCCTATTTTTTTCCCTTGCGAACCTTTGCGTCCTTTGCGGTTAATCAGATTTTAATTGGGAATTCAAAGTCATGAGCAACGTCAACAAAGTCGTCCTCGCCTACTCCGGCGGGCTGGACACCTCGGTGATCCTGAAGTGGCTGCAGGACACTTATCAATGCGAGGTGGTCACCTTCACCGCCGACATCGGCCAGGGCGAGGAACTCGAACCGGCACGCAACAAAGCGCTGCAATTCGGCATCAAGCCGGAACAGATCTACATCGACGACCTGCGCGAGGAATTCGTGCGCGACTTCGTCTTCCCGATGTTCCGCGCCAACACGGTGTACGAAGGCGAATACCTGCTCGGCACCTCGATTGCCCGCCCCCTGATCGCCAAGCGCCTGATCGAGATCGCCCGCGAAACCGGCGCCACCGCCATTTCCCACGGCGCCACCGGCAAAGGCAACGACCAGGTGCGCTTCGAGCTCGGCGCCTACGCCCTCAACCCGGCAATCAGGATCATCGCGCCGTGGCGCGAGTGGGATCTGCTCAGCCGCGAGAAACTGCTGGCCTACGCGGAAAAGCACGGCATCCCGGTGGAGATGAAGCACAAGGCCGGCGGCAGCCCGTATTCGATGGACGCCAACCTGCTCCACATCAGCTACGAAGGCCGCCACCTGGAAAACCCGGCTGCGGAAGCCGAGGAAGACATGTGGCGCTGGACGGTGTCGCCGGAAAAAGCGCCCGACCAGGCGGAATACCTCGATATCGAATACGTCAACGGCGACCCGGTGGCACTCAACGGCAAGCAGCTGTCCGCCGCCGACATGCTGGCCGAACTTAACCGCCTCGGCGGCAAGCACGGCATCGGACGCCTCGACCTGGTGGAAAACCGCTATGTCGGCATGAAATCGCGCGGCTGCTACGAAACCCCGGGCGGCACCATCATGCTCAAGGCCCACCGTGCGATCGAATCCATCACCCTGGACCGTGAAGTGGCGCATCTGAAGGACGACCTGATGCCGCGCTACGCCAGCATGATCTACAACGGTTACTGGTGGGCGCCAGAGCGCCGCGCCCTGCAGGTGCTGATCGACGACACCCAGCGGCACGTCAACGGCTGGGTGCGCGTCAAGCTCTACAAGGGCAACGTCATCGTGGCCGGCCGCGACTCCAGGACCGATTCGCTGTTCGACCCCACCATCGCCACCTTCGAGGACGATGCCGGCGCCTACAACCAGGCAGACGCAGGCGGCTTCATCAAGCTCAACGCGCTGCGGCTGCGGATTGCGGCGAAATTGCAGAATCGTTAATCTTCACCGCAAAGGACGCAAGGTTACGCAAAGGAAACCGATCAAAGACGATCTCCCTTGCGATCCTTCGCGTCCTTTGCGGTAAATAAAAAAGGAAAAACCATGACCCAGTTCGACAATGTATCCGTCGTCAAGAAAGCCAATGTCTACTTCGACGGCAAGTGCATCTCCCACACCGTGCTGTTCCCCGACGGTACAAAAAAAACCGTCGGCGTGATCTTCCCCGGCACGCTTACCTTCAACACCGGCCTGCCGGAGCTGATGGAGATCAATGCCGGGTTGTGCAGGGTGCGCCAGGCGGGGAAAACAGACTGGAAAACCTACCGGGCGGGCGATAGCTTCAGCGTGCCGGGCAATACCAGCTTCGATATCGAAACCGTGGAGATGCTGGATTACGTCTGCCATTTCATCACCGAATCAACCTGCTGCGCCTAATCGCCGGTGCCAGAGGAGTCACACCATGCCGACATTCGATATCGTTTCCGAAGTGGACAAACAGGAACTGAAAAACGCGGTTGACCAGGCCAACAAGGTCATCGGCGGCCGTTTCGACTTCAAAGGCTCGGATTCCCGCGTTGAGCAGGCTGAATACGTGCTGACGGTATACGCCGACGACAACTTCAAACTGGATCAGGTGCACGACATCCTGAACCAGACCTTCGGCAAGCGCAATATCGACGTGAGCTGCCTGGACAAGGGGAAAGTCGAGAAAGTCAGCGGCAACAAGGTCAAGCAGACCGTGACCGTCAAGACCGGGGTGGAAACCGAACTGGCCAAGAAAATCGTCAAACTGATCAAGGACTCCAAGCTCAAGGTCCAGGCCAGCATCCAGGGCGAGGCGGTGCGCGTTTCCGGCGCGAAGCGGGATGTATTGCAGGAAACCATCACCCTGGTGAAGAAGTCCATCACCGACTTCCCGCTGCAGTTCCAGAACTTCCGGGATTAAAACCCGCTTAACCGCAAAGACGCGAAGGCGCAAAGAAGGTAAAAAATGGCTTTGCGGAACTCTGCGCCTTAGCGCCTTTGCGGTTTGCTTGTTGGAAAGTGCCAAGATGCCCAGAGTGCTCGTCCCCTCGCCCAGGGCTGCGAAGAAGTGGAAGCCGTCACCATTGATCCCCGGCCCACTATGCCGCATAATGGATACCTGACTAAATTACGTCGGTATTCGGCCATCCATGACGTTCCGCATTCGAATGCTGCCCAGCGGCAAGGAATTTTCTGCCGAAAAGACTGAAACCGTGCTCGAGGCGGCGCTGCGCTCCGGGATCGCGCTCCAGTACAATTGCAACAACGGCACCTGCGGCGGGTGCGGCGGAAGGCTCGTGACGGGAAAGACGCATGACGCCTTTCATCACGATTTCGTCCTGTCCGACACGCAAAAAGCCCAGGGGCACATTCTGTTATGCTGCACCAGCGCGGAAACCGACCTGGAAATCGAAGTCAACGAGATGGGCCGGGCGGAGGAAATCCCCCAGCAGCAGATTGCAACCAAGGTGGAACGTCTGGAGCGGATACAGGAGGACACCATCATCCTGCATCTGCGCACACCGCGCTCGCAGACGCTGCGCTTTTTTGCCGGACAGCATCTCAGCCTCGCCATCGATGGCGTGCCGCAACGCAGCAAATCCCTCGCCAGTTGCCCGTGCAATGCCATGCACTTGCAATTTCACATTCGTCACGTGCCCGGCGACCCGTTCTCGGAACATGTATTCAGGCAGCTCAAACCATCCCAGACCGTCACGATAGCAGGGCCGCAGGGCAGTTTTACCCTGGACGAATCTTCCCGACGGCCTATCATCCTGCTTGCCTACGAGACCGGCTTCGCCCCGATCAAAAGCATCATCGAGCACGCCATCGCGCTGGAGCTTGAGCAGCCCCTCCACCTCTACTGGATGGCGCACAAGCCCGGTGACCACTACCTCGAAAACCTGTGCCGCTCCTGGTTCGACGCTCTGGACAACTTCAAGTTCACACTGCTGGACGGGGGGGTTTCTGTCGGCGAATCCAGTTGGGAGGCATCCGCCGACCCGGCGCTGGGTCTGCACGACATGGAGACCGCGGGGACGGCGATCACCGCCGATTACCCCGACCTTTCCGGCTATGATGTCTACCTCACGGCGCCGGATTCATCCGCGCAGGAAATTGCCAGCCTGCTGCAACGCTCCGGCCTGCCCCAAGAGCAACTGCACCTGGACGTCATGAAGCGCTTCTAAGTCGGTCCCGCCCGATTAATCTTCCTCACAGGATTATTCAAAATATCCGCCGGACCGCGGATGCGGCAGCTATTTGGGCAGCGCTTCTATCCAGTGCCCGTAGAGCCGCTCCGCTACCGCATGGAGACGAGCCACCCGGTGTTCCAGATGGGCGGAAGCGGATTCCGCATCCTGCACCGCCGGGCTGCTTAGTGCCGCAGCCACTTCATCGGCTCCGAGGGCATACCATTCCTTCACCATTTCTTCCGTCATTTCCACGTGGCACTGCAAAGCCAGGTGCTTGCCCAGAACGAAAGCCTGATTCCGGCAATGGGGACTGCTCAGGATGCAGGTAGCGCCCGGCGGCAGGGTGAAGGTTTCGCCATGCCAGTGGAAAACCGTGAATTGCGTTGCGTCACCGAACCAGGCATGGGCAACCGCATCGGCCGCCACCATCACTTCCCCCCATCCGATTTCCTTGACCGGGTTGCGGATCACCGTGCCGCCCAGCGCCCTGGCCATCAACTGCCCGCCGAGACAGTGGCCGAGCAGC
>JAJYUW010000120.1 GCA_021792335.1 Pseudomonadota bacterium | reverse complement strand
CTCACGCTGCACCCCAGCGCCGCCGGGCGCACCTATGCGGCCTACGGCGGGGTCTATATTGCCGTTGCGCTGATTTGGCTGTGGCGGGTGGACGGCGTAACGCCTACGCGCTGGGATTTACTTGGCGTGGCAGTCGCCTTGGCGGGGATGGCGATCATTGTGCTGCAGCCCCCATTGCACCGCTAGCGACAAGGATTTTCCGGTTCGCTTGCTGACGGGCACTAGAGCGCCTAACCTCGCTTCAGATCGTCGCGCTTCTGCAAGTACTCCTCGCGACCGATTTCTCCCCGAGCATATCGTTCCTCCAGGACGGCCAGCGCGTTGGGCTTTCCTTCGCCGTCCGGGGCATTCGAGCGGCGATCACCCATCAGGTACTTCACCACCGCCAGCACCAGCAGTATCGGAATCAACCAGAAAAACGCCATGCTCAGCCACCCCAACCAATGCCAGCCCATGCCGTAGCCATCAAAATTCATCCACATGCCGATCTCCCCTGTTGAAAACCGCTCCCTAGAGCGCCTGCATCACCCGCTCCAGCCGCTGCCTGACCTCGCTCGCCAATGCAGTGATCTCGGGCTTGTTCACCAAGTCCAGCACGGCGGCTGGATCCATGAATTCCACATGCACCGCGCCGGCCTCGTCCTGTCGCACCACCACATTGCAGGGCAGGAGCAAACCGATGGACGGTTCGCTTTCCAGGGCGCGGTGAGCCAAGGGTGGATTGCACGCGCCCAGGATCCGATAGGGCGGCATGTCCTGGTTGAGTTTCTTCTTCATTGCGCCCGCAACGTCGATGTCGGCGAGGATGCCGAAGCCCTCGCCCTGAAGTGCCTGCGTTACATGCGCAATCGCGTCGTCGAACGACAGGTCGATGGTTTTTCCGAAGCCGTACTTGATCATTTTGGTTCTCCTTTCGTCAATTTAAAAAACTCGAAATAGCGTCAGTCATGTCAGGTTCCTCAGCAACGCCAGCATGTCCTTGTAGTGTCCACCCACCCGATCCATGGCGAACTGGTACATCAATGCGTTCTCGCTGAACTTGGCCCTCTCCACATCCATTTCAACGGTATTGCCATCAATACTGGCCTGTTGGGGAACATGATATTTCAGGGGGATATTGGAATACCGGGTTGGCGCCGGAGTGGATAGGTGGCCTGCGGCGGTCGCCGACAATTTCACGGGCCCGCCTTGCATCGTCGACCGTGCACTACGCAGTGCCGCCTGAAAATCCATATCGACCGCCTTGTAGCCGGGCGTATCCGCATTGGCGATATTCGATGCCAGGAGCTGCTGGCGATAGGCGCGCAGCCCTAGCGCAACCTCATGAATGTCTTCGCCACCCTCTGGCTGCTGCTGGCCCGCTAATGGAATGTGCCTGGACCCGTTGGCCGGCGACGGGGAATTAGCTGCCGTGGCCGCTTCTTGGGAAAGCGATGCATTGGCTAACGCAAGCTTATAAGAGGCAGAGAACGTCTGCGCTGTTCCCCGGACGGCAGAATCATTTCCTGTCATCCGGGTAAGATTCTCTTGGGCTACCCCGCCAATCCCGTTTATCCGGCTCATGCGTCCTCCTTGATCGTTCAAGTTCAAGAACCTGGCTTGTGGCTTCCTAAACGTCCTCTAGCCCCGCTTCAGATCGTTGCGTTTCTGCAAGTACTCATCGCGACCGATTTCGCCCCGGGCATATCGTTCCTCCAGCACGGCCAGCGCATCTGGCGTTCTTTCACCGCCGGGGGCATTCAAGCGGCGACCACCCGTCAGGTACTTCACCGCCGCCAGCACCAGCAGTATCAGAATCACCCAGAAAAACGCCATGCTCAGCCACCCCAACCAATGCCAGCCCATGCCGTAACCTTCATAGTCCATCCACATGCCATTCTCCTTCAGTTTAACCATCGAGCAAAAGCGCATTTCCCCATGAGGCTGCCCTGGATCGCGCAGCGTCTCTTCTGTGTTTTCCCAGCGCCTGCCGACATGACGGCAGCTTACAATTCCCTGACTTCCACCTCGGTCATTTCCGTGCCGAGTCGCGTCGTTTTCACGAATTTGAGCGCGAAGCGACGGTTTCCCCTGGCGTAGGCATGGGTTTCTTCGGCGGGGGAGGCGGCGGTCACTTCTTTGGTGAATCCCAGCGTCGCCATCTCGCGGGCGTAAAACGCGATGACCTCGGCGAAGCTGGCCTTGCCCTTATAGAGCACACGTCGTTTTTGCTCCTGGACGCCGAAGGCGACTCGCACCATGCCGGGAAAACGCGGGACGCCCGCGATGTCCTCGCCGCCCACATCCTGCCTGGGCAGGGCCGCGCCCGGCGCCCACTCTTCGACCTTTTGCCCCAGCTCGGGCGGCACGATTTCCTTGATTCGCTCCTTGAGTCCGGGCAACATCTCCTCGGCCTTTTGCACGGGCTGCGCGGCGATCTGCTTGCCGCCGGCGAGCCACTGGGGCAACCTGTCCGTGACAAGACCGACGCCGGCGATAACCCCCCAGACGAGGAGCGCCAGTAAAATCACCAAGCCCAGACCGCCGATCCAGAACCATCTGCTCATACCCACCCCTCAGTCGAACAAATCGCGCAGGAAGGACTTGCGCGGCTTACCCCGGTACTCGTCATCGCGGTAGTGGCGCTCTTGCCGCTCGGGGTAATCGCCACGCGGCCGGTCGCCGGCCTGACGCTCCGCGTGCTCGATGAACTTGTCCAGCTCGCCGCGATCCAGCCACACGCCGCGACATTCGGGGCAGTAGTCGATCTCGATTCCTTGGCGCTCAGTCATTACCAGATTCGCTTCTTTGCATACTGGGCATTTCATGGTCTTTCTCCTTCTGTCGAACGCATTTTACTTCCTCGATTATTCCGTGAAGTCCGCGCCCGTGCTGGACGCGGACAGGATGCTTATTTCGGCATTGGCATGGACTCCTGCTGACCCTGGTGTTCCATCATTTGGTCCATCACCCGCTCCAGCCGTTGCCGGACTTCGCTCGCCAACGCGGTGATCTCGGGTTTGTTCACCAGTTCCAGCACCGCGTTCGGGTCCATGAATTCCACATGAACCGCGCCAGCCTCATCCTGCCGCACCACCACGTTGCAGGGCAGGAGCAAACCGATGGACGGTTCGCTTTCCAGGGCGCGGTGCGCCAAAGGTGGATTGCACGCGCCCAGTATTCGATAGGGCGGCATGTCCTGGTTGAGTTTCTTCTTCATTGCGCCCGCGACGTCGATATCGGCGAGAATTCCGAAGCCCTCGTCCTGGAGCGCTTGGGTCACGTGCGCAATCGCATCGTCGAACGACATGTCGACGGTTTTTCCGAAGCCATACTTGGTCATTTCGATTTCCTTTCGTCAACTAAACTACCACCAGCTAAAGCAGGTGGGTTAGCGCAGTCAGGCGCGACGACTAAAGTCGTCAAACGCGCCTGCCTAAACACGCATGAGTCAACACATGAAAGTCAAAGTTACCGTCTAAAGACGGTGGTTTTTACCAAGTGTGTTGATAAAATAAAACGCATCAGGCACGCAACATGCGCAACCCGCTCGCGATCACCACAAACTCGCTGATTTCGTGGGCCAGCACCGCGATGGATAGCGTGAAATATCCGCCTACCGCACCCACGACCAGGGTCCCGATAACGATGGCGGAAAGCGCGAGGTTTTGCTGGATGATGCCCCACGTGCGCTGGCTGAATCGGATGAGGTAGGGTAGGCGCGCCAGGTTGTCGCTCATGAGCGCCACGTCCGCCGTCTCCAGGGCAACACCCGTCCCGGCCGCGCCCATGGCGACGCCTACGTGGGCGGCGGCGAGCGCCGGCGCGTCGTTGACGCCGTCACCCACCATCATCACCTTGCCGTACTTGGCTTCCAATTCGGCTACCTTGCGCGTCTTGTCTTCCGGAGACAGTTCGGCATGGACTTCGTCCACCCCCACTTGCTGGGCGATGGACTGGGCGGCCAGCAGGTTGTCCCCCGTCAGCATGACCACGCGCTCGATACCGGCCCGCTTCAATTCCGCTATGGTATGAGCGGCATCGGGCCTCAAGGGATCCATGATCGCAATGAGTCCGTGAACTTCCCCAGGGCTACCCAACGCGACAACCGTCTTGCCCTCCCGCTGCAGCGCCTCGATGCGCGTCATCATCGGGGAAAGCGAAAGGCCGAGGCCCGCGAAGAGCTGAGGACTTCCGATGAATAACTCGACGCCATCGACCACGCCCTTGGCGCCTGCCCCGGTGACGGATTGGAAATCCACTGCGGGGCTCACTGCGATACCGTCGCCTCTGGCACGTTCCAGGATGGCCTGCGCCAAGGGATGTTGGGAGCGCGACTCCAGGGATGCTGCCGCAGCCAGCACTTCGCGCTCGGTGCGCCCAGTCAGGAGCACGATATCCGTTACCTGAGGTCGGCCCAGAGTCAGGGTGCCGGTCTTGTCGAGTGCCACGACACGGACCTTGGCGAGGTTTTCCAGATGCACGCCGCCCTTGATGAGCAGGCCGTTGCGGCCGGCCGTGCCAAGGGCCGCGACCAGGGTGATGGGGATCGAGATCACCAGCGCGCACGGAGCCGCCGCGACGATGAACACTGTGGCCCGTGTGATCCAGTCTTCCCAGGGCAGACCGAATAGCGGCGGCAGCAGGCCGATCAGGATGCCGATGCCCAGAACAGCCGGGCTGTAGCGTTTGCCGAAGCGCTCGATGAAGCGCTGGCTGCGTCCCTTGCTGGCCTGCGCCGCTTCCACCAGATGGATGATGCGGGACAGGGTGTTGTCCGCGAACGCCTTGGTCGCGCGTACCGTCAGCGCGCCTTCCCCGTTGATGCTGGCCGCGAAGACCTTGCCGCCCGGAGACTTCTCCACAGGAACCGATTCCCCAGTCACCGGCGCTTGGTTGACCGCGGAATGCCCGTCGGTCACGTCGCCGTCGGTGGCAACCGATTCCCCGGGCAGGACGATGAAAATGTCTCCCACCCGCAACTTCTCGACCGGTACGCGCGACTCCTGGCTTCCCTGGCGCACCAGGGCGGTCTTCGGCGCCAGGTCCATGAGCGCGCGCACGGCATGCCGGGTCCGCTCGGCCGTGTAGCCTTCCGCCGCCTCGGAAATCGAGTAAAGAAACACCAGCGTGGCCGCCTCGGCCCACTGGCCCATGACACCCGCCACGATGGCGGCCACCGACATCAGCAGCTCAATGCCGATCTCGCGCTCTTTGACGAGCTCTTCCAGCGCCTCGCGCCCGAAAAAGTAGCCGCCAATGAACACGGCGGAAACGTACAGAAATGTCGCAAGCGAAGCCGGCAGGCCCGCCATGGCGCCGAAAAAGCCGGCCGCCAGCAACGCGCCGGAGGCGGCGGACATCACCACCTTGAGATTGCGCCAGGGGCGTGGCATGGGGGCCGACTGGGCAGCAGGGCCACACGCTGAGCAGGCCATCACTCTCCCTCCACGGCGAGTATCTTGGTCTGTATCCCCACCCGGCAACGCCCGCCCTCGCGCAGGCACATGCGGTTCCGGAAATTCACCAGATCGTTCGCGAACAGGTTATCGCTGTCCGGCAACGTCTTGAGCATGTCATACAAGCGATCAAGATGCGGCACGCCCTGCACCAGCCGATGGTACACCCAGCGACCATCCTTGACGGCGGACAGCAGGCCGGCCTGGCGCAGGATCTTGAGATGGCGCGACAGCTTGTACTGGGGCTCCATGAGGCTGTCCACCAGCTCGCAAAGGCACGCTTCCTCTCCTGTGTGGGCCAGAAGGCGGGCAATTCGAATCCTCGTCGGGTCCGCGAGGGCTTGAAAGACTTCCTGTGGTTGGATGTTTATTGAATGCATAGTTGCATTATAATGCAACTATGCGTCTGCGCAATACCGTCAAGTAAATTTATGGAAGTATTATTTCCCGGACTTGGCCGCCACGTCGAGCAGGAAAGGAAGATACTGCGGCCATCCTGAAATTGGCCCAATGTGGGAAAAAACCACGATGCCATGTCTGTCGAGGACGTAGGTAGTCGGGAAAGCGACCGCCAAGCGCCGGTCTGGCATGGTTTTGCCATTCGCCAGAGTGAGAAAATCCGAGGCCATGTCCTTCACTCCAGAGTCATGCAAAGGCAAGGTCAAATGCTGCTGCTGCGCCCACTGACGCGCAGCAGCAAAGTCCTCGCGCATCTGCAACAGAACCAGTTGGACTCCTGAGGAAGTGTCTAGATTCTGATGGAGCTTCTGCAATTCCGGCATTTCGCGCCGGCAAGGCGGACACCAGCTTCCCCAGAAATGGACCACCACTACCTTGCCCCGCAGGTCGGACAATTTCATCGGCTTGCCACTGGCGCTCCGAATGGCAAGGTCAAAGAAACGATCTCCCCGATCCTTGCCGGTCTTCGCCTTGCCGGCCTCGGCACGGTTCAGATACGGCCCCCACAGCGTGGACCAGGCCTTGGCGTCGAACACTACCTTGTCGTCGACGGCATAGGGCACACAGGGCTGGTCAGTTTGCCGCTGACATGCCTGGAGAGACATCTCGACAGCGGAGTCTGCCGCAGCCTCATCCGCCTTCCAGGCCCAGGCGCCGCCCGGAGCGATAACGAAAGACCGGTGCTTTCCGGCCGCCATAAATTCTTTATAGCCCGCCTTGCCCTGGGTATCGAGATGGGGCACCGCATCGGCATCGTTGAGTTT
>JAJYUW010000119.1 GCA_021792335.1 Pseudomonadota bacterium | reverse complement strand
GAATCGCCCGTGCCAGGGCTTCGTCGTTGAAAGCCCACAGATCCTCGATGCTGCCGCCGCCACGGCAGACGATCAGCACGTCGCATTCGGCGCGGCTGGCGGCGGTGCGGATCGCCTCGGCGATTTTTGCCGCAGCGCCTTCGCCCTGCACCAGGGCTGGGTACAGAACGATAGGGATGGAGGGCATGCGCCGGCGCAGGGTGGTCAGCACGTCGCGTAATGCGGCAGCGGCGGGCGAGGTGACGATGCCGATCCGCCTGGGGAAGACGGGCAGGGGCTTTTTGCCGGCTTGGTCGAACAGGCCCTCCTTTTCCATGCGCGCCTTGAGTTTTTCGAATGCCTCGTAAAGCGCGCCCAGGCCGGCGCGACGAACATTCTCGACGTTGAGCTGATATTCCCCGCGCGGCTCGTAGAGGGTGACCAAGGCGCGGACTTCGACCTGGTCACCGTTCCTGGGCAGCCAGTCGAGGTATTGACTCTTGTGGCGGAACATGGCGCAGCGCACCTGGGCGTTGCTGTCCTTGAGGGAGAAATACCAGTGGCCGGACGCTGCCGCGGTGAAGTTGGAGATTTCACCTGCGATCCACATCAGCGGAAAGTTCTGCTCCAGCAGTTGCCGTGCGCTGCGGTTCAGCGCGCTGACGCTGATGACCGGGGGTTCATTTGAACGCACTGAAGGAAAAGACATAGTTTCATTCTACCTGCATTAATCCACAGTTGTAACGTATTTAATGCAATGCCTTACAGCATATCAATGGATTGCGCATTATTTTTTAACTATATGATTTTAAATATAATAATGTCGGTATAAATTTTGACCGCCGGGAAAAAATCTTTATGTGGAGGTGATTTACGCTGAATGCGGACAACTTGCCCACAGACTTATCCACATATTTTGTGGATAGAGGAAGAAATACCCTTGGTGGCATAAGCTTAAGTTATATTCTTCACCCAATACTTGATCGGACTTGCCGAAAACACTGGGGCAGGCTAAAGTTACGGGCGCTTAAAGGGAATCCGGGGGAGAGTTCGAGTGTGGTCGATTATTGAAGCAGCAGGCTGGCCGATCTGGCCGCTTATTATCGCATCGGTGATTTCCTTGACTATCATCGGCTGGCACTTGTGGACGTTCAACCTGATCGCCCCCAAGAATCTGCTGCCCAATGTTCAGGAATGGATCAGGCAAGGCGCAGTGGACAGCGCAAAGCTGGCGCAATTGGAAATGCATTCCTACCTGGGGCAGATTTTTGCCGCCGGGTTGAGGAACACCAAGAGCTCGCGTGAAGTGATGGAGGAAGATATCGAGGAAACTGGCCGGCGCGTCGCCCACGAGATCGAGCACCCCCGCCTGAAATACGGCCTTTCCTTCCTGGTTTCGCTCAACACGCTCGGCACCATCGCCTCGGTGAGTCCCTTGCTTGGTCTGTTTGGCACGGTCATCGGGATGGTGGAAATCTTCGGCGCGCTCAAACCTACCGGCGGCAGCCCCGCCGAGCTGGCTCACGGCATATCGGTAGCGCTGTACAACACCGCCATGGGCCTGATTGTGGCGATTCCCAGCATGATTTTTTACCGCTACTTCCGCGCCCGCGCCGATGCGCTGGTGCTGGAAATGGAGCAGCAGGCGATCAAGTTGGTGCAGATTGTCCACGGCGAGCGGCAGTGAGCGTTTGACTATGGATTTTCAGCGCGGCAGGGCCAAGGAAGACCCAGAGATCAACCTGATCCCGATGATAGACGTATTGCTGGTTATCCTGATCTTCCTCATGGTCACCACCACTTTTTCCCAGATCGCCGAGCTGCAGATCAACCTGCCCGCAGCCGAGGCGGAAAAGCCGGCAGAGAAGCCTGCTTCCATCAACGTGGCGGTGGATGCCGCCGGACACTATCATATCAACGGCACCGCCGTGGCGAATGCCGCCGCCGATTCGCTCAGCCTGGCGCTTCGCCGCGCCGCGGGGGGCAAGCCTGACCCGGTGATCATTATCAGTGCTGACGCCAAGTCTACCCACCAGTCAGTGGTGACCGTGATGGAAGCCGCGCGCCAGGCAGGCTACAGCCACATCACCTTTGCCACCCAGGCGAATAGCGGAAAGTAGGGGCGGGTTGGGGTCGCATACTATCCCCAATAAAATGCACTGGCTGCAGCGACAGTGGTTGCGTTTGACACCGTGGCATGTTGTGCTGCTTCCGCTGGGTATTCTTTTCGCATTCGTGGCGACATCGCGCCGCACGTTTTACCGTCTCGGCCTGTTGCGCGCCGTACGGCTGCCGGTGCCGGTGATCGTGGTCGGCAATATCAATGCCGGCGGCACCGGAAAAACGCCGCTGGTGCTGTGGCTGGCCGGATTCTTGCGGCAGCGGGGCTACCACCCCGGGATTATCAGCCGCGGCTACGGCGGGCGTGCTGACGGTCCGGTGCCGGTCGGCGGCGGCAGTGATCCGGCGGAGGTGGGCGATGAGCCATTGCTGCTGGCGAAAAAAAGCGCCTGTCCGGTCTGGGTGGGCCGCGACCGGGCGGCTGTGGCCCTGGCGCTGTTGCAGGCGCATCCGGAATGCGACGTGGTGGTGAGCGACGACGGCCTGCAGCATTACCGCCTCGGTCGCGACGTGGAAATCGTGGTGGTGGACGGAGAGCGCCGCTTCGGCAACGCCCTGCCGCAACCCGCCGGACCGCTGCGCGAAAGTGTGGCGCGCCTGCATACGGTTGACGCGGTGGTGGTGAACGGCGGCAGCCTGCGGCCCGAATTTTCTCTCCGCAACGAGTTCGAGATGCATCTGCAGGGCGGGATGTTTTACAATCTGCGCAATCCCGAGCTGCATGCAGTGGCAGCGGATTTTCTCGGCAAGAAGCTTCATGCCGTGGCCGGTATCGGCAACCCGCAACGGTTTTTCACCCACTTGCGCGGGCTCGGACTGGCATTCGACGAACACGCTTTTCCGGACCATTATGCCTACCGGCCGCAAGACCTGGATTACGATGATGGCGGCATGCTGCTGATGACCGAGAAAGACGCGGTAAAATGCACCGGCTTTGCCGACGGGCGGTACTGGTTTCTGGCGGTTGAGGCCGTTGTGGCGCCGGCCTTCGGACAAATGATAGTGCAAAAACTGAGGAATATCGATGGACCCCAAACTGCTTGAAATTCTCGTTTGCCCCCTGTGCAAGGGGCCATTGGTCTACAAGAAAGCGGAGCAGGAGCTGATTTGCAAGCCCTGTCGTCTGGCCTACCCGGTGCGCGACGACATTCCGGTGATGCTGGAGGACGAGGCGCGCAAGCTGCCGCCTGAGGAGGAAGTTTGATTCATCAGGCGAGAGGCCAGGGGCGAGAGGCGAGAGGCCAGGGGCGAGAGGCGAGAGGTGGTTGTCGCTTCGCGGTTTTTCCTATGGCCCATTGCCTCTAGCCCATTGCCTTATGAATTTCAAAGTCGTCATCCCCGCCCGCTTCGCTTCCACCCGCCTGCCCGGCAAGCCTCTGCTCGATATCGCTGGCCGCCCGATGGTGGCGCATGTGGCTGAGCGTGCGCTGGAAAGCGGTGCTGAAGAGGTTTGGGTGGCGACCGATCATCAAGGTATTGCCGATGCCGTGCGCGCCCACGGCTACCAGGTCTGCATGACTTCGCCCGATCACCCCTCCGGCACCGACCGGATTGCCGAAGTGGCTAACATGCGCAACTGGGGCGATGACATGATCATCGTCAATGTGCAGGGGGACGAACCGCTGATCGAGCCGTCCCTGATCCGTGACGTGGCGCATCACTTGCATGGCCATCCCCAGGCCGCGATAGCCACTGCCTGCCATGCAATCCATGACCGGGCCGATCATTTCAACCCGAATATCGTCAAGGTGGTGCTCGACCGCGAAGCTTACGCCCTGTATTTCAGCCGTGCCCCGATTCCTTATGCGCGTGATGTGTTCGCGTCCCCGGCAGGGGGGGTTCCCGAGGGTTTGCCGGCGTACCGCCACATCGGCATCTACGCCTATCGCGCAGCGTTTCTGAAAATTTATAACCGCTTGCAGCCTGCCGCCATCGAACAATTCGAGGCGCTGGAGCAGCTGCGTGCATTGTGGCATGGCTATCGGATCAGCGTCGCGGCAGTCGAACAGGCGCCCGCAGCCGGTGTGGATACCGAAGAAGATTTGCAAAGGGTGCGGAGGCTAATGTCGGCTTCTTCTTAACAAGTTTTATGGGCGGATATAAAATTTGAATGTGCATCCTTAAGTGTTTTTGAATATCCTTCACTGCTATTATGGGTATACAGTATGGCTAGACACGGTCTTGTGTCCGGTCAATCGGAAAATTATCGACAACGGGAGGTTACATGCGTTTGATTCTATTGGGCGGCCCTGGCGCCGGCAAAGGCACTCAGGCTACTTTCATCAAGGAAAAATTCGGCATTCCGCAGATTTCCACCGGCGACATGCTGCGCGCGGCAGTCAAGGCGGGCACCGAACTGGGCGTTGCAGCCAAGAAGATCATGGACGCGGGTGGCCTGGTGTCCGACGACATCATCATCGGCCTGGTGAAGGATCGCATCAAGGAAGCGGATTGCGCCAAGGGTTTCCTGTTCGACGGCTTCCCCCGCACCATCCCGCAAGCCGATGCGATGAAGGCCGCCGGCGTGCCGATCGACTACGTGGTCGAGATCGACGTGCCCGATGAAGAAATCATCAAGCGCATGTCCGGCCGCCGCGCCCACCTGGCTTCCGGCCGTACCTACCACGTTATCTTCAACCCGCCCAAGGTGGCCGGCAAGGACGACATGACTGGCGAAGACCTGGTCCAGCGCGACGACGACAAGGAAGAAACCGTGAAGAAGCGTCTGGATATCTACCATGCCCAGACCGAGCCGCTGGTGAAGTACTATTCCGGCTGGGCAGCCAGGGGCGAAAAGGGTGCGCCCAAGTACGTCAAGGTTTCCGGCATGGGCAAGGTGGAGCAGATCCGCGACGCGATTTTTGCCGGGCTGGGCGCATAAGCGGGATTTCATGCGCGACGTTCCCGACATCTCCGATTCCGAGCGCTGGGTGGTCGAGGCCACCCTCAGGGAGCGTTACGGCAAGCCGGTAGAGGTCCAGTTGGCCGATGTCGAGTTGCGACTCGATCCTGCGGTGCCGGATTTGACGGTTTGCCCTGCGCTGGTGTGGAAGGAGCAGGGAGCGGGTTTCGTCATCTCCAAGGTCGGCGATAACCGCTACCGTTGCCAGTTCTTTTATTCGGTGCGCGAGCAGTACGGCACGGGCAAGGCTGAGTACGACGACCTTCTGGAGTGCGTGGTGGCCCTGCTCAAACTCCAGGCCGATCATGCGTCGAAGCGCCAACAGAATCAATAACTTATTGGAGTGTTTTTAAACATGGCGAAGAAAAATGCTTTTTATGCACAGTCCGGCGGCGTAACCGCGGTGATCAACGCATCCGCCTGCGGCTTGATCGAGACGGCACGCCAGCACAAGGACAAGATCGGCAAGGTGTACGCCGGCCGCAACGGCATTATCGGTGCGCTGACCGAGGATCTTATCGATACCAGCAAGGATACGGCCAAGGCGATTGCCGCGTTGCGTTACACGCCTTCCGGCGCGTTCGGCTCCTGCCGCTTCAAGATGAAAAGCCTGGAAGAGAACAAGCTGCAATACGAACGCCTGATCGAGGTGTTCAAGGCGCATAACATCGGCTATTTCTTCTATAACGGTGGTGGCGACTCCGCTGATACCTGTCTGAAGGTCTCCCAGCTTTCGGAAAAGATGGGCTACCCGATCCAGGCGGTACATGTCCCCAAAACCGTGGACAACGATCTGCCGATTACCGACAATTGCCCCGGCTTCGGCTCGGTGGCCAAGTACATCGCCGTTTCCACCCTGGAGGCGACTTTCGACGTGGCTTCCATGGCGAAGACCTCGACCAAGGTGTTCGTGCTCGAGGTAATGGGCCGTCACGCCGGCTGGATCGCAGCCGCGGGCGCGCTGGCATCCAGCGCGGATGCCGAGCAGCCGATCGTGATCCTGTTCCCGGAAGTGGTCTTCAACAAGGAAAAATTCCTCGCCAGGGTGGATGAACTGGTGAAGAAATTCGGCTACTGCACGGTGGTGGTGTCCGAAGGGGTGCAGAGCGCGGACGGCAAGTTCCTCGCCGACCAGGGGCTCAAGGATGCTTTCGGCCATTCCCAGTTGGGTGGCGTGGCGCCGGTGGTGGCCAACATCATTCGTGAAGGTCTCGGCCTCAAGTACCACTGGGGCGTGGCCGATTACCTGCAGCGCGCTGCGCGCCACATTGCCTCGAAGAGCGATGTGGATCAGGCCTATGCCATGGGCAAGGCGGCGGTCGAGTTCGCACTCAAGGGCCATAACTCGGTGATGCCGACCATAGAGAGGGTGTCGAACAAGCCCTACAAGTGGAAGGTCGGCATGGCGCCCCTCAACAAGGTGGCCAACGTCGAAAAAATGATGCCGAAGAACTTCATTGCCAAGGACGGCTTCGGTATTACCGATAAGTGTCGCGAATACCTCGCGCCCCTGATTAAAGGTGAGGACTATCCGCCTTATAAGGATGGCCTGCCCCAGTATGTGCGGCTCAAGAACGTGGCGGTGCCGAAAAAACTGGGCGAGTTCAAGATCTGATTTGAGTTTTGGTGTTTGGTGTTTGGGGTGTTGGGGCAATTCGCCGGCCTTAAAACAGCCGGCTTAAC
>JAJYUW010000118.1 GCA_021792335.1 Pseudomonadota bacterium | reverse complement strand
GATATGGCGACAATTGTCGCAAAACGTGGCACCACATTCCAGCAGAAAATCACCCCGCCCGTTGCGTAACCCATTGAAACGATTCATCTCACAATTCGGGAAACGGGCCCGCACTGTTGAACTTCAGGCAGATGGACTTGGAATGCGCGCTCGACCCGCAACAACAGCTCTGCGCGAGAAAGGCTGTCGAAGCCCCAACCCCGTTCGAGCGAGATGTCGAGTCCGGCCCGTTTTCCAATCTGGCTCCGGGGATGGAGCTCCTGATGAAGGCGCCGTGCAATTTCAATCACCGCTGCGGCAAGGGCTGCTGGGGATCCTGATTCCGTATCTGCTTGCCTTGGCTTGGTGGTGAGTTCTGGTGCCATGTCTTTGACCTACAGATGGTAAGAAAAGGGCTGCCTGCCGCTTCCGGATTATCGCTTGACCGACGGCGAAAATGCTGCGGCTATCGCATCCGACACTACCGCCGCCGGGATCCAGCGAAAATTGATGATCTATTTCCCCAACGAACTCTGCTCGGCGCAGGCCCGCGAGACCACGACATGGATCAACCGCTCCGACGCGGCCTGCTGCTGGACGGCCCCTTCACCGATCCCGTCGAATGTTGCAGTGACATCATCGGGTCATGCACCGTCAGAAACAGCCCAAGACCGGCGACAAACAGGCCGATAAGCATGGCCATGCCGGCTCGCTGACTGCCAGTAGCCGCGGTCATCGCCGCCACGACGGTCGGGCCAATGAAGTTGGTCAGCTTGCGGGAGAGGGCAAACAATCCGAAGAACTCGGCCTCCTGGTCAGTCGGGGCCAACCGCGCCATCAGCGAGCGGCTCGACGCCTGGACCGGGCCGACGAATATCCCAAGCGCGCAGCCGGCAGACCACAGCCAGACGCGATTCGGCGCCAATACGGCAGCGATACTCGCCGCGATAAGGCCTGCGAGCGCCAACGTGATAGTGTGTCGCGGCCCGATCCAGTCATCGACCCAGGCAAAGGAGAAAGCACCTAGGCCGGCAGCAACATTGAGAGCGATGCCGAATTGCACCACCTCGGAGACGCCCATGCCGAAAGTCCCAGCGGCATAAATGCCGCCGAAGGCAAACAGCGTCGCAAGACCATCCATATAAATCATGTGGCTTGCCAAGAAACGAGCGATGTTCCGCCGTCGCGCCAGAGTTGCAACTGTGGCGCGCAAGCTGCCCATGCCCTGGACCATCGCTGCCATCATCGACAGGCCTCGAGAATGCCTGTCCGGCGTGAAGACGAAGAGCGGCCAGGCGAAGAGACCGAACCAGAGAGCGACCAGCGGACCGACGACGCGGACTTGTTCGGCCTGCCCGCGATCGAGCCCGAGCGCTGGTTTCTCTGGACCAATGAATACAATCAGCGTCAGCGAGAGCGCCGCGAGGCCGCCGAGATAGCCTAGGCCCCAGGCCCAGCCCGAGAACCGGCCAAGCTGGTCTCTCGGCGCAATGTTGGGGAGCATCGCGTTGCCGAACATGATGGTGAGTTCGAATCCGACATTCGCCGTCACCACGCAAGCGACAGCCCAGGTAATAGCGGTCTTGCTCGGCTCCGCGAACCAGAGAAGGCCCGAACCTAGAATACAAAACGAACCAAACACGAAGATCCAAGGCTTGCGTTGCCCGCCAGCGTCGGCGATCGCACCGAGCGGTGGGCCCAACAGGGCAACGAGGACAGCGCTTAGGGCAATCGTATACCCCCACAGGGTTTGCCCGCGGACCCGGTCTCCGACGATGGCCATTTCAAAATAGGCCGGAAAGACGAAAGTGATAATCAAGGTGGTGAAAGGCGCATCTGCCCAGTCCAACATTGCCCAAGCGATCTTCCCGCCCCACCCGGTCATGGGCCTGTCGCCGACAATGCGGTTGGGACTGGTGCAACAATGTATGGGCGGCCGAGGGGTAACATGAGGATGTTTCGGTATCTTGGTTGTAGCGCGAGGTGAATCTTACCTTCGCGGAGGCTGCCCGCACCGGCACTTCGATGCTTGTTCCCCTTCAGAGGCCAAAGGGGTATGTCTCATCGTTACCGGCCGTCACTTGCGTCGGCAAAGATATCACCGCATGGGTCTCGTCGAACCACGCGAAGGCATCGTACTGGTCAGGAAGCGTCGCATAGGTGTAATGACTCCAGCGCTCGGTCTCAGGTCTGTAAATAACGCCAATGTAACGTTCCAATCGGGGTTCGGCCAGGGCACGGCGGAGATCGTCTTGCTGGCCGGCTCGCAGGTCTAGGAGGAAGCGTTCGTACCCGATCTGATGGCACAAGGCCTCGTAACTGTCCGGACGAGACGGCCGTACGGTCTTGATCTCCATCGGCGCATCCCATTCGGACGCGGCCGCGACGGTGCCGCTATGCGTGCCGAAGCCGATCAAGGCAGCATCGCGTCCATAAGATTGACGGCACAACTGGCCGATGTTCAGCTCGCCGCGTTCCATGCCCATGTCGGTGAACCGTGCGTCCCCAATATGGGAATTGTGCGCCCAGATAACGGCTTTCTTGTCTGCGCCGGCCCACGCAAGGATGTGCTGCAACGTCTCGAACATGTGCTGGTCACGTAAATTCCAGGATTCGTGGGAACCGTAATACATCACCCGGTAGTAACGCTCCGCGTCGGCCACCAGACGGGCGTTCTGCACCGCGTCGAAAAAACGCGCATCATCGAGGCGCGCGTATTGAAGTTCCTTTTGCAGCAGATCAAGGAGAATGCGGGTCACCGGCTGTTCGCACAGTGCGTAGCCTTCGGTGAGCGAAGCCCGCCCATAGGCCGCCGGCTCCCGGGACCAGGGCGACAAGCAAGCGTAACGGGTGCGCGCCACCTTCGCCGCCTGGGGATCGACGCGATCGAGGTAACCGAGCACGGCAGCGATCGAGGCGGTCATGTTGTACAGATCCAGGCCGTAGAACCCCACCTTCTCGCCGGGCGGCTTCGTGGCATTGTGGCCCCGCAGAAAGCTTACGAAGTCGTGAACATCCTTGTTGCGCCACATCCAGGTTGGGAAGCGGGTGAATGGCGGTGAACTCATCGGCTGGTGTGGGCTTTGCCGCACATAGCGGTCGATGGCGGCGGCATCCGGCCAGTCAGCCTCCACGGTCACGATCGTAAAGCCGTGGCGCTCGATCAGGCGACGCGTGATGGCGGCGCGGGCGCGATAGAACTCCGACGTACCGTGCGAGGCTTCGCCAAGCAGTACGACACGTGATTGGGCAAATCGGTCGAAGGCGGCAGCAAAGGCCGGATCATCCAACGAAGGCAACGGTTCGGCCGCGGCACGCAGCACGGCCGCTGTCGATACCGGCTGCGCGACAGGGGGTGCTGGAGCGTGGCTGCGGGCCGACGGCGCCAAATAGTGCTGGAACCAGGCGCTGGCCATGTCGGTTACCGCCTCCAGCGCGCCGGGCTCCTCGAACAGATGCGTCGCGTTGGGGACAATCCTCAGTAGTTTTTCACAGGTCAACGAGGCCAATGCCTGCCGATTCAGCGCGAGGACGTGGCGGTCGTCGCCGCCAACAATCAGCAGGGTCGGCGCGCTGACCTGGGCCAGTCGCGGTCCGGCTAGATCGGGGCGGCCGCCGCGCGAGACCACCGCCTTCACCCGGTCATGAAGTTCCGCCGCAGCCAGCATCGCGGCCCCAGCGCCCGTGCTCGCACCAAACAGGCCCAACGGCAGATCAGCTATGTCGGGCTCAGCGCTGATCCATTGCGCCGCCTCCAGCAGGCGCTCTGCGAGCAGCGGAATATCGAAGACGTTACGGCGGTCTTTCGCCTCCTCCTCCTCCTCCTCCTCCGCCGTCAGCAGGTCCAGCAGAAGAGTGGCGAAGCCCTGGGTGTTCAGTGTGTCTGCGACCGCGATGTTGCGTGGACTAAGCCGGCTCGACCCACTCCCATGGGCGAACAGAACGATACCGCGTGGTTCCGGTGGCACGCACAGATCGCCCATTAAACCGAGTGGCGGCACGAGAACTTGCCGACTGGAAAATACCGGGTGCAATTTGCGAAAGGCCTCACGGTCCTCCGCCCAGCCCTGACGCAGCAACCCTATAGTCTCTTCATCGGTCAGTTGGTGGAAATCGCTGTAAAACCCGCCAACTCCATTGAAACGCCTGGCAGGATGCAGACACACGACAAGGTCGGCGTGCTTGCGTATATCTGCCAGCGCCTCTTCAGGCGCCACAGGGATGGCGAGCACAACCTTGGCCGCACCCTGACGTTTGATCGCGATAAGCGCGGCTTTGGCGGTGGCCCCTGTGGCAAGACCGTCATCGACGACGATGGCGGTGCACCCCGCCGGGTCTAAGCGCGGACGATCGCCCAGATATCGGGTACGGCGGCGTTCGAGTTCCACCAGTTCGCGCTGGCGGGCACGCTCGAGATAAACGTCGTCCACGCCGGAAATGCGCCGCACCTCTTCATTGATCACGGTCTGCGGGTGTTCGCCTTCGACAACGGCGCCGAGTGCCACTTCCGGTGCGCCTGGCGCACCGATCTTGCGCACCAGCACGAGGTCGAGCGGGGCACGCAGGGCGCGCGCGATCTCAAGGGCCACAGGCACTCCGCCACGCGGCAGTGCATAGATAATCGGGCGATCAAGCGCCACCATGACCAACTTGGCGGCCAATTGCCGGCCGGCATCGGTTCGGTCAGTGAATTGAAAATGCAAACCGCCCATATAATTAATATAGTTACCGGCGAGCATCGCGCGCTGATCTGGATCAAATGTGTCGCGCCAAAACACTCCCAAAATCCGTTGTGATAATTTTTGTTCTTGAAAGATCTTGTTTTTTGAGGAGGATAGCCGGCATTAGCTTAAGCGGGCAGTGCGCCGTGGCGACGGGCGAGGAATAGACGGTGCAAGTCCGTTACGATGAAGGGTTAGCGATCCACATCGGCCCCGAGCCGTGCGCCGCCAGCCGCGAGGCTGGCGGCGAAGCGTTTGTAGGGGATCGCATGGACCAGCCATTGAGCCGCGAAAGTTTACCCTAAATCCGGCAGTTGGCGTTGGACGCACGGCTGATTTTGTGCTTTTTCAACCTGAAGTTGTCGCGTCAACTGGGCGCGAGGCGCGAGGGCGAGCGCAATTGACGGCCATGAAGGAAGGTTTGGAAGGCCCTTGCGAGGATTCGCCGGCAGCGTTGCAGGCCCGTCAAATGTTCCGCATTTCTTGTGATTCCCCGTAGAAAAAGCGCAACCGCGCGAAACGCCTTCGCGACGGCCAAATTCTTCGCGTGCGAACTTGCTACGGTGAGAGTTATTTGCCTCGCATGACGCACCCGCGTGGCGATGGCGTGCAACAGCAAGGGGCGGCTGATGATCGCTTCCACATGTCGGTCTGGCTCGATCAAGCGAACGAAAATATTCCACCAGTCGTAAAACAACGCGACCATGCGCGCAGCTAGACGGCAACGCGCCATATCCCGCGTGACAAAGCCGCCCCAGCCCCAGTAGTTTTTCAATTCGTCAAAAATATTTTCGCTGTCACCGCGGTCGCGGTATAGCTGGCCAAAACTCACAAGCTCTTCGTCGAGCGATGTGGCGAGGATGGAATATTCGTAGATTTCGGCGCCCGTGCTGATTTCGACGAAAGATAGGGTTTGCTGACCCGGCGTCCCATGCGAAGATATCGCCAAGTCCCCCTTCACCCGCCGCCGCAACACGATCACGCGGCGCTGCCGGCTCCACCCAACGAGACGCAGTAGGCTTTCCTTGGCTTGCCAGCCGTGCCCGGCATTTGTCCACGCGCTTTGCGAGGATAGACGCTCGATCATGCGCTTGACATTGGCGGTCAAGCGCAACTTGAACAGATAGGCCAAGCCGCGCTGTTCCGCTTCACGCATGATCGGCTCGCTACCGAACCCGCTGTCGCCACGCAACAGCGTCGGCCACAGATCGCGCGGGATGCGATCGAGCAATGCCCACAGGCCGGGCGCGGGCATTGTCAACTTAACCAGGCGCGAACCTGTTTTGGCTCACGACGGAAGCTGGGCACATCATGCTGTGGCGCTTCGGGCGCACGTCTCCTCTTGCCAGACCCTGAAGGCGGCGGGCCGCATGGAACGGTAGGCTCTTGCTGTCGTCCGATGCCGTCGCGGATGAAAATGCTCATGGATGAAGGCATGGGCCGACAGGAAGCGTTGGGCCTGCCGTGCCGACTTGAACCGCTGCATCTGCCGTTCCCGGCGTCGGGTTGGTCGATGCGAGTTCTCGGCCCGATTGTTCAGATAGCGGCTCTGCCGGTGCTCGACATCAGGCAGTAGCGCGCGCTGTGCCACGCCATAGCTGCGCAGTTTGTCGGTGACAAGCACGCGCGGAGGCATTGTCACGTTAACCGGGACTGGCGGGCGGGAGCGGTCTGGGCCAGGATGGCGGGATAAAGACGCTGCCCAACCCGCACTATCGTCACCGCTTTCCGGCCGAGATCATCAGCCACGCGGTTTGGCTCTACGTAAGCATACGGTGTGAGCCGCGGGGCGGGTATTGTGCTGGCTTCTGTGAGCGTGCGGCTGTGCTGTGTGTGGTTCTGCTTAATTATTTTGTACAAATCAGAACTTGATCTGACAGACAGTGTTGGATGTTTGGCGCCGATGGGTGTGTCTGTCGTGTTCAGGTGGCCATGGATTTTTCCTTAGCGATGGGCAGACTGTCAAGGAAGGTGTGCATGGGGGTCTTGCCGAAGCACCATCGGCCCTGATGGG
>JAJYUW010000117.1 GCA_021792335.1 Pseudomonadota bacterium | reverse complement strand
TGATTGCGGTTGATCGCGCCGAGCGGCACTTCTTTCCGCCGTCGCTGTTGTGGCTGATGGTCGGCGACCGGAAACCGGAGGATTTCACCCGTTCCCTGGACCGGTTGATCGGTCGTGGCGTCGAGTTCCGTCACGGCGATGTCACCCGCATCGATCCGCAGCGCCGCGAAGTCGAGGTCGCCGGCGAATCGCTCACGGCCGACGCGCTGGTAATCGCGCTCGGCGCCGAGTATGCTCCCGAAGCGATTCCGGGACTGGCGGAAGCCGGCCTGAACCTCTACACCATGGACGGCGCGACCGCCATCCGCGACGGCCTCGCCCGTTTCCCGGGCGGGCGCATCGTCGTCCTCACCGCCGCGCCCCTATACAAATGCCCGGCCGCACCCTACGAAGCCGCGCTGCTGGCGGACGCCTTTCTGCGCAAGCACGGTCTGCGCGAGAAAACGGTCATCGACTTTTTCGCTGCCGAACCGCGTCCGATGTTCGTCACCGGCCCCGAACTGGGCGCCGCCGTGCGCGGCATGATCGAGGCGCGTGGCATTTCCTACCATCCCGAGCACCAGGTCAAGGAGGTCGATCCGGCGGCGCGCCGTGTCACCTTCGCCAACGGCGCCACGGCTGAATACGATCTGCTGCTCTACGTCCCGCCGCACCGAGCGCCGGCGGTGGTGCGCGACGCCGGCCTCACCAACGAAGCGGGCTGGATTGCGGTCGACCGGCACACGCTGCAAACGCAGTTCGACGGCGTCTTCGCCATCGGCGATATCACCACCATCCCCCTCAAGATGGGCCGGCCGCTGCCCAAGGCGGGCGTCTTCGCCCACGGCCAGGCCGAGGTGGTGGCGAACAACATCGCCCACGCCTGGACCGGCAAGGGTGCGCCGCGCCGGTTCACGGGCGAGGGCATGTGCTTCATCGAGACCGGCAACGGCCGCGCCGGTATCGGCAAGGGCAATTTCTACGCCGAGCCGACGCCGCAGGTGGAGATGCGCGGCCCGAACCTGCTCTGGCACGCCGGCAAGATCCTTTACGAGAAGTACTGGCTTTACCGACGGTTCTAGTAGTCAGTCACGTTGGATGTGCGTGATTTTCTTGTAGGGCCGAATTCATTCGGCCAGATGTGCGAATGAATTCGCACCTACAAAGAACGTACAGTCTTTTCATGTTGACTGATTACTAGGCAACGCATCGCGTTCGACAACAACGAATTTCAGGGAGGAATCATGTTCAAGTTCTCGCTCGTAGAATTCTCCATCCGCCGTCCGAAGCTGGTTATTTGGGCGACAGTGGCGCTGGTGGTGCTGTTCCTCACCCAGTTTCCGCGTATCAAGATTGACACCAACCCGAAGCACATGCTGCCGGAGAATTCGGACGTGCGCGTCTGGAACGACGAGGTCGACAAGACGTTTGCGCTTTACGAGGACACCATCGTCGTCGGCGTAAAAAACAATGCGGGCGTGCTCAACCGGGAAACCCTGGGCCGCATTGCTCGCATCACCGACGAAATCCTTGCGCTTCCGGGCGTGGCCAGCCGCGACGTGAACGGCTTCACCACCATCACCAACGTCACGGCGGAAGCCGGTACGCTCAAGGTGGGACCGCTCATGCCCGCCGCGCCGAAGACCGATGCCGAGGTGATTGCTCTCCGGCAGGCGCTGTTCGGCAACCCGCTACTGGTCGACCGCGTCATCTCGAAGGACGGCAAGACCACCGCGATCTACGTGCCGCTGGAAAAGGGCGCCAACGGCGCCGAGATTGCGGAGAAGATTCGTGCCATCGTGGCCAAGGAGAAGGGGCCGGAGCGCTACTACGTCGCCGGCGACCCGGTGGCGCGCGACACCTTTGGCGCCGAGATGTTCAAGCTGATGGGCATCTTCTCGCCGATTGCGGGCATGATCATGTTCATCGCCATCCAGCTCATGTTCCGCAACCTGTCGCTGTCGTTCACCATGATGGGCGTGGCGATGGCGGCGATTATCCTGAGCATGGGCACACTGATCGGCGTCGGCCTTCCGGTGCATATCATGAGTTCGATGGCGCCGGTGTTTCTGATGGCGATTGCCACCGACAGTATCCACATCTTCAACGAGTTCTACTTCCGCTACCGCGAGAAGCGCAACAAGCTCGAAGCAATCCGCGAAACCATGGCGGCGGTGAGCCGCCCGGTGCGCTACACGGCGCTCGCCACCACCGCCGGGTTCGCCGTGCTGCTGTTCATGAACATCGTGCCGGTTCAGGTCTTCGGCGGGCTGATCGCCTTCGGCACGGTGGTGCTGCGCCTGTTCTCGTTCAGCCTGATTCCCGCCATCCTGACCTTCGTCAAGGAGGAGAAGATCGCCAAAGCCGCTGAGAGCGAGAGCGCGGAACTGGACCGCACCGCGCGCTTCCTGCGCCGCATTGCCGAAGTGGGCGCGACGCGCCCGTTGGCCACCGCGCTGGTAGGCTTGGGCCTGGTAGCGGTGGCCATCGCCGGCACCGCGAAGATCCACGTGAACAACAACCTGGTGGCCTGGTTCAAGGAATCGAGCGAGATTCGGATTGCCGATACGGCCATGAACCAGGCGCTGGGAGGCACTTCGCTCGGCTACCTGGTGGTGCTCGCGAACGAACCGGAATTCATGAAGCGGCCGGAAGCCATGCGCTGGCTCGAAGGCCTGCAGCGCCACCTGGAGGCGATGCCGGTGGTGGGCAAAACTTTCTCGGTAGCCGACTACGTAAAGCGCATCAACCGGGTGTTGCATGACGATGACCCGAAATTCGATGCGGTGCCGGAAACACAGGACACTGTCGGTCAATATCTCTTCCTCTTCAGTATGTCGGCCAAACCATCCGACCTGGATAACGTGGTCGATTCCACCTTCCAGAAGGCAAACGTCTGGGTGCAGCTCAAGACCTGGGATGCGGAAGCCATGCGCCAGGTGATCGAAGCCGCCGCAGGCTATCAAAAGGCTCATCCGCTCGCCGTCACCGTCAAGCCGGCGGGCATCGCCTACTTCAACCTGGTATGGAACGACGAAGTGCTGGGCGACCTGGTGCTCGGTCTCGGGCTGGCGCTGGTGGTGGTGTTCGTCATCCTGGCGCTGGATTTCCGCTCGGCCAAGTGGGCGCTGGTCGCCTACGTGCCGCTGCTGTTCACCATCCTGCTGATCTACGGGGTGGTGGGTTTCGTCGGCAAGGATTTCGACATGCCGCTGTCGGTGATGAGCACCTTGTCGCTTGGCATGGCGGTGGACTTTTCCATCCACTTCATCAGCCGCTTCCGCCAGCACCTGGTCGAATCGGGCGGCGCCACGAGCGAGGCGGCGGTGCGCGAGGCGCTGCTGTGGACGGCGGCGCGACCGGGCAAGGGCATTCTGCGCAATGCGCTGCTGTTCGCCGCAGCCTTCTCGGTGATGCTGTTCGCGCCGCTCACGCCCTACATGGCGGTGGGGGCCTTCATCGTCAGCATGATGCTGCTTTCCGCGCTGTTCACCATCCTCTATCTGCCCGCCCTGGTGATGCTGGGGCGGAAGCACCTGTTTAACTAAGGGATCGAGCAAAAACAACTTGAACGCGGGGGACATGTAGGTTGGGCTGAGCGGCTTTATCGCGAAGCCCAACAAACCCAAAACATCACAAAAAGTAGGCGCCCCTAGGCGACACCGATGTAAAGAGGATTGGGTCTGTTGGGCTTCGTGCCTCAGCCCAACCTACATGGGGCTAATCGGATTTGCGACTTTCACTTTAAAGGAGACTGAAATGAAACGCTGGTGGATATGGATGATCGCCGGGCTGCTGCCATTGCAGGCTTTGGCGTTGTCGGGGGAGGAGGTGATGAAGAAGTCCCAGGCTGCCTTCCTCTATCCGGGCAAGGACTTCAAGGCGCGGGTGGTGATGAAGCTCATCAACAAGGACGGACAGGAACGGCTGCGCGAGATGACCATGCTGCGCAAGAACGTGGGCGAGGCGGGTGGCGAACAGAAATACTTCATGTATTTCTTCCAACCGGCAGACGTGAAGGACATGACTTTCATGATTTACAAATACCCCGCCAAGGACGACGACCGCTGGATGTTCATCCCGGCGATCAACATGGTGAAGCGCATCGCCGCACAGGACAAGCGCTCCAGCTTCGTCGGCTCGGACTTTACCTACGAGGACGTTTCGGGGCGGGACATCGAGGACGACAACCACGTGGTCGAACGCGAGGAGAAGGTGGGCAGCCGCGACTGCTATGTGGTGAAGAGCACGCCCAAGGGGGCGGATGCCGATTTCGGCCACAAGGTGACATGGGTGGACAAGGCGAACTTCCTGCCGCTCAAGGAGGAGCAATACGACAGGAAGGGCGCCCGCTACAAGCAGTTCACCGCCGATGAAGTCGCCGACGTGAAGGGCATTCCCACGGCTGTCAAGCGCACCATGAAGAATTTACAAACCGGCCACCGCACCGAGGTCGCCTATGTGAAGACCGACTACGATCTCGGCATCGAGGACAGCCTGTTCTCCGAGCGCTTCCTGCGCCAGCCGCCGCGCAAGTGGGTTGACTGATGCCAATCAAAACAAGCAGATCAAAACAAGCGCCTTTCACCATTGCCTCCTCTCCCCTTGGGGAGAGGATTGAGGAGAGGGCGGCCCCTTGCACCCGCAAGGAGCGTCCCCGCCGAGAGCGGCGGCAAAGCCACTCGCTCTGGCGAGACGGGAGAGGGTTGGGGAGAGGGGTTGTTGCCGCGTTTTGCTTCATTGTCCTGCTGGCGCCGCTCGCCGCGCGGGCGGAAGTCACGCTTTCGGGTTTCGTGCAGCAGAACACCGCCTTCAACACCGAGGCGGCGAACCCGGACGACCGTCGTTACAAGTGGCTGGAGGAACGGGCGCAGCTCAAGCTCGACGCCACCGGCGGCGCCTGGCGGCTGCTGGCGAAGGGCGATTTCGCCTACGACCATCTCGGCCGCAAGGATGAGAGTGAATTGCGCGAGGGCTACATCGACTATACGGGGGGCAACTGGGATTTGCGCCTTGGCCGGCAGGTGATCACATGGGGGCTGGGCGACCTGGTGTTCGTGAATGATGTTTTCCCCAAGGATCACGAGGCGCTGTTCGCGGGACGGCCATTGGAATATCTCAAACGCGGCGTGGATGCGGTCAGGTTGGGCGCCTACCCCGACTTTGCCTCGTTCGAGCTGGTGGTTGCGCCGGACTTTAGCGAAAGCCGGACTCCGGATGCGCGGCGGTTCTGGCTTTACGACCCGATGCCGGGGGTGACCAACCGCGAGACGGTCAAACCGGGGCAGGGGGACGTCGGGCTGCGCATCTACCGCGATGTCGCCGGCTACGACGCGGCGCTCTATCTCTACAGCGGCTTCCAGCGCACGCCCTCGATGCGGCCGGACAGCATGACGGTGCCGACGAAAATCACCTACTTCTATCCCAAACTCTCGGTGTATGGCGCCAGCGTCTCGGGCCGGGCGGGTGAGGGTGTGCTGAGCCTGGAAGCGGCCTATTACGACTCCCGTCAGGACCGCGCAGGCAGCGACTTCGCGGTGCCTAACTCGCAGACCCGTTTGCTGGCGGGCTACCAGATACAGCCGGTGGAAGACCTTTCGCTTGGTTTCCAGTATTATGCGGAGCACATGCACGACTACGACGCCTATCTTGCCGCGCAACCGGCGGGCTTTCCGGTCGACAAGCGCTGGAGCCATACGGTTACGGCGCGGCTGACGCAGTTCTACCTGCACCAGACGCTGCGCTTGTCCGTGTACGCCTCGTACAATGCGAGCAACGGCGACCATTTCATCAATCCCGAGGTGCGTTACAGCTTCACCGACCAGGTTTGGGGCGCCGTCGGCGCCAACTTCTTCGGTGGCAAGCCGTGGGGACAGTTCGGGCAGTTGTCGCGCGATGACAATGTCTACTTGCAGATGCGATACGAATTTTGACCGTTGATGAGATTTCGACGAATACCCGGTGGCAACCGCAACCGTACCGTTTCACGCAGCATCCTCGTTGGAACGGCGTTGTTCAACCTGTTCATGTTCACGATAGCTTCCGGAGCGGAAACGCAACACAACCGCGACCCGGAAACCGGCATCGAAACCTGGGAAGTGCTTGACCGCGGCGTGCGGCTGAGTCTGACCCAGATACTGCCGGATCAGGCGCGGGCGTTTTATCTGGCGCGCGGTTTTGACAGCGATGCGGCGGAGGTTTACGCAAAAACCTGCATATTCCAGACCGTGCTGCGCAACGAGTCCGGCGGGGTAATCGCTTTCCAGTTGGCGGACTGGCGTTACCTGACGGGCAAGCGGGCGTTCAGGCTAAAACTGGAGCCGGAATGGCGGTATGAATGGGAGAGGCGCAACCTGCCCGAGCCGGCCCGCATTGCCTTCCGTTGGGCGCAGTTCCCACTGGAACAGACCTTCGAGCCGGGCGACTGGAACCAGGGAATGATGGCCTATCCACTACCGCGCGGCGCACGCTTTGATCTCAGATTCAAGTGGCGGGCAGATGGAAAAATGTTCGAGAGTGACCTGAAAGGGGTGCGTTGTGCGGAAGATCGCTAATTTCGTGGCTGGGGTGCTGGTTATATTCAGCTTGTCGGCGGCAGCGGCCGAGACAAAACAAACCTTGTCCCCGTTGGCGGAGAAGTTGCCAGCCAGGGATTTCTCCCTGAAAGACATGGACGAAAAAATCTACCGCCTTGCCGATTTGCGCGGCAAGGTGGTGCTGATCAACTTCTGGGCCACCTGGTGCCCTCCCTGCCGCAAGGAGCTGCCTTCAATGGAGCGGTTGTGGCAGCA
>JAJYUW010000116.1 GCA_021792335.1 Pseudomonadota bacterium | reverse complement strand
TGGTCGCCCTGATCGAAGGCAAGGTTCCGGTGGCGGCTGTCGGCGATACGCTGGAGGGATCGGTGGAGGCCGCCAAGAAGGCTGCCAAGTCGCAGAATGTAGCCCTCAAGGTGCCGGGAAATCTTGTCTTCACCGAAGTCGGCAAGGACGAGCTGGTAGTGGTTGTCAACAAGAGCAACCCCGTCACCGCCCTGAGCAAGGCGCAACTGACTGATATCAACACCGGCAAGATCACCAACTGGAAAGACGTGGGCGGCCCGGACTTGCCGATCAAGGTATTCGTGACCAAGCCCGGCCTTGCTCCCGCAGAGTTCTTCCAGAAAGTCATCATGAATGGCGCACCCTACGTGGCGAGCGCCACTCCGGTGCAGTCGCCCAGGGAAGTAATCACCTGGGTATCCCGCACTCCTGGCGGCATCGGCGCTGCCGCCGAAGTACATATGAAAGCCAGCCCGGGTGACGCAAAAGAAATAAAGGCACCGAAAATGGTGCGTCCCATGGCACTGGTTACCGTTGGCGAACCTACTGGCGCGGCCAAAAAAGTGATTGATTTCCTGAAGAAATAACAGGATGTTCGCGGGGCGATGCACAACGTGTTGCATCGCCCCCAGGCAGGAAAATTAAAATCATGGGGGAGACTTAAACATGCTCAACAATTTCAATGCCAGCACTAGGCTGATGATATTAACCGGCAGCTTGCTTACTTTGCTGACCATAGTCGGTTTTATGGGTATCAGGGGGGTTTCCGGGGCTAGCGAAGGACTGCGCTCGGTTTACGAAAAAAACACGGTTTCTCTAGTCCAACTGGGGGAGGTGCTCGACGTGGTTTACCATTCACGCGCCCTGGTCATCACCGGCATGGGGGCCGACAGCTCCAGTGCGGCGGATGAGCATTTCAAGGAAGTGCGCAAGGTCAACGAAGAATTGAACAAGATATGGGGCACCTATAAAGCCGCCCTGATTTCCGCCGAAAGCAAGGCGCAGGCAACAGAATTCGAACAAGCGTGGAAGGACTATGCCGAATCCGGGAACAAAACCATCACCCTGGCAAAAAGCGGAGATTATGAAACGGCTATCACCTACATGAAAACCGATTCCGCAAAGAAATTTAACACCGCGCGCGAAGCCCTGCTTAAGCTGATGAGATCCGAAAAGCAAAACGCGAAATCGTCTTTCGACGAAACCAATAAATCCAATGTCATTATCAAAACGGTGGTGCTGATCACTCTGGCACTGGGGCTGGCAATAGGAGGGGGGCTGTCTTACGCCACTATTCGTTCGATCACCCGCCCATTGAATCTGATGCAATCCACGATAGTCGAAGTTGAAAAAAACTCCGACTTTTCCAAGCGCGTCCCCGTGGACAGTTCCGACGAAGTCGGGCTGACCGCAAAATCCTTCAACGAGCTCATGGACGTCCTGCAACGATCGTTTGGAGTAATCATGGGCAACGTCGCCAAGGTTTCGGAAGCGGCGCATCGGCTATCCGCCGCAGCCAACCAGGTTGCATCCAGTTCCGAGCAAGGCAGTGAGGACGCCTCTGAGATGGCGGCGACAGTCGAAGAAGTCACCGTCAGCATCAACCATATTGCCGACAGCGCACGCGAGGCGCTAAGCATTTCCCAGAAATCGGGCAAACTATCCACCGAGGGAGGGAAAATCATCCACGAGGCATGCACCGAAATGATGCAAATCGCCCAAACTGTGCGCCATGCCTCCCAAGCCATCGAGGAACTGGGGCAACAATCAAACCAGATTTCCACCATCGTCCAGGTTATCAAGGATGTCGCCGACCAAACCAACCTGCTCGCCCTCAACGCGGCCATCGAGGCTGCCCGTGCCGGTGAACAAGGGCGCGGCTTCGCGGTTGTGGCCGACGAGGTGCGCAAACTGGCTGAACGTACCACCAAGGCAACAGAGGAAATCACCCGAATGATCGGCGCCATGCAGGCCAGCGCCCAAGCCGCGGTCACCTCCATGGGCGGAACGGTGCATCAGGTCGATAGCGGCGTCGCCCTGGCGCATCAGGCCGGCGATGCAATCAACCAGATCAGTGACGGCGCCGGCCAAGTGATCCAGGTCGTCAACGGAATCACCGTGGCGCTCGCCGAGCAAAGCAGTGCCAGCAACAACATTGCCGGCCATGTCGAGAAAGTGGCGCAAATCACCGAAAGAAACAGCGCTGCCGCCAATGAATCGGCCAATGCAGCGCTCCAGTTGGATGAATTGGCAAATTCCATGCGGGATACGGTCAGCCGCTTCAAGATTTGAACCGCTGCTTGAGTGGCATGAGAGAAGTTGCGGGAGGGACAGCAATTACCTGCCGTCCCCGCACAGATCTGTACGTAGAGCATTGCCGCATACGGATCCTGCCTCAGGCTGGGGGCGTACGGAAATCTCCGCCCGCGAGCGACACCCTCCCTTCCCGGGTTCGCCCGTCTAACGGGTGAGGCTCGGCAACACGGCTATTCCGTCCCCTTCACCAGCACTTCCCGATTTCCGTTGCTCTGCATCGCCGACACCAGCCCCGCCCGCTCCATCTGCTCGATCAGCCTTGCCGCACGGTTGTAGCCGATCCTGAGCTGGCGTTGCACCAGCGAGATGGAGGCGCGGCGCGATTTGAGCACCAGCGCCACGGCCTGGTCATACATCGGGTCGGATTCGGCGTCGCCGCCCACTTCGCCGCCCTCGCCCTCGCCGGCCACTTCCGGCGCATCGAGGATGCCTTCGACGTAATCCGGCGAGCCGAGCGCTTTCAGATATTCCACCACCTTGTGCACCTCGTGGTCGGCGACGTAGGCGCCGTGCACCCGCTGCGGGTAGCCACTGCCGGGCGGCAGGTAGAGCATGTCGCCCTGGCCGAGCAGGGCTTCGGCGCCCATCTGGTCGAGGATGGTGCGCGAGTCGATCTTGCTCGATACCTGGAAGGCGACGCGGGTCGGGATGTTGGCCTTGATCAGGCCGGTGATCACGTCCACCGACGGCCTTTGCGTCGCCAGCACGAGGTGGATGCCGGATGCGCGCGCCTTCTGTGCCAGGCGCGCGATCAGTTCCTCGACCTTCTTGCCCACCATCATCATCATGTCGGCCAGCTCGTCGATCAGTACCACGATGAAGGGCAATTCCTCCAGCGGCTCGGGCGCGTCCGGTGTCAGGCTGAAAGGGTTGGGCAGCTTCTCACCGGATTTTTCCGCTTCGCGCACCTTCTGGTTGTAACCGGCCAAGTTGCGCACGCCCAGCGCGGACATCAGGCGGTAGCGCCGCTCCATCTCCGCCACGCACCAGTTGAGCGCGTTAGCGGCGTGCTTCATGTCCGTCACCACCGGCGCAAGCAGGTGGGGGATGCCCTCGTAAACCGAAAGCTCGAGCATTTTCGGGTCAACCAGGATCAGCCTCACCTTGGCGGGATCGGCCTTGTAGACCAGGGACAGGATCATGGCGTTGATCGCCACCGACTTGCCCGAGCCGGTAGTGCCTGCCACCAGCGCGTGGGGCATTTTCGCCAGGTCCGCCACGATCGCCTTGCCGGCGATGTCCTTGCCCATCGCGATAGTGAGCGGCGAGCCCATGTCGGCATACACCTTGGAACCGAGAATCTCGCGCAGGCGCACGATCTGCCGCTTGGGGTTGGGAATTTCCAGACCCATGCAGTTCTTGCCGGGGATGGTTTCCACCAGGCGGATGCTGACCACCGACAAGGCGCGTGCCAGATCCCTGACCAGATTGGTGATCTGGCTGCCCTTCACGCCCACCGCCGGCTCGATCTCGTAGCGCGTGATCACCGGGCCGGGATAGGCGGCGATGACTTTTACCTCGACGCCGAAATCGGCCAGCTTGCGCTCGATCAGGCGCGATGTGTATTCCAGGATGTCCGGGCTGAGCGTTTCCGCATCGGCCTCCGCCTCGTCCAGCAGGTTCAGCGGCGGCAGCGGAGAGTCCGGCAGATTGTCGAACAGGGGCGCCTGCACCTCGCGCTCGGTTAGCGGAATCTGGGGAATATCCATCACCGGCTTCTCGATATGGATCGGCTTGTGCTCCTCGAAGCGTTTTTTCTCCTCCGCCACCACTTCCTCGCGCTGGTTCATGGCGGCCGACCCGGCACGGCGATCCTGCCAGACATCCAACGCCTTGATGATCCACAGATAGCTGCTTTCCATGGCTGTGCCGAGCCCCTCGATGATCTTCAGCCATGAGATCCCGGTAAACAGGCTGAATCCCACCGCCATGGACGACAGCAAAATCAGCGTTGCTCCAGTAAAGCCCATGCCCCTGGACAGAGAGCCGCTGATCACCGACCCGAGCATGCCGCCTGGCGCCAGCGGAAGAGCGGCCTTGAGGCTATGCAGGCGCAACGCTTCCAGGCCACTGCTTGCAAGCAGCAAGACCAGGAAGCCCGTCGCCGCGACCAGAAGGGAGCGGCGGTCGCTCAGCGCCGCGTTTTCGATGCGGTGGTATCCCCACCAAACGACATAGAGCGCGAAAACAACCCAGCCGTAAGCGGAAAAACCGAACACATAGAGCAGGGTATCCGCCAGCCAGGCCCCCAGCTCCCCGCCCGCATTGTGAACGACGAGACGGCTGCCGCTATGCGACCAGCCGGGATCGGCCTGGTCGTAGCTGAACAGGACTATGACCAGATATAAGGCAACGGCAACCAGCCCCAACCACTTTGCTTCACGAAACAATCCTGCCATTTTTGGCGAAATCGGCTCGGGGGTTGCCTTGCGATTTGTATTCCTCAGAGATTGACTCTGAAGATTCGAGGTTTTATTCAGAGAAGCCATTTGGAATGTTGACCGTTGCCCTTTAAAACCAGCCTTAGCCGAAACATCGGATCGAGGCCGGGTTATCGTTGCAAAATTATACCGACTTCATACCGATATGTATGCCACCCATGGCCGAAAAGGACGCTCGATCAGGCGAGTATTTATTGATTTGGACGTGTGTGGCGAATTTGTGGCATCAATCCCGATTCGAGGGGGGCAAAAATCACGGGGGTTGGCATTGCTTTACCCGAAAAGCAGAAAAGCCGGCTGTTGCCGGCTTTTCGATTTTTTGGTGGGTGGTACAGGGATTGAACCTGTGACCCCTGCCGTGTGAAGGCAGTGCTCTACCGCTGAGCTAACCACCCGATAAAGAGGCGCAATTAAATCATATCGACCAAACAAGGTCAATAAATCAGCCGCCTCAATTTCCACGAAGTTTCTTTCCGATTGTCGTAAAATAGCCCCTTTTATCCTTACACTAAAAGAACATGGTCCGCACTCGCTTCGCCCCCAGCCCAACCGGTTACCTGCATATCGGCGGCGCTCGCACCGCCCTGTTTTCATGGGCCTACGCGCGCAAGCACAAAGGCACCTTCGTGCTGCGCATTGAAGACACCGATCTCGAACGCTCCTCCCAGGAATCGGTGCAGGCCATCCTGGATGGAATGAGCTGGCTCGGACTCGACCACGACGAAGGCCCTTTCTACCAGATGCAGCGCATGGATCGCTACAGGCAGGTGATCCAGCAACTGCTGGACGAGGACAAGGCCTATTATTGCTACGCCAGCAAGGAAGAACTGGAAAAGTTGCGCGAAGCGCAGATGGCCGCCGGCCTAAAGCCGCGCTATGACCGCCGCTGGCGCGACTCCAAGGCCACCCCGCCCGCCGGCGTGCAACCCGTCGTGCGCTTCAAGACCCCGCTCGACGGCGTAGTGGCAATCGAAGACATGGTCAAGGGCCGGGTTGCGGTTCACAACAGCGAGCTCGACGACCTCATTATTGCGCGCAGCGATGGCACGCCGACCTACAATTTCTGCGTGGTGGTGGACGACTGGGACATGGACATCACCCACGTCATCCGCGGTGACGATCACCTCAACAACACGCCGCGCCAGATCAACATCCTCAAGGCACTGGGGGCGCCATTGCCGCAGTATGCCCATGTGCCGATGATCCTGGGCCATGATGGCGAGCGCCTGTCGAAGCGTCACGGCGCAGTCAGCGTCATGCAGTACGAGGAAGACGGCTATCTGCCCGAGGCGCTGCTGAATTATCTGGCGCGCCTGGGCTGGGCGCAGGGCGATGAAGAGGTTTTTTCCCTGGATCAATTCGTCGAGTGGTTCGACCTCGACGCCATCTCCAAATCGCCCGCCAAGTTCAACCCGGAAAAACTGCTCTGGCTCAACCAGCAATACATCAAGAAAACCGGCAGCCAGCGCCTGTCGAAACTGGTAGTGCCCTTCATGGAAGCGGATTGCTGCGACCCCGAGAAAGGGCCGCGCATGGAGGAAGTGATCGACCTGCTCAAGGAGCGGGTGAATACCGTCGAGGAACTGGCCGACGCCGCCGTGTATTTCTACCGGCCGCTGACACCTTCGCCCGAACTGATGGCGGAGCACATCACGCCGGACATCATCCCCGTCATCCGCGAATTGCAGGAAAAATTGGGCCAGACGGAATGGAACAAACAGTCCATCAACAGCCTGATGAAGGCTGTCGTGGCCGCGCACGGCCTGAAATTCCCCAAACTGGCGATGCCGCTGCGCCTGCTCGTCACGGGAGAAACGCAAACACCTTCGGTTGACGCTGTGTTAGAATTGATCGGTCGCGAGGAAACCCTGAAACGGATTTCTGCGCACATACCCTAAAGAGCACGAGTGAAAAGCTTCTCATAGGCGCACAATCCTATTGACAAGCAACCCTGGCGCCAAGTATAGTGGCGGCCTTTCGGGGGTATAGCTCAGCTGGGAGAGCGCTTGCATGGCATGCAAGAGGTCAGCGGTTCGATCCCGCTTACCTCCACCAATTAGGTCC
>JAJYUW010000115.1 GCA_021792335.1 Pseudomonadota bacterium | reverse complement strand
GTTTCGGCTTCATCACTCCGGACGATGGCAGCGAAGATCTTTTCGCGCACTTCTCCGCGATTCAGATGGGCGGATTCAAAACCCTGAAGGAAGGTCAAAAGGTGCAGTTTGAAGTCACCCAAGGCCCCAAGGGTAAACAAGCTTCCAACATTCAAGCCGCCTAAGTCTTAGCGCACGAATGCCAAGCCCCGGAGCCACGGCTCCGGGGCTTTTTTATTGCCGCCTGTCCTGCGTCAGACCCTCAGACCCGATACAACCCGCTCTCCAGGTATTTCTTCCGCAGCATCCTCAGCCCCACCAGCAGCACTGCACTTGCCGGCAACGCCAGCAGCACGCCGAAGAAACCGAACAACTGGCCGAACGCCAGCACCGCGAAAATCACCGCGACCGGATGCAGCCCGATGCGTTCGCCCACCAGCCAGGGCGTCACCGCCATGCCCTCCAGCGCCTGGCCTGCACCGAACACGAGCCACACCGGTATCATCCCGTTGAGGCTCTGGAACTGCATCAAGCCCGCCAGCGTCGCCAGCGTCAGTCCGACTATCATGCCGAGGTAGGGCACGAACACCAGCATGCCGGCGACGATGCCGATCGGCAGCGCCAACTCCAGCCCGGCCAGCCACAGGCCGAGCGAATAAAACAGGCTCATCAGCAGCATCACCGAAATCTGCCCGCGCAGAAAGCTGCCGAGCACATCGTCCACTTCCCGCGCCAGCGCAGCGACCTGCCCGTGCCAGCTGCGCGGGATGAATTCGTCGATACGGCCGACGATCAGGTTCCAGTCGCGCAGCACGTAAAACAGCACCACCGGGACCAGCACCAGATTGGCGAAGAAAGCCACCACAGCCAGTCCGCCGCTCTTCAGGGAAGGCAGGAATTGCGCGGCCAGGCCGCCGGCGCCTTGCCAGTGTTCCGTCAGCGCCTGCTTCAGGTAGGCGCTGTCGATCTGCAATTCCAGGCCGAAATTTTCCTTCAGCCAGGGGGCGAGATGCTGCCTGGCCCAATCGAGATAGCCCGGCAGGCGTTCAAGGAACAGTGTCACCTGTTTCTCGAATAGCGGAATCATGATCAGCAGCAGGACGACGAACGCACCGAACAGCAGCGACATGGCGAAAATCGTGCCCAGGGTGCGGGGAATTTTCAGCCGTTCCAGCCGCTCCACCAGCGGGTTGCAGACATAGGCGAGAATGGCCGCGAACAAAAAGGGCGCAAGTATCGGGCCGAGCAGGTAGAGCAGCCAGCCGGCGACAGCGGCAAGCAGCCCCCACATCAGGGTGTCGAGATTGAGTTCGTCAAGGCGTTTCATGGTCATTTCAGGTAAAATAGCACACAACCTATTTCACGCGGAAGCACAAATGAACCAGCCCGATTCGAGCAAAAATTCCCTCAGCTACCGCGATGCCGGGGTAGACATAGACGCCGGCGACGCCCTGGTGGAAAACATCAAGCCCTTTGCCAGAAGAACGATGCGCCCCGAAGTGCTGGGCGGCCTGGGCGGCTTCGGCGCCCTGTTCGAAATCTCGAAAAAATACAAGAACCCGGTGCTGGTCTCCGGCACCGACGGCGTCGGCACCAAACTCAAGCTTGCCTTCATGCTCGGCAAGCACGATACCGTCGGCATCGACCTGGTGGCGATGAGCGTCAACGACATTCTGGTGCAGGGCGCGGAGCCGCTGTTCTTCCTCGACTACTTCGCCTGCGGCAAGCTCGATGTCGCCACCGCCACCGACGTCATCAAGGGCATCGCGGCGGGCTGCGAGCAGGCGGGTTGCGCCCTGATAGGTGGAGAAACCGCGGAAATGCCGGGCATGTACCCGGCCGGCGAATACGACCTGGCGGGTTTCGCCGTCGGCGCGGTGGAAAAAGACAAGATCATCACCGGAAAGACCATCGTTGCCGGCGACGCGGTACTGGGGCTCGCTTCCAGCGGCGCCCATTCGAACGGCTACTCCCTGATCCGCAAGATCATCGAGCGCACCGGCATCGACCTGAACGCCGACTTCCATGGCCGCCCCATGCGGGAAGTGGTGCTGGCGCCCACCCGCATCTACGTCAAGCCGCTGCTGGCGCTGATGGCGGCCCTGCCGGTCAAGGGCATGGCCCACATTACCGGCGGCGGCCTGCTGGAGAACATCCCGCGCGCGCTGCCGGAAAACCTGACGGCGCTGATCCGCAAAGACAGCTGGGACATGCCGCCGCTGTTTTCCTGGATGCAGCAGGAAGGCAACGTCGCGGAAAACGAAATGCACCGCACCTTCAACTGCGGCATCGGCATGGTGGCGATCGTTGCCCGTGAGCATGCCGACCAGGCCATGCAGTTGCTGCGCGATGCGGGCGAAACCGTATGGCAGATCGGCAGCATCGAAGCACGCGCCGAAGGGCAAGCCCAGACTTTGGTGCAATGAAGTCCATAGTCATCCTCATCTCGGGACGCGGCAGCAACATGCAGGCGATCCTGGAGGCTAATCTGCCGGTCAGGGTCGCCGCGGTCGTCAGCAACAAGCCCGATGCAGCCGGCCTTGAAATCGCCCGCCGGCATGGCGTTCCCACCCAGGTGGTGAACCATCGCGACTACGGCGACCGCGAGGCGTTCGACCAGGCGCTGGCAGCGGGCATCGACACATTTTCCCCTGACCTGGTGGTGCTGGCCGGATTCATGCGCATACTCACCACCGGCTTCGTCCATGATTACAACGGACGCCTGATCAACATTCACCCCTCCCTGCTGCCCGCCTTCTCCGGCCTCAACACCCACGCCCGCGCCCTGGCGGAGGGGGTAAAAATCCACGGCTGCACCGCGCATTACGTTACCCCCAGCCTCGACAAGGGGCCCATCATCGCCCAGGCGGCCGTTCCGGTGTTGCCCGGCGATACCGAAGACATCCTGGCGGAACGGGTGCTGGAGCAAGAACACATCATCTATCCCCAAGCCATCCGCTGGTTCGCCGAGGGGCGGCTGAGCATCACCCGGGACGGCAATGTCATCCTGCAAAACCAGCAGTCCGCGGAAACCGCCCTGCGCTCGCCGTGGGAAGCGCAATGAAACGCCTGGTCGCCGCCCTGATCGGCCTGTGGATCTGCGCAGCCCAGGCCGCCCCGCAGCAGGCATACGACTCCGCACGAGACGGTATCATGGCTCGTAGCGGATCGGGGTCCTTTAGGGTCAACGCCACCTACAGCCTCACCAAACAGGGCCAGCAAATCGCCACCGTCACGGAAACTTTCAAACACGGCAATGGCCGTTACCAACTGGAAAGCGTCACCGCCGCCAGCGGTGTTTACGCCCTGTTCATAAAGGGGAAAAGACGCTTTGTCAGCAGCGGAGAAATCATAGCGCACGGCTTGCGCCCGCAGCGTTTCGAGGATCGCCGCGACGCCGACCCGTCCAAAACCGTCCGGGCCGATTTCGACTGGGAGAAAATGCGCCTGTCTTCCACCTTCGACGGCAAGACCGAAACCACCCCGCTTGAACCCGGCACCCAGGATAGGCTCAGCATGCTCTATCAGTTCATGTTCGTGCCACCGGGCCAGGAAGACATCCGGCTGTTCATGACCACCGGCAAGAAGCTCAATCCGTACCTTTACAAGCTGGCGGGAGAGGAAAAAATCACCACGCCGGCAGGGCAGTTCCAGGCGCTCCATCTGGTCAAGCAACGCACCCCGGATGAGGATGGCACTGAAATCTGGCTGGCAAAAAAACGCCACTACTTTCCGGTGCGGATTGTGGTTGAGGACCACAGCGGAAAGCTCGAACAAAACCTGACCGCCCTGAGTTTCGAAGAGGAATAAGAGCTTGTCCGTAAATAATTTAGCTCCATGCCGGACCGGATGAAAAAACTGCTCGGGGTGCTGTGCTTTTCCTTGGCCCTGCACCTCGCCTTGCTGTTCGGCCCCCGTTTTTCCTTGCCGCCAAGCCTGTCCCCCGCTCCCGTACTGGAACTCAAGCTGGATATTCCGCCGCCCGCCGCCCTGGCACAGCGGGAGGCGGCCAAACCCGCGCGGCCTCATCCGCCGAAACCCAGGACGCAGCGCTTGCCGCTGAAGAAAGCTTCCCCGGCGCCCGCAACACCGGACGCCCTGCCGGCTGCCGAACCACCCCCTGTTCAGGCAAAATCAGCGCCCCAACCTGAACCTGAACCTGCGCCTACACCTGCGCCGGAGCCGGTCGCCGACCGGGGACCGGTCATGCCGCAACGGATAGCCATCCGCTTCACCCTATTCAAGGGGGTAAAAGGCCTCAGTGTGGGCCGCGCCGAACAGAACTGGAAGCTCGATGGCGAACGTTATACCCTCTCCAGCGTGGTGGAAGCGACGGGCCTGTTCTCGCTGTTTGCCTCCGGCAAGTATACCCAGCTCAGCCAGGGTGTGCTCACCCCGGACGGACTGAAGCCCTCGGACTATCGGGTAGAAAGGGGACAGGCCGCGGACAAGACCGACACCGCCCGGTTCGACTGGAACGCCATGACGCTTGCCCTCGCCAGCGGCGGCAACAAACAGACGCTCAAGCTGCCGGAAGGCACCCAGGATCTGTTAAGCTTCATGTACCAGCTCGCCTTTGCCCCGCCGCAGCGCAGCGTAGTGCGGATGATAGTCACCAACGGCAGAAAGCTCGACAGTTATGCCTACTGGGTCGTGGAGGAAGCCCTGGACACCCCGATGGGCAAATTGAATACCCTGCACCTCGGCAAACAGCGCGAGGAAGGCGAAAAGGACACGGAAGTATGGCTTGCCGCCGATTACCATTACCTGCCGGTGAAAATCAGCCAGGTTGATCAGGACGGCGACGGGCTGGTGCTGCTGGCGAACGAGATCGCGATTACGCAATGACCCTGAAAAACGATTTGGCCACGGATTACGCAGATAAATTCACGGAAGACTCATCCGTGTAATCCGTGTTAATCCGTGGCTGGATGCTTCAAAACCAACCGGAACGACGAAACCATGCAGCTCACCGAAACCCGCCTCGGCCATGCAGTTCACGCCCTGACCGAAATTCTGCCTCTCGCCTATCCGGCGGACGCGAGCTTGAGCCGCTATTTCCGGCAGAACCACGAGCTAGGCCAGAAAGACCGCGCCTTTGTCGCCGAAACGGTCTTTGCCGTATTGCGTCGCAAGCGCCTGCTGGAGCACCTCGCGGTACCCGAAACCGGCCCGCGCCACCTCATCCTGGCCCATCTGGCAAAACTCCAGGGCCTGAGCCTGCGCGAACTGGAGCCGGTGCTCAAGCCCGGCGAAGCGGATTGGCTGAAGCAGGTCAAGGCCGTCTCCACCGACGACCTGCCGCTGGCGATTCAGGCTGACTTTCCCGATTGGCTGGTGGAAAGCCTGGCGGCCCGCTTCTCTGCAGACGAAATTCTCACCCTGGCGCGGGGCATGCTGCAACCCGCGCCGCTTGATTTGCGCGTCAATACCGTGCTCGCCGGCCGCGATGAAGTGCTGGCCATCCTGGCGCGCGACGGCATTGCAGCCTCCGCGACACCCTATTCCCCGGTCGGCGTGCGGCTCAAGGAAAAACCGGCGATCAACCGCCACCCCCTGTTTCTCAGCGGGAAGATCGAAGTGCAGGACGAAGGCAGCCAGTTGCTCGGCTACCTGCTTGCACCGAGGCGTGGGGAGATGGTGGCGGACTTCTGCGCCGGGGCTGGCGGCAAGACCCTGCTGCTGGGTGCCCTGATGCACTCCCAGGGACGCCTCTACGCCTTCGACGTGTCGGAAAAGCGCCTCAAACAGCTCAAGCCGCGCCTCAAGCGCTCCGGCCTGTCCAACCTGCATCCCCAATTGATCGCCAACGAGAACGACATCAAGATCAAGCGCCTCGCCGGCAAACTCGACCGCGTGCTGGTGGACGCCCCGTGCAGCGGACTCGGCACCCTGCGCCGCAACCCCGACCTGAAATGGCGCCAGAAACCGCAGGATATCGAGGAACTGACGCAAAAGCAGGCCGCCATCCTCACGGCCGCCGCACGTCTTGTCAAAACCGGCGGACGGCTGGTGTACGCCACCTGCAGCATCCTGGCGGAGGAAAACGAGCATATCGTCGAGGCCTTCCTCGCCGCCCACCCCGAGTTCGAATTTCGCGCCGCCTCCGAGGTGCTGGCGCAGCAGCACATCCCGCTGGACACGGGCAAATACTTCAAGCTCGCGCCGCACGTGCATGGCACGGATGGGTTCTTTGCCGCGGTGTTGGAAAGAAAGGGCTAGGCTAAATCTGACAAGCTACACGCAATGCCTCCTCAGAGACTAAAAAGTGTCAATTTGAGACCTTCAGCACCCCTTCCATGAATCGCTTTTTATATTATCAATATGGGAATTTGACCGTTTGAGCTGAAATCAGTGACTTTTTATCATTACTGATGGCGGATTCTTCTGAACACGTCATACCAATTGGATATTGACAAATGAGGCCATCTTAGCCTATAGTTAAATTGCGTCTGGGATGAGTCGCCGAGCGCCTCGTCTTGGGGCTATAAGCCCTAATACCCAGTCGCTTTTTTTTGCTCCTTTCCCGCCCAAGGGCGCTCCGAAACTATGTATCTTTGTTACATTGATGAGTCGGGCACCTCAAGCGTTCCTGGCAATACCTCGCATTTTATTCTTGCTGGAATAGCAGTCCCAATCTGGCATTGGAACGACTGCGATCGTGAAGTCTCTGTAATTAAAAGACGCTACGATCTTCAGGACGCCGAAATCCATACAGGTTGGATATTACGACCTTATTCTGAGCAAAAAAATATCGCAGATTTTGAGCATCTTCCTCATTCAAACCGTAGATCTGAAGTGGAGCGAATGAGACGAGCGGAAATTCT
>JAJYUW010000114.1 GCA_021792335.1 Pseudomonadota bacterium | reverse complement strand
TTCATGTCGGGCGCTCGATGTAGTCTTCAGAACCTCCATCTTGCCAGCAATGGCAGCGCCCAATCCACTTTTTCAGCCGTCAGCTGAAAATAATCCCGCTTTGCTTATGTGTTTTGCAAGAACATCATATATTAAACCCGTATTGTTGCGCGACATCCCTGTACAGATCCGACAGCATCAGGTATTTCTGGTTGTCGGGGTCGCGCTGCTTCACGGTAGCCAGGTACCGTTTTGCCGACTGGCTTAGCTCCTCGTCCCAACCCTGTTTCTGCATGTACGCCAGAATGGCGTGGGCGGCGTTGAGCACGATCACCGTGTTTTCCTGGTATTCCGCCACCGCCTGCATCAGCAGGTCGACCGAGCCCTTCAGATCGCCTGCCTGGGCCATCCGGACCGCCTGGTTGTTGAGCGCGATGACGACCCGCGAGGAATCGCGGATAATTTCCTTGCCTTTGTCCTCCAGCCCGATCTTCCTGAACATATCCTCGGCGTGGCGGTGGATTTTCTGGTCATCGTGATTGTTCTTGATGAAGTCCTGGACGATTTCCTTGCCTGTTTCCTCGTCCCCGAGCTGGAAGCAGGCGCGCGCGATATCAAGGGAAACGCCGCCCGGTTTGCTGTCGCAGTCGTGAAAGTATTCCAGCGCCTTTTTCAGTTCGGCTTCGGCGGCTTTTGTGTCGCCGGTCTTCTGGTAGGCCAGGCTGTCCATGACGGCGCCATGCAGCAACACCTCCGGAGAGTTCTTGAAGGCTTTTCGGGCGTTTTTCATCACCGCCAGGGCTTGGTCGCAACTGCCTTTGTCGATGAACACCCGGCTCAGGTTGGCATAGTCTTCGGGGGAGGTGAGCGCTGAATTCTTGCCGAATTCGAGCACGGCTTCGAAGGAGTCCTGCGCGGTTTCAAGATCGTCATTCTGGTAGGCGGCCACGCCAAGGAGCTTGCGGCGCTGCAGCATGCGCGGCGATTTTCCTGCCGCCACCATCAGCGCCTGCTGGGCGGCTTTCTCGTCGCCCGTCGCGGAATAGGATTTTGCCAGCCAGTCGTAGGCTTCCATGTAATTTGGGCTCGCTTCCGTCACCTGCCGGAAAACCTCGGCGGCTTCATTAAAATTATTTTGCTTGAACAGTGACTTGGCGAGGCCCATCCGCGCCCAGGGAATCTCCCGCATTGCCAGCACCTGTTCATACAGCGCCTTGGCGATGACATAGTCGCCGAGCAGCATGCATATCTCGGCTTTCACCCGGATCAGGTCGACCAGGTGCTGGTTGGGGTTTTTCAGCAGTTCGTCGCAAACCTGGATCGCCTGGCGGTAATCCTGCCGGTCCATGAGGTCGTAAACGGGCGCGAAGTAGGTTTTTTTCTGCGCCAGACGCTCCAGCCGCAGACGCAGCACCTCGCCGGTAAAGGGTTTGATCAGGTAGTCGTCGGGCGCCAGTTCGACTGCGCTGACGACTTTCTCGTAACTTTGCTCGGCGGTCACCATCATGAAAATGGCGGAATGCTTGACCAGCTTGCGGCGCTTGATTTCTTCCAGCAGTTGCTGTCCGTCCTTGCCGCCGCCCAGGTCGTAGTCGCACAAAATGATGTCATAGGCGCGCTGTTCCAGGCGGTTGACGGCCTCGATGCCATTTCCTGCCATATCGATGCGTATGCCGCCCAGGGTGCTTATAGTGGTGCGCAGGGAAGCGCGCATGCCGGGGCTGTCATCGATAACCAGGAAACTCTTTTCCTGGAAGTTGATCGGTTCGCTCATGAAAATTCACTATCTAGGAGCCTGTCGGACTTAAAGGAAATCGGCTGCAAATCCGCCTGGCCGGTCCATATTTCGCCGTTTTTTTGGTCAATAGAATGACTATTGACCTGCAAAACCGGCAAAATCTGTCCTCGCCCAGCCGAATTTTGCGAGCATCCGCTGCGCGGCTTGCCTGCTTGACCCGTTTCGCTTCGATTCTTCAAGTCCGACAGGCTCCTAGTGATTCCATCTTGAAAATCTTACCACGGACCCCAGTTTAAACAATATTATTCATTTGCTCATCGACGGTCATAAGGCCGCTATAATTCTTTTTCTCAACCCCGTATTCAGGAGTGCCTCATGCCTTATTTCGTATATAAAATCCGCCCTCCTTTCAAGCAACTGGAGAAGATAGGCGCATACACCAATTTCAAGGAGGCCAGCGCCTTTGCCAAGTCCGTGCGCGGGGGCATGACGGCAGCCGACAATTACACTGTCAAGGTGGTTTTTGGCGAAGACGAGCTTCAGGCTGAAGATACGCTGAACCAGGTGCGCGAGCCGCAACCGATGACCGGCGACGATTATTGAGCCCTGAACAGCCGATTTACTGAGATGGACGAGCGCGCGTTCAAAGATGCCTATCGGGCAGTCAGCCCGCTCGCCTGCCCGTTCGAAAAAGCGGTCCTGATCTGCCAATGCGCCTGCCGTGAATCGAGGCGCGTCAACATCGCGGAGCGGGTGACGGTAAACTGTCTCGATCACCGGGCGCAGGGCGATTGCGTGCTCCTGCTCGGACTGTTGCGGCGCAATGCGGCCTTCGCGCTCAAGTTGACGCATGCCGACGAGCCCCTGCCCCATGCCAAGGACGTGAAAGTGCAATGCGGCGGCCTGCGCGGTCTGCAGGGGGCGTTGCGGCCGGAACTGGCCGCGGAGGCGGGGGTGGCGGACATTCATGACCTGGTGTCCGAGGCACAGGCGCGTTTCGGCAGCCTGCAGGCGTTGCCTTATAGTGAAATAGTCAGGGGGGTGGCGGGTTTCCAGGCGAGAAAGCGGTCTGGACCCAAGTAGTTTTTATCCGGGCTAGGCCGGCCCGCAGAAATTTCCGCCGTAAACGGCCATGATGGATTTCAGCTCGACCAGCACTGCCAGGCGCTCTTCCTCGCTGAGATGCAGCAGCTCTTCCACCGGCTCATCCTGCTCGAGGGCGAGTATGGTGCATGCAACTTCCCTGCAGCCTTTTTGGCACAGGGTTTCGATGCAGTGGGCGACTTTCGATTGATCCATTTTCCGGCGATGGGACCTGGCGCAGTAAAATTGAAAAAGAACTTTTTATTAATTTATTTTAATCCAAATGTAATCCAAATGTTTTTTGCTACGAGGAATAATTTGAAGCAGCGCGACAGTTTGCAGCGTTTCATGTTCGAGCACGCCGCAGTGCGCGGCGAGGCCGTTCATCTCGACGCGACCTGGCAGGCCGTATTGGAGCGGTGCGACTATCCGCCGCTGCTGCGCAGCCTGCTCGGTGAGCTGATGGCGGCAGCCGCGCTGCTTGCCGCCACGCTCAAGTTCAGCGGTTCGCTCATCATGCAGATACAGGGCGGCGGACCGGTCAAGCTCCTGGTGGTGGAGTGCGGGGCCGATCTGACGATGCGGGCCATGTCTCACTGGCAGGGCGACATCGCCGATGGCGCCAGCCTGCGCGAACTGGTGGGCGAGGGGCGGTTCGTCATCACCATAGACCCGAAACAGGGCAGGCAGACCTACCAGGGGATCGTCGACCTGGAGGGCGGCAGCGTGGCGGAGGTGCTGGAGCATTACATGCGCCGCTCCGAGCAGCTCGACACGCGGCTGTGGCTGGCGGCAGACGAGAGCGGCGCGGCCGGGATGCTGCTGCAAAAAATGCCCGATGGCGAGGACGGCGACGCGGATGCCTGGAACCGCGTCACCCATCTCGGTGCGACGATCACCCGGCAGGAACTGCTGGATCTTTCCACGCGGGATATCATCCGCCGCTTGTTCCACGAGGAGGATATCCGCCTCTTCGACAGCACGCCGGTGCACTTCGGCTGCAACTGCTCGCGTGAGCGCGTCGCCCATACCCTGCGCATGCTGGGCCAGAACGACGTTCGCGCGCTGCTCGCGGAAACCGGTTACATCGAGGCCGATTGCGAATTTTGCAACCGGCATTACGTGTTCGACGCAGTGGACGCCGAGCAGATTTTCGCCGCCAACCCGGTGGCTGCCGGACAGACCCGGCACTGATCGTGGCCCCGGCGCGTAAAGCCATCATCCTGGGCGCGGCGGGGCGGGATTTCCACAATTTCAACGTGTTTTTCCGCGACCACGCCGGCTACGAACTGGTTGCCTTCACCGCCGCCCAGATTCCCTACATCGAGCATCGCACCTACCCCGCATTCCTGGCCGGCCCGCGCTATCCGGAAGGCATTCCGATTTTTCCGGAAAACGAGCTGCCCGAGCTGATCCGCCGCTACGGCGTGCAGGATGTGTTTTTCGCCTACAGCGACGTGCGCCACGAACAGGTGATGCACCTTGCCTCATTGACCTTTGCCTGCGGCGCATCCTTCCACCTGCTCGGGCCGAACGACACCATGCTCAAAGCCGCCAAGCCGGTCATCGCCGTGGTCGCGGCCCGCACCGGCGCGGGCAAGAGCACGGTTACCCGCTATGTGCGTGCCGCTCTTGCCGCTGCGGGACTGAAGGCGGTGGCAGTGCGCCATCCGATGCCTTATGGCAGGTTCGAACGGGCAGTGGAACGCTATGCCACGACCGAAGATGTGACCGGCGCCGGCATCACCGTCGAGGAGATGGAGGAATACCAGCAGCATGTGGACGAGGGCGGGGTGGTGTTTGCCGGCGTGGATTACGGCCTGATCCTGCAGCGCGCCGAGGCGGAGGGGGACGTCATCCTGTGGGACGGCGGCAACAATGACATGGCCTTCTACCGGCCCGATCTCACCATCACCGTGCTCGATCCGCTGCGTCCCGGCGAGGAAGCGGACTATTTCCCGGGCGAGGCCAACATCCTCGCGGCAGACATTATCGTGATCAACAAGGTGAATGTCGCCCGCGAAGAAGATGTCGAGCGCGCCAGGGCGGCGGCGCGGATGCTCAACCCCGCCGCGCCGGTGGTGCTGATGGTGTCCGAGGCAACAGTGGATCGGCCGGAACGGGTGCGCGGCAAGCATGTGCTGGTGGTGGAGGACGGCCCTTCGGTCACCCACGGCGGCCTGTCCGAGGCGGCGGGCGCCTGGGCGGCGCGGCAGCTCGGCGCGAAGCTGGTGGATCCGCGCCCGTATGCCGTTGGCTCCTTGCATGAGGCTTACGCAAAATACCCGCGGCTCGGTTCAGTGCTGCCCGCCCTGGGCTACAGCGCCGGACAACTGGAAGAGCTGCGCCTGTCCATCAACCGGACGCCTTGCGATGCGGTGGTGCTGGGCACCCCGGCGAATCTGGCGCAGGTGGTGGCGATCGAAAAACCGCTGGCGCGGGTCAGGTTCACCGCGCACGATGTATCATCGCCCGTGCTGCGCGAACTCGTGCTGACACTAATGCCGCGCCGTTTCTAGTCTGACATGAACGAAGACGGCGCGAAATTGCGCATCGACAAGTGGCTGTGGGCGGCGCGTTTTTTCAAGACGCGCTCGCTGGCTGCGGACGCGGTCGAAGGCGGCAAGGTTCATCTCAACGGCGCACGCATCAAGCCGGCGAAAGCCGTCGGCATCGGCGACATGCTCGAAATCCGCATCGGCCATTTTCTGTTTGTCGTTGCAGTGCGCGGCCTGTCGCCACGCCGCGGGCCGGCCAGCGAGGCGGTCAAGCTGTACGCGGAAAAGGAGGAAAGCCGCGCCGCGCGCGAGGCGCTGGCGGCGCGGCTGAAGGCGGAGGCCACCCCCGGCGCGGAGCGCCAGGGCCGTCCCACCAAGCGCGACCGGCGCCACATCATCCGCTTTACCGGCGGTTAACGTAAACGCACGAAGCGTACCTCGTCCCCCTCTCCCGCAGGCGGGAGAGGGCTAGGGGTGAGGGAAACGGGCAGGGCGAGTTTCATTATTCAGGGATGGCAAAATTGCCATGCCCGTTAGAAAATCTCTCTTGTTTCCAGGAACTTGATTTCCGGGAAGCGTTCCTGGGTCAGGTTCAGGTTGACGCGGTTCGGCGCCAGGTAGACATAGTCGTCGGCGCCGTCCAGCGCGACGTTGAAGCCGTGCTTGTCGGCGAGCTTCTTCAGCTCGGCTTCAGGGCCGCGCAGCCAGCGCGCGGTGGCGACGTCGTAGGGCTCGAACAACACGTCAACCCCGTATTCATACTGCAGGCGGTGCGCCACCACATCGAACTGCAGCATGCCGACCGCGCCCAGCACCAGGTCATTGCTGGCGATCGGGCGAAACAGCTGGGTCGCGCCTTCCTCGGCCAGCTGCTGCAGGCCTTTTTGCAACTGCTTTATCTTGAGCGGATTCCTGATCTGGGCGCGGCGGAAGATTTCCGGCGCGAACGAGGGGATGCCGGTGAACTTGAGGTCTTCGCCTTCGCTGAACGTGTCGCCCAGCCGGATCGTGCCGTGGTTGGGGATGCCGATGATGTCGCCGGCGTAGGCCTCGTCGGCGGTGTTCCTGTCCTGCGCCATGAAGGTGATGGCGTTGCTCACCGTGAACAGCTTGCCGCTCGCCACCTGCCTGATTTTCATGCCGCGGTCGAAGCGGCCCGAGCAGATGCGGATGAAGGCGATGCGATCGCGGTGCTTGGGGTCCATGTTGGCCTGGATCTTGAACACGAAGCCGCTGAACCTGGGTTCGTCGGGTTCCACCGCGCGGCTTTGCGCCGGACGCGGCAGCGGGGCGGGCGACAGCTCGACGATGGCGTCGAGCAGGGACTGCACGCCGAAGTTGTTCATCGCCGAGCCGAAAAATACCGGCGTCTGCTTGCCGGCGAGGTAGGCTGCGCGGTCGAAGGTGTGGGAGGCGCCGCGCACCAGCTCGATGTCGATGCGCAGCTCGTCGGCCTGGTCGCCGATCAGCTCGTCCAGGCGCGGGTTGCCGAGGCCCTGGATGATCTCGGCG
>JAJYUW010000010.1 GCA_021792335.1 Pseudomonadota bacterium | reverse complement strand
TCACCGCCAGCAGGCCATGTTCCGCGCCGGGCGTCACGGTCACCACATTATCCAGCGCGTTGGCGGTTTCCACGCAGACCATGCCGCGATGGCCCTGCGGGCCGAAATCCCCCATCTTTTCGGCTTTTTCCGTCCACGGGTTCCACACCACGGTAGAGCGGCTCTGACGCTTGGCAATGCGAATCCGCCGCTTGAGGCCGCGATCGTCTATCAGGCAGTCGGCCTCGGTGTCGAGATACACCCGGTCGACTTCACTTCCGATCACCACTGCGCCCTGCTGGGTCTTGCGCGAAAAGCCATCCACCTTGTCCAGATAGGCACAGCCTTCCAGCCCGCGGATCGCCATGTCGGCCACGTCACTGATGTGAAAATAGGTATGGAAGGCCTCGCCCAGCTGGAAAGACGCGCCGCCGCTATTGCGTGTACGCAGTTCGACCCGCAGCTCGGCGCCTACTGTCACCCGCAGCTCGACACTTGAGGGGTGCGGCCACTGGGCACGGATGGCGTCGGTCTCGATCAGGCCGAAGCGGAGAAAGGTCGCGCCATCCGTCAGCGCCCCGGTTTCCTTCACCTCCCACATCACGGTGCGGGCAAAGCCATGGCCCGGCAGCGAGGCATCCTTGGCATGAGGGCCAAACCACGGCCAGCAGATCGGCACCCCGCCGCGGATCGATTTGCCCGGCGCGAACTTGCCATGGCGCGACAGCCACAGCACCGGCTCCTGGCCGCGCGGCTGCCAGGTCATCACATGGGCGCCCTGCAAGGCGATCATGGACTCGGCATGGGTGTTGGCGATTTCAGCCACAGCCAACCCGCCCGGCCCTTCCTTGAACTGCACATGGCCGGGAATGGCGAAACGGGTGTTGAGGGCGGACAGGTCATTGGACTCCATGAAACACTCCTTTATTGCCAATTTATGCAATTAGACGCCAAAAACCAAGAAATTTCCCCTCAGTCATCGGCCAAGGAGGGGTGCTACCCACTGCAAATTCAAAACATAAACACATATTGTCCATTGGAATGCTTGTGCATGTAGGAGCGCCGCCCCCGGCGCGAATGCGGCCGCAAATCGCGGCCAACCCCCATCCCAACCTTCCCCCGCAAGCGGGGGAAGGAGCGATCGCCTCCCCTCCCGCTCGCGGGAGGGGATTGAGGGGAGGGCTGGCGCCGCTCCCACAACGGAGTTTTGGCTCTAATGGATAATCTGGGATAAATAGAAAGGCTAGCACGCAAGCGGGGGTTTTTACGTGCGTCGCACGGAGAAGGTTGCAAACATCGCTCCGATGCGACTGCATAAGGCCTCGTCCAGTAGTTCCCGTGCAGAGTGGGCGCTTACCGCCCCGTCAGCGCACCCCTGGGGGCGAAATTCCTGGAGCACGTAATGCCGGGCACCCAGCGCCCGCAATTCCTCCGCCAGCCGCAGCAAGGACTCCGGTGTATGAAATAGGGGGTGAACCGTGGTGCGGAACTCGTAGGGCACGCCGCTTTCCAGCAGCAGGCGGGCGCTTGCTCGGGCTTTTTCCCCGCTTTCCGGGGTCCCGGTCACCTTGGCGTAATCCGCAAAAGCAGCCTTGATGTCCATGCCCACCCAGGAGAGCAGCGGCAGGAGTTCGGCCAGGCGCGAGGGGTAAGTGCCGCCGGTGTGCAGCCCGACTTTGAAGCCGAGATCGCGGACTTCGCCGATGGCGGATTGCAGGCCATCCTGCAGCGTCGGCTCGCCGCCGCTGAAGACAACCGCGTCCAGCAGCCCTTGGCGGCGGCGCAGAAAGCCTGTTATGGCCGGCCACTCCTGCATCTGTTCGCCCTGGCGCGGAATGAGATGCGGGTTGTGGCAGTAGCCGCAGCGCCAGGGGCAGCCCTGGCAGAATATCACCGCCGACAGGCAGCCGGGGAAGTCGGTGCTGGTCAGGGGGGTGAAGCCGCCAATCTGGATGGTCATGATGCCTGGCTGAGTAGAGTGCCGAAAGGGCGCGGCAGTTGGTTCACTGCGCGCCCTGTTGCAGCCGGTATTGCAATGATCAGGCGCAGAGTTCCGCGCGCGACTCCGTGAAGTAGGTGCGCTCGGCGTGCTCGCCCTTCTTGCCGATGTTGAACGAGGCGACCGGCCGGTGATAGCCCATCACGCGGGTCCACACTTCGCAGGGCTGGCGCTCTTCATCGGTCAGGGCGATGGTTTCCGTCTTGAGATTGCTCTGGTTCGAGAGGTCGGTCATGGTTATCTCCTTTGATAGTATTAGGCGTGGGAATCAGGCATTCGCCAGTTGCCTGCGTTTTTCGGCAAGACGTTCCTGGTCGCATTTCGGGCAGTATTTATGTTCACCCTCAAGATACCCGTGCTTGGGGCAAATCGAAAACGTCGGCGTGATCGTGATATAGGGCTGGCTGAAGCGCTCCAGGGAGCGGCGCACCAGGGTCTTGCAGGCCTCGGCAGTGGTGATGCGCTCGGTCATGTACAGGTGCAGCACGGTGCCGCCGGTGTACTTGCGCTGCAGTTCTTCCTGCCGCTCCAGGGCTTCGAAGGGATCGTCGGTAAAGCCGACCGGCAGTTGGGAAGAGTTGGTGTAGTAGGGCATTTCCTTGCTGCCCGCCTGGATGATGTCGGAGAAGCGCTTGCGGTCTTCCTTGGCAAAGCGGTAGGTGGTGCCTTCCGCCGGGGTGGCTTCGAGGTTGTACATGTGTCCGGTTTCCTCCTGGAACGCAAGCATCTTGGCGCGCACGTGATCGAGCAGGCGCACCGCGAACTGATGGCCCCATTCCGAGGTAATGTCGTGTTCGTCCTGCGTGAAGTTGCGGATCATCTCGTTGATGCCGTTGACCCCCAGGGTGGAGAAATGGTTCCGCAGGGTGCCGAGGTAACGCTTGGTGTAGGGAAACAGCCCCGCATCCATATGGCGCTGTATCACCTTGCGCTTGATCTCCAGGCTGTTCTTGCCGATTTCCATCAGTTCGTCGAGGCGGCTGAGCAGGGCCGCTTCGTTGCCCTGATAGAGGTAGCCCAGGCGGGCGCAATTGATGGTGACCACACCGACCGAACCGGTCTGCTCGGCGCTGCCGAAAAGGCCGTTGCCGCGCTTCAGGAGTTCGCGCAGGTCGAGCTGCAGGCGGCAGCACATGGAGCGGACCATGTTGGGCTTGAGCTCGGAATTAATGAAATTCTGGAAGTAGGGCAGACCGTATTTCGCCGTCATCTCGAACAGCAGGGTGGCGTTTTCGCTTTCCCACGGAAAATCGGGCGTCATGTTGTAGGTCGGGATGGGGAAAGTGAAAACTCGCCCCTTGGCGTCGCCGGTGGTCATCACCTCGATATAGGCGCGGTTGATCATGTCCATCTCGGCCTGCAGGTCGCCGTAGCTGTAGGGCATCTCCTTGCCGCCGATGATGGGGATTTGCTCGCGCAGGTCTTCCGGGCACACCCAGTCGAAGGTGAGGTTGGTAAAGGGAGTCTGCGTGCCCCAGCGCGACGGCACATTGAGGTTGTAGATCAGCTCCTGAATGTACTGCTTGACTTGTGCATAGGGCAGCTTGTCATTGCGGATGAAGGGCGCCATATAGGTGTCGAAGGACGAAAAGGCCTGCGCGCCTGCCCATTCGTTCTGCAGGGTGCCGAGGAAGTTGACGATCTGCCCCACCGCACTCGACATGTGCTTGGGCGGACCGGCCTCGACCTTGCCCGGCACGCCGTTGAGGCCCTCGTTGAGCAGGGTGCGCAGCGACCAGCCGGCGCAATAGCCGGCCAGCATGTCGAGGTCGTGCACGTGGATGTCGCCTTCGCGGTGGGCCACGCCCACTTCCGGCGGATAAACATGGTTCAGCCAGTAATTGGCCACCACCTTGCCCGAAACATTCAGGATCAGGCCGCCCAGGCTGTAACCCTGGTTGGCGTTGGCGTTTACGCGCCAGTCCATCTGGTTGAGGTATTCGTTGATAGAGCTTTCCACGTCCACCACGGTCTTGCGGTCCTGGCGCAGCTTGGTGTGCTGCTCGCGGTAGACGATGTAGGCGCGGGCGGTTTTGAGGTGGTTGGCGGAAATCAGTACCTGTTCGACTGCATCCTGAATTTTCTCGATGTGGGGCGGCTCGGAGCGAAACTTGTGTATTAGCACCTTGACCGCCTGGGCGGTGAGCAGGATCGCTTCATTGGGGTCGAATTCACCCGATGCGGCGCCGGCCCGCTGGATGGCGGAACGGATCTTGTCTGAATCGAACGGTACCAGCGAGCCATCGCGCTTGAGTACGTTCCTGGGGATGGATATCAAACTGATGCTGTCGCCTTCCGGCCGGATCTCTGCCATCTCTTCCTCCTCGTTGACATGATTTTTTGTTTTAGTCGATTCTTCCGCATCTTCCGTGGGTTGCAGGAAGCCCGGCGGATCGAAATTGAAAACCACAAGATGTTGTGATCAACAATATAAATTTACCCACTCAGTTGTGGTATGTCAAGAAGAAATGCAGATTCATTTATCCACAATGGATAAGAATTCTTACCCGGCGGAAAGCAGCCGTGATGCAGTCTTTTCCAGTATTTTTCCGGGCAGGAGCAGGGAAAAATCCAGCTTCGGCAGTTCCACGGTATCCAGGGTGTTTTTGGCTATCAGCCCAAGTTCGGTGTCGCCTTCCACCACGAGGCGGCGGCTGAAAAACAGGGTGTCGGGGTCTTCCTTGCGCGTGGCGAGCAGGAGAAAATCGTGGGCGGTGGCGCTGATGGCAAGATCCGGCGCCTTGTCGTCCCGGCAGGCGACGAAGCCCGAGCTGTTGATGGTGAAGAAAAAACCGATGCCGGCATCGGTGACGCGGATGCTGATCCGCTTGCCATGCAGCGGCTCCAGGAGTTCGGGCTTGATCAGCCGGCCCAGCGCCAGGTTCAGTGCCTGGCTGAAGAACAGCGAATGGGGGTATTTCGGCAGCAGCGCCAGCGCTGCGCCAAGCGGCCGGGGAAATTTGAAAGCGGGCAGGTTCATGGTTTTTGTCCCTTCATGGATGCGACGTTGCCGGTCATTTTATCCGCTTTGTCGGTTGAGGCCAACGCCCTTTCCCGGTTTTGCCAGGAGGGGGCGTTGGCGCTTGCCGTGAAAGAAAATAAAGCGTTTAATCGAACCGGCCTAAGGGAGCTGCGCGCGCCCTAAATGCATTGGTGAATGAGATCGGAGTGAACGGTGATCAATAATGATGTGTTACGAAGCATACGCTATGCGCTGGATCTTAGTGACGCAAAAGTAGGGGCGATAATCAAACTGGCCGGGTGTGACATCGAACAATCCGATGTCACGAACTTCTTGAAGAAAGAAGAGGAAGAAGGTTTTGTCGAGTGCGGCGACGAGGTCTTGGTGTCGTTTCTGGATGGCTTGATCATTCACCACAGGGGCAAGATGGAGGCCAGGCCGGATCAGCATAAAAAACCGGAATCCCGCTTAAGCAACAACGCCATACTGAAGAAACTGCGGGTTGCCTTTGAGTTGAAAGAAGAGGATATGCACAAAGTCCTGGAACTGGCTGGGCTGAGCGTGTCCAAGCCGGAACTGAGCGCGTTGTTCAGAACGAAAGGACATAAAAACTACCGGGAATGCGGCGATCAGTTCCTCAGGAACTTCTTGAAAGGACTGGCTCTACGTCATAGAAGCCGCCAGCAACGCTGAAAACCCAGAAAAGAGCCAAACCGCCGGTCGAAGAGGGCCTTGTCGATGGGGTCTCCGTCGGCTCATGAACGGCGAGCTGCATCCTGAGTCTTGCCCGCGTGATGCGGGAAATCGAGGCAGTGCGCTTACTGGCCCATCCAGAGGAACATCGCCTGATCTGAAGCCGCCCTTATTCCTGTGTGCAACGCGGGGAAGCTTACTTGACCAATCCAATCAGGTGGGTGACAGCAGCCTTCACCTCATCGTCGGACAATGCAGGATTGCCACCTTTCGCGGGCATCATGCCGGATTTTCCGGTGAAACCGCCAATGGCGTGCTTGAACAGGGTATCCTTGCCCTGCGCAATACGCGGACCCCAGGCGCCCTTGTCGCCAGCCTTCGGTGCGCCTGCCGCGCCTGTGCCGTGGCAGCCTATGCAGAGGCCTTCATAGATCTTCTTGCCGTCCACCACGCCGCCAGCGTCAGGCTTGGCTTCGCCGATGGCAACTTCGCCCACCGGTTTCAGGCGCTGGGCAATTTCTTTGTCTGCCGCCTTGGGATCATTGCTGGCGACATGTGTGGCCTGGATGCCCATGACCAGCTTGAAAATAAGGAAAACAACGATCAGCACGGGAATCAATGCGCCCACCAGGGCGACCAGGAATTGCGATAGCGTGGTTTTTTCCATTTCATGTCCGCTCATGGGGGAAATCCTTGTCATGTGTAATTTCGAGAACCCATAATTATAACGACAATCCAGCCAACTGCAAAAGCCTGGCATGGACGTTTGCCGAAAAAACCGCTATGATTCCCGCCTGCTTTTCTCAATGCGCCCGTAGCTCAGTTGGATAGAGTATTGGTTTCCGAAGCCAAGGGTCACAGGTTCGAATCCTGTCGGGCGCGCCATTCTGATACGAGATCGCGGCAGCAAGAGAGAAATGGCTGCCTGAAATCTTCGCGGCTGTTCCTGTTACGATTATTTTACTTACCAAGATGCGGAAATAAGCTTATGCATACGTACTGCCTGGGCCTAACAATTCGTTAGCGGTCTTTTTAGACCTTCCTCAGGTAGCAGGCCTTCAGCATAAAATTGCCGGCGTCCGGGTTAGTGTTCTCCATGCGCATTGGGGGCAGGCTGGGATAGCGGACATGATTTCTTTCAAATTACGGTAGCTCAGACAACGAGTATAACCGCTCTCAGGGGTGGCACCATGACCGATTTTCAGAGGATGGCGCCCACATGACTGCTTGGAATCGCATCACGCTGCTCGTCTAGCAGGCGTTGACGACAAAAAGCAGTCACTCACACCGATGTTCGAGCCCAAGTTAGGTCGCCGGTTCGGACAAATCTGGTAACTGGATTAATACGGAGGGTTCTTCTGTTTTGTGATTAAGTGATGCGTTGCTCATTCACGTCAGTTGGATCCTTAACTCCCCGTGCGGATGGTTAGATCAGCCTGGTGTTGCATAAGTCCCAAAATGGGACTATGATGAATTTATGCGAATTATTGCGCTGTCTACGCTAAAGGTTTTTGGGGAAGATCAACCGGGCCACCAAGATGCGAAGGAACCCGCGCTAGCCTGGTACCGCCACGCACTGCAAGCGGACTGGTCTGCGCCAGCGGATGTCAAACGGGACCTCGGTTCTGCCAGCATCCTGCAAGACGGGCGCGTGGTGTTCAACCTGGCGGGCAACAAATACCGGCTTGTGGTCTGGATCAACTATGCCTACCGGGTGGTCTATATCCGTTTCATCGGAACCCATGCGCAATACGACAAGATAGACGTGCAAACAATTTGACGAAGACCGACCATGGACATCAAACCCATCAAAACCAAGGCTGACTACAAGGCAGCCCTCAAGGAAATCGAATCCCTCATGCACGCCAAGCCGGCCACCCCGGCAGGCGACCGCCTGGACGTGCTGGTGACGCTGGTGGAAGCCTACGAGGCCAAGCATTACCCGCTGGAACTGCCTGATCCGGTCGAAGCCATCAAGTTCAGCATGGATCAGAAAGGGCTGACGGTGAAAGACCTGGAGCCGATGATCGGCCGTCCCAACCGCGTCTACGAAATCCTCAACCGCACGCGCCCCCTGACCCTGAAGATGATCTGGCGGTTGCACAAGGGACTGGGGATTCCGGCAGAATGCTTGATCCGGCAGGTGGACAAGGGGCAGAAGGTTTCCAAGGCGGCTTGATTCCGGCTAAATGACAAAACCCCACCACAACTGGCCGCGCTTCCGGGTTCCGCTGGGCAAGTCCGTCCCGCTTGATGGGTTGGGCTTCTTGTATGACCCGGAAGATGAACATGCTCAGCCTTAGTGATCACGACCATGGCCGTTGCCGTGGCGGCCCTTCCCCTGGCCCCCGCGATGATCCTCCCTGCGCTCGTCCCAGCCGTCATCCCGGCGATCACGATGTTGTTCCTGGTAACGCGGCACATACTCGCGGTTGTACCAACTGTCCTGCACAAAGAAGACCCGCTCGCCGCAGGCGTTGTATTCGTGGCAGTGCTTGCTCCAGTGTTTGGCGTGGCCCGGAGGTACGCGCAGATAGATCGGCGGGCGGTTCATCGGTACCCGCTCGATTACCATCGGCTGACGATAAATCACTAGTGGCGGCGGATAGCCGCCGATGTCGATCCGGCCATAGAAGCCGGGTTGGCCTATGCTGATGGAAACACCGACATCGGCAGCGAGGGCCGGAGCGGCAAGGCTGGCTGCGGTGGCGGCAACTGCGGCTGCGATCAGAAATCGTTTCATGTTGAGTCTCCTGTTGTCAGTGGTTCTTGATTAACGCACGAAGAGATGAGCCGATGACTTTTTTGTTGTAGCAATATGTTAAGTTCACGGAGACCGATACGCATGCATCATGCCGTAGGGGGCTTCCTGTAACCCGACCAATTGATCATCCAGTTCATTCATGGCGTATTAGCCGCCATACCAACTTTTTGCATTGAGCCTTTCGACAGCCGCGTTGTAGCGAGCTTGGGAAGTCGTTGATTCACCCTTTGTTTTGAAAAGGTCGTGAATGTGCTCTGCGACAACAGAGGCAATGGCGTGAACGGCGTCATGTCGAGTCAGACCTTCTTTGGTGAGACGCGCCATTGCTCTCAAAACTGGCTCTAGCCCTGCCGCGATCTGGTTCTCAACGATGGCATGAAAGACGGCGTGCGCGGTGAGGTTGGGAAGCTTGGCACGTGAGAAGCGGTGGTACTGTTCGACAAGAAGAATCCGTTCCTGCTCGTCGAGTTCGAGCCACTCATCTGGATTCGGTGCGTGCGCAGGGTCATATTGATTCATCATGCCATTCCTTACTACAAGGGCCAACAGGGATCAGAATGGACAGTCGTCGAGAAAGTCCATCCGGGAACTGTCACGGTGCATTTTCTTGAGCCAGGCTTTTGCCTTCTTGACGTCCTGAAGATCAGCCAGGTTTTTCTTCATCTCGCGTATTGCCTGCTGGGTGAGAACGATGTCGGTAGCGAGATGGCGCATGATGGTGGCGGGGGATAATTGGACGAAAGGATCAATACCGAAACGCATCCTGAAGTCGCCTTCGACATGGTTGATTTCGTCCTCGAGTTCGCCGAGCTGTTCTTTCAGAATCTTGTTGTAGTGCGCCAATCGTTCTTCGCCGAGGTTGTTGATGTGGCTTTGGTCGATGTGTTCCAACTCCAGTTGCAGTTCCAACAATTGCAGCAGGTTGTTTTTTTCATAGGCTTGATTGACGCGTTGCATCAAAGCCGTTTTGCGTTCGCGCTCTTGCGGGTCGGTTTCACGGTCTGGGTGCAGGGCGCTGGCCAGCTTGCGATAGACTTCGCGGATGGATAGGCTGATTTGTTGCGCTTCGGCCTGCTGTTTCTCTTCCTTGGCGATTTGTTTTGCCGACTTCTTTCGCTTGGCCTTGTGTTCACCCTGCGCCTGACGAGCGGCGTCCTCTTGCGCCAGCTTTTCTTGCATCTGTGCTTGCGCACGGCGCATTACATCCTCGGGCGAGCTCAAATCCACGTCATCACCCAGATCGAAACCTGTCAACTCCTCGAATAGGGCTTTCATGCTGGCTAATTCGGCCGCTTCCTGGCTGTCGTAATCGACATGGTGGTACTTGTTGTAGATGGCCTTCAACTTTTCATCGTCGCGCTCAGCAAGCAACGTACCAGCCAATTCAATGATCAGGCCGGCAATCGTGCGGCGCTCGGCTTTGGTCAGCCCTTTTTGGTCGTTGACCTGGTCGAGGCAATGCACCATCTCGACCTGCATATCCGCCGAGGCTTCGACCAGAGGGATCAATTCACTGGTGTATTTTTGTTGGAAGGAGGGAATGGCCGTCTCCCAGGCCATGAGCCGGGCGCGTTTCTTTTCGACCTGTTTGATCAGGTTGTTGAAGGCCTTTTGCGCTTTTGTCAGATGGGGCTGGCCTTGATCGGGGGCTATGCGGATCGAATTGTAAGAAAAATTCATTGCAGATCGTTGGCTTTCGTTTTTGGATGCAGGATGTCGTAATTAAACACCAAAAATGCGCGGATTGCCTGATGCGTGAGTGCAAAAGATTCGCTTAGGGCATGATGGTGGTGACAATGTCTTGTAAATATTCAGGATTCATCGCGACTTTGCTTCTTAGGTAACCCGTAATTGTGCACTTCTTGTTGAAATTAAGCCGGAAATGCTAAGAATGATTTTAATAACTGCATCCATAATGTTGCACATCGCCAAAATAAAGAAGCAAAAGCATGCACTTTGTTTGGTATGGCATCTTGACCCGCGTGATTCGAAGGCTAAGCTTATGTTACAGGCTCCAGCAATCGTAGGGGAGCATGGCCGTTCACATCAGGAGATCCGATCATGACGCTGACGCAACTCGCGAAACCCCAGTGGCAGTCCTACTTCGACCGCGTCGCGAAGGCGCTCGGCGCAAAGCTGGTGCAGGTGGAAATCACCGGCCTGGGGCTGGGTGACCAGGTTCAGGCGGAATCGCTGCCATTGATCGGGATCAGCTACGACCCCAGGAGCGACATCCTGGCAGTGGCGTTGGAGGGGATCGAGCACAACATCCAGCATCCGAAGCAGATCCATGTTGAACAGGACGTGGAAAGCGTCTACAGCATTGAAGCCGTGGACGCTGAGGGCGAGCACCACATCCTGCTGCTCAGGGATCCGCTCAGCTTGCCCACGCCCTGATGCAATACCGGAAAACCTGGTGATGAACCCCACGCCATCAGGTGGAAGGGAGGTTTGATCGTGCATCGGCATGACCCCAACTACGTAGTGGAGCTGGCCGGCCGGGTATTCGGCGATGCGGCCAAGGCGGCCGAGTGGCTCGAGCAACCTCGTCTGCAGCTCGGCGGACACACGCCAATGGAGGTGCTGTCGACCGAAGGCGGTGCCCGGCGTGTCGAAGAACTGCTGGCGCAGATCGATGACGACAAGCGACTGGGGATCAGCTAGCCGCAGCTGGCACGTGACGTGCGCGCGCAGCCGACTGGTTGGCGGCGCATCTCAGCCGCGCATCGACTATGCTGAAACAGCACGGATTTTTTCACTCGTTTCCTGGGGAGGACTCTCATGCAAGCGCTTGGTTACCGGATGCACCCGCTGCTGCACCTGCATGGGCGCGATTGAGCCATGGCAGAGCTCAGCGTAGCCGATCTGGCACAGGCCAAAACCGCCGTGGGTGCACTGCTGGAAGGGCTGGGGCTTTCCGCCTACCTCTTCGCCGTCGAACCGAGGGAGGGCGCTTGGGCGGTCATCGTGGAATGCGCCACCGACTCCGGCTGGCAGCGCTCGGAGCTGCAGGCAGGCGCTGAACTTCTTGGCGCCAGCCTGCGCGACCCGGCAGCCAGAGCGGCGCTCCTCGACCAATGGCGCGCGCACCTGGCCGCCTGCAAGACAGACTGACTTCGTCCCTGTCGCGCTCGGGGATTGGCACAAGCCCCTGGGCGGCGCGCTTCCAAAACCGACGTGATGCGGAGCCAAAGTCGGGGCCGGCCGCATGAATCAGAAATGGCCCAGCCGCGCCAGGTGCAGCTCGCGTCCCTGCCGGTCCAGATACAGGTCGCCCAACCGGACGATGCGGATATGGCGCCTCGGCACCGGTGTGTAGAGCGTGAGGCTGCGGCGGGCGAAGTCGATGCTGCTGACGATGCCAAGTCCCAGACACTCACCCGTCTTGTCTGCAACACCGCACAACAAGTGATCCAGACAATGCCGCGGGACTGACTGGATCCGTTCGGCAGAAGGCACCGTCTCGTCCGCCACGGCGAGCAGCCCGTCGGGCAGGCGCTCGGCGTATGGAAAGCGCGAGTCTTCGACCGGCTGACCGTTGAACAGGCTTGCGCGCTGCACGATGACTTCCTGCAACCCGAACTCCAGCTCGCGCGCCTTCCGAAAATGGCGTTGGAACGCTTCCTCCCGGGCGCGCCGCCGCGCATTGGATGACTTCGGCGCGGCGAGGCGCGAGGGGCGCAGACGCAGGATATTCAGGTGGCGGGCGGCGTGACGAATGGGAGCGAGCTCCTCGCCGAGCTCCAGGCAGACCAGCACGTCCGGTTGCAGGGACTCGATCTGGAAGCCTTTCAGCACGCGACCCTTGCCCTGGACCAGGCCGGTGGTGTCGATCACCACGAACTCGCCCCTGGCCGCCTCGACCATGAGGCGCGTGCCCAGCACCAAGGGCAGGAAGTGGGCGATGGGGTTGATGTGCCCAACGAAATAGAGCGCATTGCAGCGTGCCTGGGCGAGCGCCGCGGATGCGTCGAGATCGGCGAGCGCGACCGTCGCCGGCGGGCCCACGTCCTTCTGCCCGATGTCCGCATCGACGAAGGACGCCGTGCGCCCCGCGCGCAACAGGGCATTCAGCAGGAAGTTGCAATAGATGCTCTTGCCGCGATCGGCGGCGCCGACGACCAGGACGCGACGCCAATTTTTCGCCAGGATGCGCGCGGCGGAATGCTGCCAGGTTGCAGGAATGTGTAGCGGAGTCTCAGGCATGTTTGCGGGTACCGGCCCTGAGTTTCATTCGTGGTCTGTTTTTCGCGCGGACTCGAGTAGCGCACGCACTCGCTTGATCCCTTCCACGCCGCTCAGCATGATCAGCAGCGGCGGATGTCCGTCCAGCCCCGCAGCGGGAAGCATCAACGACGCATGGCGCGATGCCGGGTCATCCGGGTAAAGCTGCTTCAATGCCCGCTCAATACCGAGCAGGTGCCCTGCGCGTTCGAGCACGCCTGGGTCGTCGGGCAGGGGTTGCCCTTGCCTCAGGGGCGCGATGTCCGCCAGCCCCAGCAGCTCCGCCTGCTTCGCCGGATGGATGCCCCAAGCATCGAGCACGGTAAGCACCGCCTCGGCCAGGGCCTGCCGGGTCGCGGGGCTGTGCAGTTCGGGGAGCAGGGTGCGCGTCATGGTTGGCTGCCTTTTCCCCAGTATAGGCAGATTCCCTGTGGCAGTTTCTCCCGTGGCACAATATCGCTTTGCCAACCGTCCTTGCCATGGAAGCGATCCCGAAGATCACCGCAAGCGCGCTCATGGAGCGCTACCAGGGCTTCGGCCTCGACCTTGCGCCCAGCCGCATCATCACCTCCGGCGCCTTGCTGGTGGCGAGTGGGGTGGCCCGATCCACGATCCCCGCGGACGCACCGCATCCCACGTGGCTGCTGGACTCGCTTGCGCCAAGCTCGTGGTAGCCCTTTGCAGAACAGCAGCCGGGGTTTCGGATTCATGTGTTCCCGCTTCCTCCGCTGCCGCCGTAGACGCCGCGCAGGGACACATACAGCACTGGGCACAGTTCCCGGCGTTTTATCCCTTGTGCCGTCTTCTCGAGCAGCACCAGCATTTGCACGTCGTGTTCGACCACCGGCGCGATTAGCCTCCCGTCTGGGGCGAGCTGCTCGATCAGCGGCGGCGGCAGCTCCGGACAGGCCGCAGTGATGGCAATGCGGTCGTAGGGCCCAAGCTGCGGGTAGCCCAGTCCGCCGTCGGCGTTGACCAGAACCACGTCGCGATAGCCCAAGCGGTCCAGATTCTCCTTGGCGAAGGCGAAGGTCACGGGGTCGATTTCCACCGCTACCACCAGTCCCTCGTCACCCACGACTTCACGAGCGACGGCCGTGCCATAGCCCGAGCCGAGGCCGACCTCCATGAAACGATGGCCCTGGTCCAATCCCAGGGGCTCGTAAAACAGCGGATAGCTGTGCGGACAGGAAATGGTGGATTGCTGGCCCGGCAGCGGCAAAGGTACTTCCAGGTAGGCGTAGTCGCGATACAGGTGCGGGATGAAATCCTCCCGCGGCACTTTCAGTAGCGCCTGCCGGATCCGCTCCGACTTGAGCAGACCCTGCTCGGTCAGCCAGGCCACCTTGGCGACACGTTCTTGCGCGAAGTCTTCCCGGCTCTTGCTAGGCTCCGCCGGAGGCGGGATGAGCCAGCCGTGTGTCGTCATTTCAACCGAGCCGCAGCGGCAGGCGGCGCAGCCGCTGCCCGGTGGCCGCGAACACGGCATTGGCCACCGCTGGAGCGATCACCGGCACGCCCGGCTCGCCTACGCCACCGGGCGGTGCTTTACTCGGCACGATATGCACTTCGACCTCAGGCATCTCGGGCAGGGTGAGAATCGGATAATCCTGCAAACCTGCCTGCTGCACGCGACCATCGGCGATGCGAATCTCCTCATGCAGCGCTGCCGACAAACCAAAAGCGATGCCGCCTTCCAACTGTGCGCGCACGGCGTCCGGCGTCACAACGATGCCGCAATCGATGGCGCAGACCACGCGCTCGACCCGGATCACGCCACCGGTCACGCTCACCTCCGCCACCTGTGCTACCACCGCATCGAAGGAATGGTACACGGCGACCCCGCGGCCTCGACCTGCGCCGATCGGGGCGCCCCAGCCGGCCTTGTTTGCGGCAAGTTCGAGCGCGGCGCGGTGGCGCGGCGCGTCATCGAGCAGGGCAATGCGGTATTCGAGCGGATCGCGGCCGGCCCTATGCGCCAGCTCGTCGATAAAGCATTCGATAGGGAATGCGTTGTTGGAAGCACCCACCGAGCGCCAGGCCCCGACGGGAACAGCAGAGTCTATTTCCAAATGCTCCTCACGCACATGGGGAATGGCGTAGGGCAGGTCGCCGCCGTCCAAGGCAAGTCCGGGGCCGGCCACGCGCGCGAACCAGGCCGACGGCAGCCCGCCCTTGTCCAGAGCCGCCTGCAACCACATCGCGTGCGCAGGGCGGTAGAAGTCGTGCTGCAGATCGTCGGCGCGGGTCCAGATGACCTGCACCGGAACGCCGAGGTCGCGGGACAGATGCACCGCCTCCGCCACGAAATCCGTCTGCAGCCTGCGACCGAAGCCGCCACCCAGGAACTGGGTGTGCACGCGCACCTGTTGTTCCGGCAAGCCGGTGATCCGCGCCGCCGCCGCCCGGGTGCCTTGCTGGTCCTGCGTGCCCACCCAGACATCGCAGGCGTCCTGTCGCACATGGGCCACGCAGTTCATGGGCTCGATGGTCGCGTGGGCGAGGTAGGGCGTCTGGTAGACGGCCTCGATGATTTGCGCGGCGCGGCCCAAGGTGCGCTTCGCATCGCCGCGGGACTCGATCTGCGTGCCATGCTCCTCCAGTGCGCGCAGCAGCCGCTGTTCGATCTTTGCATTGTGAAGCTGGGCGTTCCTGCCGAGCGTGCACTCGATCTGCAGCGCCTCGCGTCCACGCAGTGCCGACCAGAAGTCATCGGCGATGACGGCAATGCCGCTTGCGATCGGCAGGACCTGGCGCACACCGGGGTTCGCCAAAGCAGCACTCGCAGCGACGCGTTTGGCCCGGCTGCCGAAAACCGGGCAGCGCGCGACGCAGGCGACCAACATGCCGGGCAGCGCCACATCGATACCGTAGCGCGTGCGGCCGAGGGCCATCGCCGGGATGTCCAGGCGCGGCAGGGCACGACCGATCAGGCGGAATTCGGATGCGGCCTTCAGCGTCGCTTTGCGCGGCGGCTTCAGTTGCGCGGCGTCCTCGGCCAGCTCCGCGTAGGCAAGGCGCCGGCCAGTCTGCGGATGCATGACCCGAGCACATCCGGTGTGGCACTGTCCCGGCTCGATCCCCCAGCGCTGCGCCGCGGCTGCCACCAGGCGTGCCCGCGTCTTCGCCGCCACCGTGCGCAGCCGCGTCCACTCGCCGCGGATGCTGCTCGAGCCGCCGGTGAACTGGCCGCCCCACAGTCCGTTCTCGTAGCAGGCATCCACCGGGGCGAACACGGTGCGCAGCTGCGCGAGCTCTACGTCCAGTTCTTCCGCGAACAGCACGGCCAAGCCGGTGAGCGCGCCCTGGCCCATCTCGGAATGGTTGATCATGAGCGTGACCGCGTTGTCGCGGTTGATCCAGATCCATTCGTTCAAGGCCACGCCGGCATCTTCGGGCAAGGCATCGAGCAACTCGGGCACGCGCAGCGGAGCCGCTGCAGCGGACCTCGACTGCGCCGCGGCGTGGATGGCGCGGCGAATGCGCTGATAAGTGCCGCAGCGGCAGAGCACGCCGGAGAGTGCAGCGTCGATTGCCGCATCGTCTGGATTGGGAGTCTGTTGGAGCAGCGCCGTGGCGGCGATGATCTGGGCCGGCTGGCAGTAGCCGCATTGCGGTGCCTGCTCTGCGATCCACGCCTGAATCAACGGATGATCTTCGCGCAGCCCCTCGATGGTTGTGACCTGGCGCGCACCAACCTTGCCAAGGGGCACCATGCATGCATGGTTGGGCTCGCCGTCGAGCAGCACCAGGCAAGCACCGCACACGCCCACACCGCAGCCGTATTTCGTGCCTTTCAGCCCGAGCTCATCGCGCAGCACCCATAGCAGCGGCTTGTCAGGGTCGGCCTGCAGGCGATGGGTCTTGCTGTTGACGGTGAGGGTAATCATGGTGACGAGACAAATGAGCCTTTATTCGTTACGCAGGGCCGGCATCGACGCCTCTCCCCCGTTGGGGGACAGGGGGCGAATGCGATGCCGCTTCGACCTGCACATAAGCCGGGTGAGCTTATTGCTCAGTATAGGAGTCACCAGCCCTTTGGGCGGCGGATGCGCTTGGGTGGTGAGCAGGCAAGCATCGATCGGGGCATTAAGCTCGCGTGTGCGCTTTCTTCTTTCCGCTTGTGCCGTGTTGTTCATGCCTGCTCGGGTGGAACCCGTTGCGGCGCATACGCGCGGCGGTACTCAATGCCCAATTCCCTGAGGCGCTCGGCCACATCGCCGTACAGCACCAGCTCCTCGATCTCGATCTCGGCCATGGGTGGGGCGACGGATGCCAGGCGCCGGCGCAGTGCAGCGACATTCTCAGGCGGCGAGAAACTCGCCATGACGGCGGGCTGCACCTGCACGCCTGCGCGCCACAGGTTGTCGATGGCCTGCAGCTGCAGCCGGAAGCCATCCGGCGTCGCACCGGTGAGCCGGGAAAACTCTGCTTCGTTGGTGCCTTTCAGGCTCACGCGCACATATAGATTGGGGAAGGCAGCCAATTCCCCGGCGTAGCTCGCATCGTGGCCGATGAGGATGCCGTTGGTTTCCAATATGAAAAGCAGATCGCTGGGGATGGCGGCGATAACCCGCAGCAGATGCGCGCGGCAGATCGTCGGTTCATTGCCGCTGATGCGCACTTGGTCAAACCCGTGCTTGCGCGCAATCCTGACGAGTGTATCGGCCACCTCCTGCGGCGTGTAGAAGCGGCCGTAGTCCTGCGGGTGAAACACTTGATGCCAGGACCAGCAGAAAGCGCAGCCGAGGCAGCAGCCGACACAGTCCGCGGTGGCGATGCCGCCGTAGAACCGGGCGGGCCGGAAGCGGTGGTACTTGCGCCGTTCGCCCTGGCAGACGATGCGTGCGCTCTCCTCGGCCTTGGCCACCGGGTCAAATAGGTGCTGCTGTGTCGAAGGGATCGTCATAAAGCGGCTCGGCGCAATGGCACACGCTCACCTCTCATGATAGTCCATACGACAGATTCGAGGCCGTGCCTGGCCGTGCCCCCTGCCGCCCCATGGCGCTCACCGCACGCATCGTGTCATGATCGGCTTATGTCCGCGCCGCGAATGCCTGCACACGCCAAGCCTCCCGCCTTCTCCGCCGGGGTGGTTGTCGTGCGGCGGGAGAATGGAAGGTGGCGCCTGCTGGTGTTGCGCGCCTACCGCAACTGGGATTTTCCCAAGGGCACCGTGGAGCCGAATGAGGCGCCGCTGGACGCGGCCATCCGCGAAACGGCGGAGGAGGCTTCAATCACTGATCTCGTCTTTCGCTGGGGCGAGGTATTCTGCGAGACCGCTCGCTATGGCCCGGGTAAAGTGGCACGCTACTATTTGGCGGAAACCGCACAAAAGTCTATTACGCTGCCGGTCTCGCCGGAACTCGGGCGCCCGGAGCACCACGAGTGGCGCTGGGCGAGCTTCGATCAGGCAGCGAAACTGCTGCCGCCGCGCCTGCAGCCGATCCTGGCCTGGGCGAGACAGCAGCTTCGGGCATGACTGCGGCTTTGCTTGTTAGTGTAGCGCTTCGTAAATTGCGACACATGCATCACTGGACGCACCTCCCTCATCCCCACCCCTTCTCCCGGAGGGAGAAGGGAGTTTAAAGCCCCTCGCCCTTCGGGAGAGGGGTTGGGGTGAGGGGAACCCGCTTGCAGTGCTCTGCGGCTTAAGCTCCAAACAGAATGAAGCACTACACTAGCAGGTGAGGTACAGCGCAGCGACGACCCGGGCAGCGTCTTGCTGCAGGGTTCGACCAATTTGTTCGAACCGGCGAGTCAAGGCAAACGAGAACAAAAAAGCCCCGAGATGTCCCCAGGGCTTCATGGTCATTAACGCCAATTTTTCTTGGATGCAATTAGCTGCACTTTCGTTCCGGATGCATAACCTTGCACTTAGGTGCAAAGTTATGGATACGGGTTCAACGGAGGGCATCCGAGCTTTCTAAAATGGTGTTGCGTAGTTTACTACCGAACTATTCGCTATTGGGGCCAATGAGTACTCGCGCTGCTTCCTGCGGAAATAGAAATCAAACTCAGTCAGCATCGTTGTCGGTAGCCAGGAATGCCTGGAAGGGATCTATGTATTTGTAGGCTGGCACCAAAGCGTCATGCGTCCCCATGAAATTTTGGCTGTTGAGATCAATGCCACCTCGCCAATAGTGGACTCCTTCGGCCAATTCAACTATCCCGAAAATACGGAACAGCTTCCCTTCAAAGGTTCCATACTGGATGTTGCCGCCAACGCCCGGTACTGAATCGTCGTTGATTACCTTACGCAGCACCTCAAAAAAATCTCTGTCGGTTGGGGCAATCGGCAACAGATTTCTCGCTTTCGATTTTCCGCTGCCAAGAAATTCGTGGCCGTCGTCGACGAGCACCTCCGAAAACGAGTGATGATTCATGTTGTCGGTGGTCAAAAGAAAACTCCGAAGACTATTCATTCTGCTGCAATGACCAGAAAGGAGTATTTCAGCTCGGCCCCGCTCGCGCATCGTGGTCGCACATATATTTTGTGATATCAACTTGTAAGCCTTGAACACGAATGCCGCAAGGCCGTCCATGCTCGTATCGGAATAGCCGGCGGCATACTGAATGTCTCGCAGTAACTCGACCACGGTCTCTTTCAGGAGAAGTGAGTTGATAGCGCTGCCGGCAAAGCACATCCCAAGCTCACCTTCGAAATCCAAAGTCCGATTGCCGGATTGATCTGTTGCTGAAAAAATCCGGTAGGGGACCGAAAGGACCTTGATGCCCACGTCAGCATACGAATTGGTCGATAGGGTAAGGCGTGAGTCAGACGCAAAATGGAGCCGATCTCCGCGCTTCCATGCCACACATAGTGTCATCAGGTCATCTTCCTCGGAATCCACATTCACTTCGCTGCGGCTACTGCTTGCGACGCGTTTTTAACAACTTCAATAATTTTAAAGCCGCCATCAGATGGCGCTTCTCCGTCAAGGTAGCCTGACGGTGTGATTGCAAAAATGGACTTTGTGGTTTCCATGAGTACGGCATTTCTGGCAGCGTCATCGCTCGCAGCCTTCGTGAATGCCTGGAAAGTGCGCAGTGCGTTGGACCGATGCTTGTTGATCGTCGCCTGATGCTTGGCTGCTTTGTATAAGCGACCACACCAGATCGTCGCCGTGAACATCAAGCCGAGAATCACTATCTTGGAGGTGAACAACTGTGCGATCTGCGAAGGGGTTGCATCTTTTTCGATGGGGATGAATGCCACACCAAAGGCAATCAGCAGCGTAACCAATGCCAAGACGCCGGTTGCGATAAGCCATTTTTTTGCAGCGCCTTCCTGCTCAGTGGCTTCCGTAGAGAAATCAGCGGAAAAATGAGCGACACCTACACTGGCAGCAGCTTCACGGGCAGCAACAATGATGTTGCCAATTTCCTCCTGCTGCTCCTTGATCTCTTGCTTTGCACCGACGACTAATCCTGATGCCTGCTCGACCGAACGTGTCAGCTCGTTGATGTTTTTCTGAACATCGCCTTTCTGGTAGGCGAGGTAAGGGATGTATAGATGCGCCGCCCCGAAGAATGCATCAGCTTGGCCGCGAAACTGCGCGACCAGCGTGTCGCGCGCTCCGGGAGGGTTCCCCTGTTCAATCGAAAAGCTCCTGATTTGATCGAGAGTAGTCTTCAATGGCTGCAGGGTGCTTATGATCTGCTGAATGATGTTGTCAGGCAGCAAGCGCGCAGGAAGCAGCTTGAACTGATTGAGCATGTCGAACGTTCGATCCAATTCCGCCCGCGAGCCCTCGAAGTTGATTGTTCCCCAATCTGCATTTGTGATGAGTTGATCGACCGTAGTCTTCGTGCAATCCTCGGCCAATTCGAGCAACTGCTTCACCTGGGTTTCATTTGCCATTATTATTGCTCCCTTTTTTGATCAGAGTAGTGCCGTTTCCAACCGCTGCTTCCGTTTTTCCCAATCCGGCATTACCTGCCCAAGCAGGCGGAAAAAACTGGCATCGTGATCGCGGTGCTTGAGGTGACAAAGTTCATGGGCCACCACATACTCGATGCAGGCACGTGGCGCCCGAACGAGATTGGCATTCAGCGTCATCGTGCCGGCCTGCGACAGGCTGCCCCAGCGCGACTGCATTGCCCGCACAATAAGGCGTGGCCGTTGGTGCCCCTTGAAACGGGATAGAAATTCTTCCAGCACAGCAATGAAAACATGCCGGGCATGGTCGAGATACCAGCAGTGCAGTATTGCTTTCACCCGATCCGGATCAGCTTTTCCCGGCAGTGTCAGCACCAGATGGCCGCGATTCATTTTCACCGATGCCGACTCGCCGGTCACGACCTTCAGCCGATATTGCCGCCCGAGGTAGAGGTGCGTTTCCCCACTCACATACTGCCGCGCCGGAGTCCTCGGGCTGTAGCGCTGAAAATTGGTCAGTTGCTTGCTGATCCAGGGGGCACGTTTGCCGACTCTGGCCTGGATGGTGTCGGGATCGCAATCGGCCGGGGCGCGGACGACCACCGACAGGTCGGGGTGCACCTCGATCCCGAGCGTACGTCGCGTCGGCAGGAATCGAATTTCGTAGACTATGGTTTCAGTGCCGAAGACGATCTCTTGCCGCATCGTCTTCACGCCGGCGTCCGGTGTCTGGCCAATTGCATCGAGCGGTCGATGATTTCGTCCATTTCCTCGGTGGCCAGGGGGATGCCCCGCTCACCCCGGATTTCGTCATAGAGAAAGTCGTCCATCTCGTTCATTGCCCGCCGCTGCGCGTCCAGGTTGTCCCAAAATCCCACGACTCTGTTTCGCTCGACGATGGCCCAGATGCTGACCGCCGCCTCTGCCGCCACTTCCTTCGCCCGATCAGCCTCCGCAATGTGCCGACCGAAATACGGTTCCAGGACACCGAAGCAGGCAATCGCGTGATCATTGCCGTGCAGCACGACCGGCACGTCATCGGTCTTGCGGTTGACCACCGCATCCTTGATCTCGCTCGCCTGCTTGAGATACTCCAGATCGGAAATCCGCCCGGCACGATAGTCGTCGATAGCTTGCTGAATCAGCTTGGAGAATTTCTCGAAGAAGGCAGGATCTTCGTCCAGGTGCTCGGTGATGGCGCGCTTGGTGGCATGGGCGATCATGTCCGCCTTGGCGGCAGTCGGCTTGCCGTGCCCCTGTTCCTCCACCACTTGCTGGAAGGCCGCGCCGTCGAAAATATTGACCGGCTCGTTGAGCTTCAGTACCTCGTTGGCCGAGATATGGGTATCGAGCAGTTTCTGGATCTTCGGTTCGTAGTCCCGGTAGTCGATGGACTCGGCGTAGCGCAATTTCACCGCCGCCTTCAGATTGACGAAGCGCTTGAGGTCGGCCCTGAAGCCCTTGAGGCGGTTCTCCGGGGTTGTGGTGATGAATTCCTCGGAGGACATGGCGATGGCCAGCGTCTTGGCGTAAGCCGATAGCCGGTCGTAAAAGCCCTCGCGGATTTTATCGTCGGCCAGCAGTTGCTCGAAGGCTTCCTCGTCCTGCCGGTTGGCAACGGTCTTGAACACGTCCCACAACTCGGCGTGGCGCTGCGGTAGTTGGCGCACCTCGTCGTTGATGCTGGTCAGTGCCCCGGCGAGATCGCCCTCCTCGAATCCCTCCAGCGCACTGTAGGTCGTCAGCGCTTGATCGAGTTCGCCCAGGATGCCGGCGTAGTCGATGATGTAGCCGAACTCCTTGGGTTTGGCCCCCTCATCGTCATCGTAGAGGCGATTCACCCGTGCAATGGCCTGCAGCAGGGTGTGCTCCTTGAGGTTGCGGGCGAGGTATAGAACGGTGTTGCGTGGCGCATCGAAGCCGGTCAGCAGTTTGCTGACCACGATGAGAATTTCCGGGTCGCTGCCGTGCTTGAAGGCATTGATGATCTGCGTTTCGTAGGCGTCGGCATCGCCGTAGCGTTTCATCATGCGCTGCCAGAAGGCCACCACTTCATCCGTGGATTCATCGTCGTCCACGTCTTCGAAGCCTTCCCGTTCGTCGGGGGCGGAGATGATGACCTCGCTCGTCACCTCGCCGATGTCATCCAGGAAGGCCTTGTATTTCAACGCCGCCGTCTTGGAGGGGGCCACCAGTTGCGCCTTGAAGCCGGTGCCCTGCCAGTTTTGCCGGAAATGTGCGCTGATGTCGAAGGCACGCATATAGATGACCTGGTCAGCCTTGTTGAGCATTTCTGCCCGCGCGTATTTTTTCTTCAGGTCGGCCTTCTGTGCCGGAGTCAGCCCTTGGGTATGGCGCTCGAACCAGACATCAATCGCTGCCTTGTTCTGCTCGATCTCGACCAGCCGCCCCTCATAAAGCAAGGGCACGATGGCGCCATCCGATACCGCCTGGTTGATGGCATAGGTATGGATGATGCCGCCGAAGCGCATCACGTCGCTTTTTTCGCGCTTCAGCAATGGTGTACCGGTAAAACCGATGTAGCAGGCATTCGGGAACATCTGCCGCATCCGCGCGGCGAACATGCCCAGTTGCGTGCGCTGGGTTTCATCCACCAGCACGAAAATCTCGGTGGATTCGTCCTGGAACTTGCGGGTGGACAAGGCCTTGTCGAACTTGTGGATCAGCGTGGTGACGATGTGCGCCTTGTTTTCGGCCACCAGTTCCACCAGATGCCGCCCCGATTCCGCGCGATCCGGCGTCAGGCCGCAGGCGGCAAAGGTATTGCCCAACTGCTTGTCGAGATCGACCCGGTCGGTGACCAGCACGATGCGCGGCGTCCGGATATCGAGATCGAGCACCAGCGCCTTGGCCAGCATCACCATCGTCAGCGACTTGCCCGAGCCCTGGGTGTGCCAGACGATGCCGCCTGCCCGTCGCCCCGCTTCGTCGCGCTGCTTCACCCGTCCGACGATGCGCTCGACCGCGAAGAACTGCTGGTAGCGGGCAATCTTGCGCCGCCCGCCATCAAATACCGTGAACAAGCGCGCCATGCGCAGCAACCGCTCGGGCCGGCACAAGGCGTAAATCGTGCGGTCCTGTTCGGTCAGTGCCCGGCGCACCAGATATTCGGCATCGGGCTCGCGCACGCCAAAACCTTCGGCCAGCAACTCATAAAGCCCGGCCTTAGCCTCCTGCGGCAGGGGCTGGTCCAGCACCGCGCGCAAGGCTGCGCCGTCCTCGTCCTTCTCCTCCCGCTCCTCGCGCCACACCGCCCAATACTTGGCCGCCGTGCCCACGGTGGCGTACTTGCAGTGGTTTTTGTTGGTGCCGATCACCAGTTGAGCATAGGTGAACAGCGTCGGGATGTACTCGTCGCGCTGGTTGCGAATCATCTGCGACACCGCCTGCGCCACCTCGGTCTTGGGCGATTTGCACTCGATCACCGCGAAAGGGATGCCGTTGACGAACAGCACGATGTCCGGCCGCGCCGTCTCGTGGCTGCGGGTGCGCTCCACCGGGAATTCGGCGGTGACGTGATAGACGTTGTTCTCCGGGTTTTTCCAGTCGATGTAGTTGAGCGTGAAGCTGCGCACGGCGCCCTCCACCGACTGCTCCAGCGCCACGCCCAGGGTCAACAGGTCGTAGACCGACTCGTTGGTTTTCAGCAGGCCGTCGTACTTCACGTTTTTCAGCCGCTGGATGGCGCTCTGCAGGTTTTCCTCGCTGAACAGGTAATTGTCGCCCTTGTGCTGGATGCGGTTGATGCGCTTGAGACTGTCGCGCAACACCTCCTCCAGCAGCACGTTGGCAAGCCGCCCGCCGCGCATTGCCAGCGCTTGCTCCGGCGTCAGGTAGCGGTAGCCGAGATTGGCCAGCAGTTGCAGGGCGGGAATCTGCGAGAGGTGTTTCTCGTTAAAGCGAAAGCCGGATTCCATACGCACTCCTATGCCAACAAACCTAGAGGGGGAAGTAGCTTCGCGATGGTGGCGTCCGCCGCCGCAAAGTTGCCGCTAGACTCCAGCGTTCTTGCCTGTGCGGCGATTTGCTTCAGCCGGTTCACCGCGTTCTGTTTGCCTTGGAGTTCTCCCCAGCCAGCACTCAAGCCTTCAACAAAATCGAAAAAGTAATCCTTGAGCTGTTGGCCGTTGTTTAAAAGGCCCAAAAAGAAAAAGCCGTGACGGACGATGGCTTGCTCAAGGCCATACGATTCGAAGGGATAGCCAGCCTTGGCATTCCAGTATTTCATAACCCTTACCAGCGGCTTGATCAGGTTGCTATGGGCCTGGTTGGCTTGGGTTAGTTCCTGGTTGAAGCCGGTTGGATCAGTCTGAATCCAATCACGGTAGTCGGATGCGGGGGCAGGTATTTGCAGGCCAGAGAACCATGACTCAGTCGCCGGTACTAACTCGAACCGGATGTGATTCAGGGACAGCACGATGGTTGGATTCGACTGGGTGATTTCAGAACGGGAATATCGGAAACTCGCGAATCGCCTGAGTTGATCAAGATAGGTTTGAGGGCGATAAGACCCATCCGCGAAGACGACCATAAGATCCACGTCGGAATAGGGGTCCATGCCACGCTGCAGGATGGTTCCCCGGCTATAGGAACCGAAGACCAGACTGCGGCTAATGTCATTTACGAAATGCTCTTTGAGACGTGTATTCAACGTGGCAATAGAGCGTTGGATGCCCAGTTTGGCTTGGTCCCGCAGAATTGAGGCATTTGCGATGCCCGTCAGATAGCTGTTGATGGTCATCCTGCCGCCCCATCCACTTGATAGCGGCTTCCGCCAGCGTCGATATCCTGCTTGGCCTTTTCATAGTCACGGCGCGGAATGCCGGGCGAGGCTGCATTGAGTTCATCGCGTATCCTGGCCAATTCCAACAGGCGTTTCTTGGCTACGCCCTCATCCATCCCTTCCGCCAGATCAATCTCGCGGAACAGGCGCGTTTGGTTTCGCAGTGTGTGGTACTGGCCTGCTGCGGACTTGTGCATTTCGGCACGCTCCGATGGCTTCAGGAAAGTCAGCACAGTGGTCAGTGCAGTGGAAAGCAATGCCAGACTTCCCGCCAGCTCTGGGCAGTCCTTGAATGCGGCTGCGCTGGCGATGGCGGCTATCAGGGCAGAGGGCAGTCCGAGGTAGAGGTGATAACGCCCCCAGCGATCCCCGGCGTTGTAGTGTCCTTTTGCCGAATGCTCTGTGTCTTCCTCGATGCGGAGAGATTCCGCGACAAGTTTCTGGATCAATTCGCTCATGCTGGAACCCCCGAGGATGTTCTAACGCGCCACTGGCCGGTGAGGAGCTTTTGCACCAGGCCGCGTTTCTGGGTTTTCAGTTTTTCCGCGTAGGCACCCAGGACCGCAATTTCCTCGCGTAGCGTATTAAGATAGCGTGCGATAGTGGCCTGCTTATTGATGTCTGACAACGGAATGGCGATCCCGGCGAGCTCCGAGAATGATACGGTCTCGCGCACGCTGCCCTGAGCGCTTTTCTTGATACGCTCCCGCGCCTCGTGGGAATCGAGCCAGTGCAGAAAGTAATCGGAATCCACCTTGGCCGTATTCAGGCCGAACACCACGTACATGGGACTGAGCACGCCTTCGTCCCAGCCGTCCAGCCGTGCGATGGAGCCGACGTTGATCCGGGATGGGTTGTAGGCGTATTGCCCGCGTCTCACTATTTTGTAATTGGACAAGTCGGCGCTGGCGACACGGCGCTCGAACTGGTCTTTCGGCAAGACGAATCCGCGCGAGTTGGTGACGCTCAGGACGCGCGCCTCGTTCCCACCGTGATTGCGTTCGGAGATTTCATGGGCGAATGAGCCAACGTGACGGCGCGGCTGGTGGTTCCGGCTGATGAGGCGCGAGAGTTCGTGTGTGTAGTGCAGCTCCTTCGCCGCGATTAGCCGCTCGGCTTTCTCTATAGAGGCGTCCCATACGGCCAACGCTGCTGCAATTCTCTTTTGAACATGCTTCGGGTGAAGAACAATGGCTACCGAGCGGACATCTTCTTGATTAATACTTGCTTGTGCTACAGCGGGTTTAGCGACTTTTCGGAAATAGCGCCTAGTATTTTCTGATTGAAGAACAGCAGCCACATACTCCGGAGCCAACGGGCTGCCTGATCCGATTCGGATGCGCATCATATTGGACTCGAAAACAGGATGTTCTTTCATGGGGGGAACGAGCATGCTTTTTCCCACATGAGTCAGGCTATTTACACGGTTAACGATAATGTCCCTCTCTCTGATTGAGAACTGCTGACACTCGTAAGCCGACAACGCCACTCTGCTGAAATTTTTCGTTACCAGGCAGCCTGAGTTGTCGAAATCGTTAATGCGAAGGATCGGAGTGCCCGTACCGTAGGAATCGGAATGCTTGTAGAGTCCATTTTGAAAGCACTCATCTCCAAGAATGTCACCAAGCTTGATGGCCGCTCCATCACGCTTATTTTCAGGGGGCATTGAGTGGGCCAATATTGTCATTTCTTCTTCCTCCGCCTCTTGCCTTCCAGCTCTTGTTCGACCTGCTCCAGTGCCGCCACATCCTCCGCATCCGCAGCTTTCTTCTTTCCCCCTTTTTTTGCCGTTTCTGTTTTTCCAGCAAGCGACTGCATCTGCTTTACCGCCCGATCAAAATCCGACTCGATCTTTTGGGTCTTGTTGAACTCGGCATATTCGGCCAGTGCTTTTTGATCGGCTTGGGTCTTGCTAATGCGGCCTTTGTGCGTCAATACCTCGTACTCGTTGAAGCTCAGGAATTTGTCCACGCTGGCGGCCATGTCGGCCATGGTCATCTGCACGCGGTTTTCGATAATGTTCTCAATGTAATCAAAAAAGCCGGAGATGGTGCGCTCCAGCCGTTTGATTTCGGGTTCGGTCAGGTAGTTCTTGGCGATGGTCACATCTGAGGCCAGCACCCTGCCTTGAGGGGCGTTTTTCCAGGTTAGCAAACCTACGTGCGGAGCTGTGTGGTCGGCTTTGCTGTGAATGATTTCGGCAGCCGTTTGCCCAGTGATGGCGTAGTGAAACTTGTTTTGCACCATCGCATAGAAATTCTGCGTGATATCTGACTTGGGGTCGTAATCCGCGCTGCACTCGGCAAAGATGTCGGTAATCTGCTGGTAGATGCGGCGTTCGCTGGCGCGGATGGAGCGAACCCGCTCCAGCAGTTCCTGAAAGTAGTCTTCCCCGAACACCTGTTTGCCCTGCTTGAGGCGTTCGTCGTCCAGCACAAAGCCTTTTTTAATGTACTCCTTGAGGATTTGCGTCGCCCAGATGCGGAACTGGGTGGCACGCCTGGAGCTGACGCGATAGCCAACAGCGATGATGGCATCGAGGTTGTAGTGCTTGAGTACGCGGCGAACTGCCCGCCCGCCTTCGTCTTGAACTACCGAGAAATCCTCGGTAGTTGCCGCCTCGCTGAGTTCGCTATCGGCGTAAATGTTTTTCAGGTGCAGGCCGATGTTGTCTGTCGTGGTCTGAAACAGCTCAGCCATCAGTCGTTGGGGCAACCAAATGGTTTCTGCATGGATCAGTACCCTGACATGCACCATTTCATCGTCGCCCGCGTATAGCAGAAACGGCGTCTCCGTATTGCCCGGTATCTGCACTGGGGCGGGGATGGTTTTTTTGATCATACACCCAACTCCTTGAGGTAGGTTTTCATCCTGGCGCGCACTTCGGCCAGTTCGCCTTCGAGGCGCTCGATTTCCTGTTCGACGGCGGCGACGTCGATTTCTTCCTCCTCCTCGAAGGTATCCACATAGCGCGGGATGTTGAGGTTGAAGTCGTTTTCGGCGATCTCGGCCAGCGTAGCGACGTAGGCGTATTTGTCCACGTTCTGCCGGGCATCGAAGGTGGCGACGATTTTGTCCAGGTGCGCGTCGAACAGGGCGTTCTGGGTCTTGGCGGCCTGAAACTCGCGGCTGGCATCGATGAACAGTACGTCGCGGCAGGCTTCGCGCTCGCCGCCTTTTTCCCGCGCCCGGTCAAAGACCAGAACGGCTACCGGGATGGAAGTGGTGGGAAAAAGGTTGGCCGGCAGGCCTATGACGGCATCGAGCAGGTTGTCCTCGATCAGCTTCTGCCGTATGCGGCCTTCGGCGCCGCCACGGAACAGCACGCCGTGGGGCACGACCACCGCCACGCGACCGGCCTGGGGCAGGGCGGTTTCGATCATGTGGGTAATGAAGGCGTAGTCGCCCTTGGACTTGGGCGGCACGCCGCGCCAAAATCGGTTGAAGCGATCTGACTCGGCATGTTCGGAGCCCCATTTGTCGAGGCTGAAGGGCGGATTGGCGACCACCACGTCGAAGCGCATCAGGCGGTCGGCTTCCACCAGCGCCGGGCTGTTGAGGGTGTCGCCCCATTCGATGCGCGCGGAATCCTTGCCGTGCAGGAACATGTTCATGCGCGCCAGCGCCCAGGTGCTGCCGTTCACTTCCTGGCCGAAGAGGGCGAAATCGCGGCTGCCGGTTTCTTCCACCAGTGCCGCCGCCTCGATCAGCAGCCCGGCGGAACCGCAGGCTGGGTCGCAGATGCGGTTGCCGGGTTTGGGCTTGGCCAGGCGGGCGAGCAAACGGGATACCTGCTTGGGCGTGTAGAACTCGCCGGCTTTCTTGCCGGCATCGGAGGCAAAGCGCTCGATCAGGTAGATGTAGGCATTGCCGATGACGTCCTCGGAAACGCGGGAGGGGCGCAGGTCGAGCTTGGCAAAATCTTCCAGCAGGTTTTTCAGGCGCCGGTTGCGATCCTTGGTCTGGCCGAGGTTGGCTTCGGAGTTGAAGTCGATGTTGCGGAACACACGGTCGAGCTTGGCCTTGTTGGCATCTTCCACGCCGTCGAGCACGATATTGATGAGTTCGCCGATATTGGCCGCGTTGCGCCGTTCGTACAGGCTGTTGAAATCGCCGGTGAAGCGCTCGATGACCTCGCCGGTTTTTTCGTCCTTGAACTCGACAAAGGGCAAAGTGAAGCGCTCACGATCCAGCTTGCGCCGGATGCGCTCGTCGTCATCGCCGTATTGCTGGCGATAGGCGTCGTAGTGGTCTTTCCACAGGTCGCTGATGTATTTCAGGAACAGCATCACGAGGATGTAGTCCTTGTACTGCGCCGGATCGACGACCCCGCGGAAGGTGTCGCAGGCTGCCCAGGCGGTGCTGTTGACGTCTTGCTGGGTGACTTGGTCGCTCATCTTGTTTCCTTACATTCGTTGATCCGGGGTGATTGCCCCGGCCGGGTATTCCTCGCGTACCGCATCAAGATCCCATCCGCGAGACGCTTCCTTTCTCGTGCGATCTGCTCCAGCAGCCCTTGCTCGGCCGTGGCCAACTCTGATACCTCAACAATCAGTTGCTGCTTGCGCCGACTCGGCACCGGCATCTCCAATGCTTCCAGCGCCGCCTTGCTGATCATTCGCACCGACGTGCCCTCGGCCTGGGCTGCCAACGCTGCCTGAATTGCCGGCAGGTTGATGTACCAGAGCAGGTAGGCGGGCAACACCTCGACGGGACGAATCAGTAACATCGGGGCAGCAAGGACGGCTGGCCCGATATCGGCCGAAACCAGTGCCACTGAGTTTGTCCGACCACGAGAGCGAAATACGAGATCGCCCGGTCGGATCAGGTGATGTTCTTTGACATCCGCCAAATCCACCCGAACCGCGTCTTCCACGTGCACCAAGCTGGCGTCGTCTATGTCCTTCATCTGCACAACGGCGATGGCTCCCGTCGCGTCGTGCTCAAGGCGCGAACGGAAAGGGTAACCCATGCGAATGCTTGCCACTTGCCCCAACTTCGTCATATCAGTAGAAAACGCTTTTCTGGATAATGCGCAAATTCTAGGCCGCCATATTATCAATGTCAACAGTCGTAATCGCTTTTCTGTTTTTATTGTTTAACTTGGCGCCCTGATCGAACCGCGCGTTCATGGAAGCGTCGTCAATCACTGATTGCGGCTGCCGCCGCCCTTCGCATCTAACCCGGAAGGCACGCCAGCGCTGGCACTATGGCGGAAAAGAAAAAGGCCAGAGCATTGTCTGACCTTTGGTAAATGGTGGACCGAATGAGGATCGAACTCACGACCTCCGCATTGCGAACGCGGCGCTCTCCCAGCTGAGCTATCGGCCCACGATTGGAACGGGCATTTTACCTTATAATTCTCAAAACTTGAAAGCGTTGCAGCACGGGGGAGGGAAGATGCAAGGCACTATTTTTCAGCGGATTGCCTGGTTGCTGGTGGCGGTTCTCGGCGCGGCGGCAGTGGGTGGTATCGCCTTCAACCGGGGCGAGAGCATTAATGCCATCTGGTTCGTTGCTGCCGCCGCTTGCGTCTATGCGCTCTCCTACCGCTTCTACAGCGCCTGGATTGCGGCCAGGGTGCTGGTGCTGGACGAAACGCGAGCCACGCCGGCGGAACGCTTCGACAACGGACGTGATTTCATTCCCACCAACAAGTGGGTGGTGCTCGGCCACCACTTTGCCGCCATCGCAGGGCCAGGGCCGCTGATCGGCCCGACGCTGGCGGCGCAGTTCGGCTACCTGCCCGGCACTTTGTGGATTCTGGTCGGTGCGGTGCTGGGCGGTTGCGTGCAGGACATGACCATCATGTTCTTTTCCGTCCGCCGCGATGGACGAAGCCTTGGGCAGATGGCGCGCGACGAACTGGGGCCGATCGGTGGCGCGGCGGCGCTGGCCGGCACCCTGATGATTATGGTGATCCTGATCGCGGTATTGGGGCTGGTGGTGGTCAATGCCATGAAGCACAGCCCGTGGGCCACTTCCACGGTGACCGCGACGATTCCGATCGCGGTCCTGGTGGGGCTTTACATGCGCAACATCCGCCCCGGCCGGGTGCTGGAAGGCAGTTTGATCGGCCTGGCCCTGTTGCTGCTCGCCGTTGCGGGCGGCGGCTGGATCGCCCATAACGAGAGCCTGCGTCCCCTGTTCGACCACGAGGGTCTGACCCTGGCCTGGTTCGTGATCGGTTATGGTTTTCTTGCCGCGATCATGCCGGTGTGGCTGCTGCTGGCGCCGCGCGATTACCTTTCCACCTTTTTGAAGCTCGGCACCATCTTCCTGCTGGCCATCGCCATTGTGTTGATGCGGCCGGAAATCAAGATGCCGGCGCTGACCCAGTTCGTCGACGGCAGCGGCCCGATATTCGGCGGCACGGTGTTCCCCTTCGCTTTCATCACCATTGCCTGCGGCGCGGTGTCCGGCTTCCACGCCCTGATTGCCTCCGGCACCACGCCGAAATTGCTGGCCAACGAACGCGATATCCGCATGATCGGCTACGGCGGCATGGTGCTGGAATCCTTTGTTGCGATCATGGCGATGATCGCCGCCACGGTGCTCGATCCCGGTGTCTTTTTCGCCATCAACAGTCCGGCTGGCGTGGTGGGCAAGGAGGCGGCGGAGGCCGTGGCAAAGATTTCCTCCTGGGGCTTTCCAGTGACGGTGGAGCAGATGGCGTTTCTCGCCCGGGAGATGGGCGAGAAAACCCTGTTTGCCCGCACCGGCGGCGCGCCTTCGCTGGCGGTGGGCATGGCGAGCATTTTCGGCAGCGCCTTTGGCCAAGGCATGCTGGCAATGTGGTACCACTTCGCCATCATGTTCGAGGCGGTGTTCATTCTGACTACGCTGGATGCGGGCACC
>JAJYUW010000113.1 GCA_021792335.1 Pseudomonadota bacterium | reverse complement strand
TACGGGCATGCGGCCGGTGACGCCGTGCTCAAGACATTAGCCGCCGTCCTGGCTCAACAGACGCGCGACATCGACAGCGTGGCGCGTTACGGCGGGGAGGAATTCGTCATCGTCCTTCCCGAGACGGCCGGAGGCGGGGCCAAGGTCGTAGCGGAACGCATCCGCAAAGCCATTTCCAGCACGCCGTTCGCGCTGCCGGACGGACGCGTGATCGGCGTGACCGCGAGCATCGGTATCGCCTGCTTCCCGCACAGCGCGGGAAATATCGGGGGCATGCTGGAGCGAGCCGATCAGGCGTTGTATCTGGCCAAGAACACCGGCAGAAACCGGGTTTTCCTGTACCAGGAGCTGTTGCAGGCGGAACTGGAGCGAGATCCTGGCCGCATCGTGCAGTTGCTGAAAGAGAGCAGCGAAAACGCCAAGCCGGTGGCTACCGCGGTGAACATGAAGACCACCCACCTGCGCGATCATGCGGATCTGGTCGAGCACTTCGCGCTCAGGCTGGGCAAGAAGCTCGAACTTCCCGCTGCGGACATGCACACGCTCGGACTCGCCGCCGTTTTGCACAATATCGGCTTCATCTCGATTCCGGAAGCCGTGCTCAACAAACGCGAGGCGTTCACAACAGACGAGTGGGAAGCGATCCAACAACATCCCATGACCGGCGCCGCCCTGCTCGAACAGGTGCCGGCGTTGCGCGATGCCGCATTGGTGGTGCGCTTCCACCACGAGCAGCATGACGGCGGCGGCTATCCCGACAAGTTGCGGGGGGAAGCTATTCCCTATCTGGCGCGCATCCTGTCCGTGGCCGACGCCTATTGCGCCATGACCAGCGACCGACCGCAACGCAGGGCGATGAAGTCACGCGAGGCAAGTGCAATTCTTTGCGCGAACGCCGGCAGCCAGTTCGACGCCAATGTTGTCGCGGCGTTTGTCGAGATGCTGGACGAAGACCGGTAGCCCGCAATGTAGGGGGGAATAGCGTAGCGTATTGCACCGGATATTCGGCTTTTTTGTCCGATATTTTCCATCAGCCACCTCTGCCCAAATGGAAAACATTGGTTTAAGAATATTCGCTAATAGATTGATTTCAAATATTCTCGGTGGTAGCCTTGCGCGCATGAACAAAACTTTGATCATTGCCGGTTGTCTTCTGCTGGCCGCCTGCGGCACGCAACCGATCACTCCGTCCTCCGGCCATATCAAGGACGAACCCCGTCCCGCCGGCAACATTCCCAAACCGGTGCAGCTAAGCACGGTGCTGCCTCCGCCCAAAGCCGCGCCCAAGGTGGAAACCTACAGCGTGGTGGTAAACAATGTGCCGGTGCAGGAGCTGCTGTTTGCCCTGGCGCGCGATGCCAGGCTGAATGTCGACATCCACCCCGGCATCGAAGGCACTGTCACGCTCAATGCTCTCAATCAGACCCTGCCGCAGCTGCTCACACGCATTGCCAAGCAGGTAGACATGCGCTATGAGCTGGACGGGCCTAACCTGGCCGTGATGCCGGATGCGCCTTTCCTGCGCAACTACAAGGTGGATTACCTCAACATGTCGCGGGATGCCGCCAGCAACGTCAGCATTGCCACCCAGATCGCCACCACCGGCACTGGGGCCGGCGGCGTTTCGAGCGGTGGTTCATCAGGCGGCGGCACGGGCAACAACAATTCCACCACCTCCGTCACCAACAAATCCAACAACCGTTTCTGGGAAACGCTGGTACAGAACATCAAGGACATTCTGCGGGAAACCGACAAAGTCCTTCCCGAAGGATCTTCCGAAACTGTCACGGAACAGGCTGGCAATCAGTCCACCTCCGGCACGGGCGCCGCCGTGACGGCGAGGCAATCGGGCAGCCGCACCAGTACGGCGCCGACAAATCTGGCCGGCAGCCCCAATCCTGCCACGCTGACCACCGACAATACCACCGTGACACGTCGCACCACCTTCCGCGAGGCCGCCTCCGTCATTGCCAACCCGGAAAATGGCCTTCTTGGCGTACGCGCCACCAGCCGCCAGCATGAAAAAATCCGGGAATTCCTCGATCAGATAATGGCCAGTGCCAAGCGCCAGGTACTGATCGAGGCGACGGTGGTCGAGGTACGTCTTTCAGACCAGTATCAGCAAGGCATCAACTGGTCGAGTCTGCGCAGAGACGACACTGGTTTCAATATCACCCAGAGCCTGGTCGGCACCCTGCCAACGGGCGTGAACCCCGGCGTATCGCCCGGCATCATCACGCTCGGCTATGCCAACCCGAATTCGGTATTCGGCAATATCGCCGCCACCATCCAGCTGCTGGAATCTTTCGGCACTGTCAAAGTGCTGTCCAGCCCGAAGATCAGCGTGCTGAACAATCAAACCGCTCTACTCAAGGTGGTGGACAACAAGGTCTACTTCACCATCGATGTAACCATCACCCCGGCCACCACGACCAGCGCCCAGTTGATCGTCTATACCACCACCGTCCATACTGTGCCGGTGGGGTTCGTGATGAGCGTCACGCCCCAGATCGACGATGCAGATACGGTTACCCTCAACGTGAGGCCTACCATCTCCCGCATCACCGGTTATGTCAACGACCCCAGCCCACCTCTCGCCGACGCCAAAGTGGTGAGCCCGATTCCGGAAATCCAGACGCGTGAGATGGAATCCATTCTCAAGGTAAGCAGCGGGCAAGTGGCGGTAATGGGCGGACTGATGCAGGATTCCGTCAACAACCTCAAGGATGCCATACCCGGCCTGTCCAAACTGCCCTTGATCGGCGACGCCTTTTCCTACCGTAACGAAACAAGCACCAAGTCCGAGCTGGTGATCTTCCTGCGCCCGGTCGTTCTCAAAGAGGCCAGCCTCGACGGCGATTTCAAGGCGTACCGCGGCTTCCTGCCCAATAAAAACACGCTCATGGATACGGGGAATGCAGTGCCTGGAGCCTTGCCCGAATCAGCCAGCGCGGAGGCGGCCAAGCCATGAGCCTGCTGATGGAAGCGCTGAAGAAGGCCGAGCGCTCCAAGCAGGTGCAAGGGAATACGCCCGAGGGCGCGCAGGGGAAGCAGAATCCGCCGGACCTCCCTAAAATGCATGACGCCGAATTTTCCCTGTTGTCCACCGAACAAACAGCAGCACAGCCGGCCGGCAAAAGCGAGTTTCCTCCGCTCGGCCTGGCTCCCGGTCAACCCGTCACGCCTGAGCTGACCCTTACTCCCGACTCCACTCTTTCCGAGCCTGCGCCTGATTCAGCCGGGAGCGGGGGCCCCCCTGCGACGCAGGCGGCAATGCCGAAAAATTCCGCTGCCCTCCGACCGCGGTCTGACCTGTCGCCCAACCCGCAAATCGCGTCCCAGCCTGCGGCAGGGAAGGGCAAGGAATCCACCGCCGCGCAGCAGGAAGCCCTAAAGGACTCCGACTTTCTACGCGCTGAAGCGAGTGAAAGATCGTATGCCCTAAAGGACGCCGATCCGCTACGGGCTGCAGCCCGTGCGCACTCGTCTGCCAAGGCGGTCTTTGCCGCCAAGCAGCCCGCGCGCAGCCGCACCGTGCTGCTTGGCGGCGCAGCCGCCATCGCCTTGGCCGGTCTCGCCGCCTTCGGCTTCTACTACTGGCAAATCGTATCCGGCGGCACCACCAGCCTGTCGCCCGGACCAGTCCGGCAGCCTGCCATGCCTGCGCCGCAACCCGCCGAGGCGTACGATTCCGCAGGCCGTAGCGGATCAGAGTCGGTTAGGGAAACCGCCGCCAGCCAGGCCGAAAAGGGGTTGGCAGGGATGGGCGGTTTGCCGCCCAACTCGCAAAACTCCATTGCAGGGATGGGCGGTTTGCCGCCCAACTCGCAAAACCCCATTGCAGGGATGGGCGGTTTGCCGCCCAACTCGCAAAACCCCGTTGCGCCGATGCAGCCTTCCCCCTCCACGGCGCCCGCTTCCAACCCCTCCATCCAGATCCGGCAGAGCACCACTGCCAGCCAGATCAACCCGTCGCTGGGCAAAGCCTACCAATCCTTTCTCTCCGGTGATCTTGCTGTGGCGCAACAGCAATACCAGAAAGTGTTGCAGCAGGAGCCGAACAGCCGCGATGCCCTGCTCGGCATGGCCGCGATTGCGCTGAGCCGGAAACAGTCCGGGCAGTCTGCGGCATACTACGGAAAGCTGCTGGAGCTCAACCCGGACGATCCGGAGGCCATGGCCGGTCTGGTTGGCGTGCAGGGGCAAACCGACCCGCTGCAGAGCGAAAGCCGCCTGAAAAAAATCCTGGCGCAGAACCCCCAGGCCGGCGCCGTCCACTTTGCCCTGGGCAACCTTTACACCCGGCAGTCGCGCTGGGCCGAAGCCCAGCAATCCTATTTTCGCGCCTACAGCAGCATGCCCGGCAACGCCGACTATGCTTTCAACCTCGCCGTCAGCCTCGACATCCTGAACCAGGGCAAGCAGGCGCTGGAGTATTACCGGCGCGCCCTTGAGCTAGCCCAGTCCGGCCCGGCGAGTTTCGATAAAATATCGCTTCAGAACCGCATCAAGGAACTGTATACGACTCCGCACGGGCTTGAGCCCGTAGCGGATAGGAGTCCCCTTGTGGGGCATACGACTCCAGGCGGGCCCGTAGCGGAACGGAGTCCTTCAGAGCAGAAGCCGGCGGAGAACTAGCGCCATGGAGGAACAACAGAAACTTCCCCTGGGCAAGCTGCTGGTGTTGAAGGGCGTCATCAGCGAAGACCAGCTGCGCATCGCCCTGCTGGAGCAAAAGCGCTCCGGCCTGCAACTGGGCAAACTGCTCGTCAATCTCGGCTTCGTCACCGAGGCCACGGTGCGCGAAGCGCTGAGCGAAAGCCTCAACCAGCAAAGCGCAGACATGTCCCGCATGGTGGTGGATCCGGCCTCGCTCAAGCTGATCCCCAAGGATATCGCCAAGCGCTACTGCGTCTTCCCGCTGGAATTCGACAGGCACGACCGCACCCTGATGCTGGCCATGTCGGACACCCATAACATCGTCGCGCTCGACCAGATCAGCGCCATGCTCGGCAAGGATGTCGCGGTCTCCCCGGTGCTGGCCGGCGAGTCCGAAATCATGCGGGCGATCGACCAGTATTATGGTTTCGAACTGTCGATTGATGGCATCCTGCACGAAATCGAAACCGGGGAAATCGATTTCAGGAGCCTGCAAACCGTCACCGACGAATACAGCCAGCCCCTGGTGCGGCTGGTTGCTTCACTGCTGGCCGACGCGGTGCAGCAAGGCGCTTCGGACATCCATTTCGAGCCGGAGCAGTTTTTTCTGCGCATCCGCTACCGCATCGACGGCGTGCTGCGCCAGATCCGCAGCCTGCACAAGACATACTGGGCGGCCATGGCCGTACGTCTCAAGGTGATAAGCAACATGAATATCGCCGAAACGCGAGCGCCCCAGGACGGACGCATTTCCATCACTTTCTCGGGGCGCGCCATCGATTTTCGCGTATCCGCCCAGCCCACCGCCCACGGCGAAAATATCGTGCTGCGCATTCTCGACCGGCAAAAGGGTCTCGTGGCGCTGGACAGCCTCGGCCTCACAAACGCCGAGCTGACCCTGCTCAAGCTCATGCTGGCGCGGCCGGACGGCCTCATCCTGGTCACCGGCCCGACCGGCAGCGGCAAGACCACCACGCTGTATTCCATCCTCAACCACATCAACACCGAAAGCGTCAACATCATGACGCTGGAAGATCCGGTCGAATATCCGATGAACATGATCCGCCAGACCTCGGTCAACGAGGCGGCCAAGATGGATTTTGCCAGCGGCATCCGTTCGATGATGCGGCAGGATCCGGATGTCATTCTGGTGGGCGAAATCCGCGACAGGGAAACAGCGGAAATGGCTTTCAGCGCGGCCATGACCGGGCACCAGGTGTATTCGACCCTGCACACCAACTCGGCGGTAGGCGTCATTCCACGGCTGCTGGACATCGGCATCCTGCCCGACATCATGGCCGGCAACATCATCGGCGTGGTCGCCCAGCGTCTGTTGCGCAAGCTCTGCCCGCACTGCAAGCAGCCGTTCCAGCCGGATCAGATGGAAGGCCGGCTACTCGGGCTGGGAAGAGATGAGCTGAGCACCACGATCTACCATGCCACCGGCTGTGAACGCTGCAACTACCAGGGTTATAAGGGCCGCATCGCGATCATGGAACTGCTCAAGCTGGACGCGGATCTGGATGAACTGATCGCGCGCCGTGCCCCCACGATTGAAATCAAGTCCATGGCTTTGTCCAAAGGATTTCGCACCCTGGCCGAGGATGGCGCCCGCCGTGTGCTGGATGGCTCCACCTCGCTCGACGAAGTGTCGCGGGTGGTGGACCTGACCGACAAGATCAGAAGCTACGCGCGCGATGGTCATCACTGATGAGCCTGTTCGTTTATCAGGCCATGGACGCCGAAGGCAAGCTGATCCGCGGCAGTATGGACGCAACCAACCTCTCCGATCTGGAACTGCGCCTCAAGCATATGGAGCTGGACCTGATCGATTGCAAGCCGGCGGCACAGCAAACCTTTACGCTGCGAAAACACACGATCAAGCGTCAGGACTTGATCAACTTCTGCTTCCACATGGAGCAGTTGATTGCCGCCGGCGTGCCGATGCTGGAAGGGTTGGCCGATCTGCGCGACAGCGTCGACCACCCGCGCTTCCGCGAAATCGTTGCCGACCTGATCGAGAACATCGAGAGCGGCTCGCAGTTGTCCGAGGCGCTGACGCACCACCCCGGTGTTTTTGACAAAACCTTCGTCAGCCTGATCATGGCGGGCGAACGAAGCGGAAAAATCGCCGAGGTGTTCAGAAACCTGTCCGAAAGCCTCAAATGGCAGGACGAGCTCGCCGCACAGACCAAGAAAATACTGATGTACCCGGCTTTCGTCGGCACCATCGTGCTCGGGGTCACATTCTTCCTGATGGTCTACCTGGTGCCGCAGCTTGTCGGCTTCATCAAGAACATGGGCCAGGAACTCCCCTTCCACACCAAGGCGCTGATCTTCGTCTCCGGAATTTTCGT
>JAJYUW010000112.1 GCA_021792335.1 Pseudomonadota bacterium | reverse complement strand
GGGATGCCGCGACGGAGGCTTCCAGCTTGCTGACGATGCCGGAAAATTTTTCGGCCAGCGCCATGATCGCTTCTTCGGTCTGGCTGCGCGCGGTTTCAATCTGCTTCGCCCAGATCGGCAGTGCCTGTTCGCAAGCTTGTTCCAGACCTTCGACATGGTTTTTCGCCGCTGCCTCCAGGCTGTTTTTTTCCGCCTGCAATCTGGCGCCTTCCGCCACGCCGGCCAACTCCATGCGATGCCGCCGGGCACCCCACCACCCGCCGGCAACGGCCAGCATCATTACGCCGGCAGCCATAGCCAGAGAGTCCGCAAAGCCATTCGTTGCGAACGCGGCTAGCGGCGCTGCCGCACCCGCAACGCCAATAACCAGCGGCGTGCCCCATATCCATGCATTGCTAATTGACCTCTGCAACTTGCTCCCCTTTGCTTAAAAGCTATCGCAGCTTCAGCCGCCGGCCGGTGTTATGAAGACCGGAAGGCAGCGATTATCCGGGCTATGTTAGTAGTCCACATAGTTCGGACACCTGAAACACAGCCCCGTGGAGTAAAACCATTGCCTGGATTCGGTAAAAAATCCATGCACATGCCATCCGAGCGGTTTTTGCTGGATTTGGCAGCTAGCCTACCCTTTTTCCGCTTCCTTGCCACCTGTCAAAAATGACAGGTTGACATGGATGCGATTTACCTATAGGCCGGCGCAATCGTCGGTAGTATCCTGAAAAACCAGGGTATGCATGCATGCCGTACCGCGTTCTCCGGCAAGGCCGGGTCCCGGTGAACCGGCGGCTGCAACGCGGCCGCACTGGAATCCCAGCCCCCCCGCAGGATCGTGCCGGACAATGCAAAGATGGCTTGCCTCGCATGAAATGAATGCGGAAACATCCGTGCCGCCTATTCGTTTCAACAGCTTCCGGAGCTTCTTGCGTTTGCCGCTCAAAAGATCGGCATCCAGCAAAAAGCCGTCGCAGGAGACCGTCCTGCCGCACAGAACCTCGTCCGGAGTGAAGTGCAGAACCGTATGCGAAAATAACAGCGTTTCGTAAAATCGGTGCCTCACATCAGAATCCGAAACAATACCGATGATCATACGGATTCCTTAATGCAATGAATTCAGCAGTGGGATAGATTCTTTCCTGTTGTCCATGCGTGTTGCGTTAATGGTCTGCTCATCGATATGCATCCACAGCGCGACACTCTTCTCGATGCCAATCTGCCGCGGTGCGCTGAATCGCTCGCAATTCACGCCCATGCGGCGCAGCATGCGCTCGAAAGCAACCGTGGTAACGAAAACATAATGCTTGATACCATGCGTCAGCGCATAGCGAACGACCTCGGCAATCATGCCCGCAGGCAGAGTGGAAAAGCCGAAGCCGCTGCGGGCATCCTTGTCCACCGCAAAGCGGCTGATCTCCCAGACGTCCCGGGCGACCGGGCTGGACTGTTGGCCGAGCAGCTCTGGAAAGGTGTCCTTGAGCATATAAGGCCCGGTGGTGGGCAGCAGACGGCAGCAGCCGATGACTTCGTCTGCGTCGTTTCGCGCCATGACGAACACCGGGTTGCAGTTGTCGTATTCATCGCGCTCCTGCTCGTCCATGGCCGGGATGTCCCACTGCAACCGCTCCCGGAATACACGGAAACGCAGACGATGCATGCCCCTGATATCCCATGGGCGAAAAGGACCTTGCTGGGTATGACCGACAAGAATATTCATAGCGACCTCCATGAAAATAAATGGTGAGCGCTATGAGAATCTTTTTACGCTTTGCTGACTAGCTGGCAAAACTGACAGGTTTTTTATAACCTGCTGTTTTTTATGTTAAAGAAAAACTGTGGAAGGGTGGAGGAGTATTCTGAGGGGGGAAATACTAACAGGCTGTTGAAATTCGCCCGGAATGCCCCTTCGATACGCGCTTCGCGCTACTCAGGGCGAACGGTAACGTATTGATTCCGTTCGTGCTGAGCAGGCGGCTTTGCCGCCGTATCGAAGCACAATAAGCGTTTTTCAACAACCTGCTAAGGCTGGATGATTTGCAACTTGACGGCACGTGCGATGGCCTGGCCTTTCTTCTGCACGCCAAGTTTTAGTTTAATGTTGTCGAGATGAAAACGCGCCGTTCTTTCGCTCAGATTGAGGATATTCGCGATCTCCCCGGCGGTTTTGCCGTTCGCCCACCAGCTCATGCATTCGATTTCCCTGGCGGTAAACTGGGACGGGGCAACCGGGATGAGATGCGGCGTATAGACGAGCTGGCGAATTGCCTCGTGCAGGTAACCGGACAGGACATACATCATGCCGGCCATCCGCGCCTGGTGTTCCACGGCATCGCGCCCCCGCTCCGGGTTGGCGGCGCTAAACAGCGCCACTTCGCCGCGGGAGGCGCGCACCGGAACGCTCAAGCCGCTGGCAACGCCGAAACCTTGGGCCTCCTCCCAGAACATCCGGCGTTCCGGGGTGTTGAAAAGCCGGTTGTCCCACATGACCGGCGTGGCACTATTGCGCAGGAAACAATGTTCAACGATAGGGTCGATCTCGATGTGGCGGGCAGCCTGGTAAGCCTGCATCCATTCTTCCGGGTAGCCGCTGAAAATGTACTGCAGCGTTTCTCCGCCCTGTGTCTGGATGCGCGCGCCGTAGAGGTAGTGCTGGAACCCAAGATGCCGAATGGCCTGCCGCACTTCGCGCGCCAGTTCGGTCAGGCTGGAGGCATTCAGGATGGGCTCAAAATGGAGCAGCGACGAATAGCTTCCTGCATCTTCCTCAGCGCTAGTGGCTGAAAACAGCAACTCCCGCATCTTGTCCCCACGATCAGTTAATCAAAATTGCTCTTGATTTTCAGGATCATAATACGAATGGAGATTTTATTGTAGAATTAATCCAGATTTTTTCAGCGCAGGGAAGCGAGCAGTCAGTCATGTTGAATTTGCGTGATTTTCTTGTAGGGCCGAATTCATTCGGCCAAATGTGCGAATGAATTCGCACCTACAAAGTCATGTAGATTGGGTTACGGCGATTCCCCTCTCCCTAACCCTCCCCCGCAAGCGGGGGAGGGAACGATTGCCCTCTCTCCCGCAAGCGGGAGAGAGTCGGAGAGAGGGCTGGCCTAACCCAACCTACACATCTGCGACGTATGTTTCGTAATTAATGGGGTCAGACACTAGCGCTCGGTTTTTTCCAGCCTATCCTTCTTGATGCTGATATCCGCCTTCTGCTTCAGGCCCGCCAGATAGGCCGAGGAATATTCCTGGGCCAGAGCCTGCCGCAGTTGGCTGGAATAGGCTTTCTTTTTCGCCGGATCGATTGCGCCGGCCTCGACGACCTTGCCGACCCTGATCAGGAAGTAGCCGCCCGCGGGGTTTTCGCCCCCCACATAGGCCGGCAACTTGCCGCCATCCGCCTGGAAAACCTGATTTAGCGCATCCCGGCCTATGCCTGTAGCGTTCTCACGGGAAATCATGAACGGCGCACCCCACTGCAGGCCGGCGACAGTGCTGCCCTTTTGCAGCAGGGCCAAGGCGTCCTTGCCCTGCTTTACCGCCAAGGCATTGGCTTGTTCGCGCAGCAGTCGCCTGGACAGCTCAGCACTCAGATCCTCGAACGGCTTGTAGCTGGCAGCCTTGTACTCCGCCACCCGCGCGGCTACCAGAGTGTTGGGCGCAACCTCGACCACCTCGGTGTTGCGCTTGAGCTTGAGCGCATCGTCGGAAAACGCTGCTTGCAGCAGCTTGGGGTTATTCAGCAGCGCCATGTCCGTCCCTTGCTTGCTGACCCATGGACTGGTCTGGATTTTCAGTTTGAGGGCGTCGGCTACCGGCCTGAGGCTGTCCGACTGCTCGTAAACCATGTTGCTGAAGGTATCCGCCAGCTCGGCAAATTTCTTGGCGGCCTTTTGTTTCTTCAATTCCAGCGCGATCTCGCCTTTCATCTCGTCGAGGCTGCGGGTTTTGCCTTGACGAATGGCGGTCAATTTGATGATGTGGAAGCCGAAATCAGATTGCACCAAGCCGGAAATTTCGCCGCTCTTCATGTTGAAAACGGCATCCTCGAACGGCTTGACCATCACGCCCCGCGGGAAGAAGCCGAGATCACCGCCCTTGGCCGCGGACCCCGGATCCTGGGAATTCTGCCTAGCCAGATCCTCGAATTTCGCCGGATTCTGCTTTATTTCCTTCAGTATCTGCTCCGCCCTGGCGCGCGCGGCTTCCTTCTCGGCCGGCTTGGCGCCGGCACCCGCGCCAATCAGAATATGACTTGCCTTGCGCTGCTCCGGTTCCTGGTATTGGGCGCTGTGCTCGTTATAGTGATGCTTCACTTCCTCGTCGCTCACTGTCATCTGCTGTACCGAATCATCCAGCGACAGCACGACATAATCGAGCCTGACCTGCTCGGGAATGCGGAATTCCTCCTTGTGCTTGTCGTAATAGGCACGGACATCGGCAGGATCCGATTTCAGCTGGGCCATGAATTGTTCCGGCGTCAGCATAGCCTGGCTGATTTCGCGCTGCTGCTCGGCCAGCCGCATGACCCGGTCTTCCGCCGTGTGCGGCATGGCCGCCCCATGAGTCAGCCCTTCGCGCAGTTGCTGGATCATCAGATTCTGGCGCAGGCGGCCCTCGAAAATTGCCGGCGTCATGTTCTGCTCGCGCACAAAGGCTTCATAACGGGATTGAGAAAACTTGCCGTCCTGCTGGAATTCCGGAATATCGGCAATAATCGAGGCCAGCAGGGCATCAGGCATGCGCAGACCGGCGCGATTGGCTTCCACCACAAGCAGGCGCTGCTGAATCATTCCGTCCAGGATAGACTGGCGCACTTCAGGCCGATCCAGCAAGGACGGGTCATACTTGGCCCCCATCACGTCGCGCATCTGCGCCTGCTGTTCCTTCAGGGCCTGATCGAACTCCTGCCTGGTAATTTTCTGGCCTTCCACCTCGGCCACAATATCAGCCTTGTCACCATGACGAATGTAAGAGTCCACCCCCCATAACGCGAAGGGGATTATGATCAAAGCCAGGATGATCTTGGCGATCAATCCCTGGGCGCGTTCTCGAATGACTTCCAACATAATGCAACCACCGAAATATTCAGTGCCTCACTACCAGCGGGGCAACACAAAAAAAATGGGCGAAACAGCGTTCGCCCATGTATGGCGGAGTGGACGGGACTCGAACCCGCGACCCCCGGCGTGACAGGCCGGTATTCTAACCAACTGAACTACCACTCCATAAACCTGAATTACAAAACAGCTGCGGATGAAGTTTTAACCGCCGGCCTCACCCTGTGAGGGCATCCTTAAAGCCATAAAATCAATCGCTTGAGTCCTCGTGTGCAACGTGCGTTCGCGCGCGGATTCAATCTTACGAATAATACCGCGAACAGCCCGCTTATGACAAGACATAGCGCGCCAACAAAAAACCAAGACTTGCCCCTATGTTTGGTTTAATATTGTGTAAATTTTCTGGTACATAACGATCAGGGAAGTTTCCTCATGCCCCTCGGCGGCACCGGCAGGGAAGTCGGCCAGTTCTACCTCCCGGCGGGCGTCTGGAGCGACCGGCAGGGGCGGATCTATGTGGCTGACATGTTCAATGGGCGTGTCGTCATTTTTCAATTCCTGGGGGGCGGGTGATGCCATGGCATAAACGTTTCCGAGCGGTTCCGGCCGGCCTTGCCGTGCTGCTGGCGGTGGGCATGGTGCAGGCCGCCAAGATATCGGATGTGCGCAACACCCCGCACAACCTCTCCGTCACCGGTACCGGCACCCTCAAGGCCGCCACCGAAACCCAGGTTTGCGTCTTCTGCCATACCCCGCACAGCGCGGACATCACCGTTCCGTCGCCGCTGTGGAACCGCAAATTGTCCAGCGCCACCTATACCCCCTATACATCGAGCTCGATCGAGGCCAGCGCGGCGGAAATGGCGGCCGCGCCCGGCGGCAGCTCCAAGCTGTGCCTGTCGTGCCACGACGGCACGATGGCGATCGACAAGGTCAACGTGCTCAATGGCGCGATCGATCCCACCATCGCCATGACGGTAGGCGGCGTGGCCACGTCGCCCGCCTACATGCCGCCCGGCAGCGGCACGACCAGCGGCTATACGCGCAATCTGGGCATCAACCTGACCAACGACCATCCCATTTCGTTCACCTACGACAGCACCCTGGCCACCAATGACGGCGAGCTGCGCGTGCCCGACGGCACCGTCGTCGGCAGCCGCGTGGCGGGCGTCAGCCCGAAGCCGAAGATGCCGCTGGAAAACAGCCAACTGCAGTGCGCCACCTGCCATGACCCGCATCTGAACGACACCACGGATGCGAACGCCAAGTTCCTGCGCATGAACCGCCTGCAGACGGCGCAGCCCGGCGTCTCATTCAGCCCGTCCACCGACATCGTCTGCCTCGCCTGTCATGACAAGGGGGGATTGTCCTGGGCTTACTCGACGCACGCCAACAGCCAGGTGGCGACGCAAGCCTATACCGCGACGGCCGCCGCACAGCGCAATTTCGCGACCGGCACGCAGGTGTGGCAGGCGGCCTGCCTGAACTGCCACGACACGCATACCGTGCAGGGCGCGCGGCGTTTGCTGCGCGAGGGCACGGACAGCCTCGCCTCGCCCAAAACCGGCGGCAATCCGGCGCTGGAGGAGGCCTGCTACACCTGCCACACCACCAGCGCGTCCGCGGCGGTGACCTATACCGCCGGTTCGTCCAACGCCATTCCCGACATCAAGACCGATTTCAGTCTGTTGCGGCACATGCCGATCAAGTCGACCGAGCAGATGGCGGGCACCGAGGTGCACGACATCGGCGGCAACTTCAATGACAGCGCGCTGGCCAATTGCGCCAACACGCCCACGCCGACCGGCCAGTGCGGCAAGGATCTGCTCGAATCGCGCGCCAAGCTCGGGGTGGCGACCCTGACCAACCGCCATGCCGAATGCTCCGATTGCCACAATCCGCACCGGGTGGTGAATTTCCGCGATTTCCGCGGCAATCCGGCCGGCTCGATCACCGGCGCGCCGGACGGGGTGGGCACGCATCCGCATACC
>JAJYUW010000111.1 GCA_021792335.1 Pseudomonadota bacterium | reverse complement strand
CGGAAAAACGGGATGGCATGGAACGGCGAAAAGCAGAGTATCGAATGCACGGCCATCTGCGCCTAACGCCCCGTTCGAGCGTACACTCGCCGCTGCGCGGCTCTGACGCTCAACTATGAAACGTTGGGCAAAATAATATGCGCTATCAATTCACAAGTCTTAATGCAGATTGTCTATATGCCAATGATTGCGTTAAAAGTCGGAAAATATCCTTTAAATAAAATTATTAGCCAACATTTATTAGCTAGCGAGCTCTCGGTTGAGGAACAAAAACATACAAAAGATGGTATTAAAGCTCTAGTGGAGTTAGGTATATTCGCGCAAGACGGTAATGACATTTGCATCACGAATTTAAGTGGGGGATTTATTGGAATATTTGATAATTTTTCCTTGGGAACAGTAGAGCAAGTACATGAAGAACTTAAAAATGCTCCAAAAATTCAAGCTATATTTAAGGCGATTGAACATGATTCTCGCCTTAGCCCATATTCAAATGTCACTCCAATTACAACCAATAAAACCATTCCACATAATGCACCACAAACACTGGAATCTAAACCAATGAGCTTTGGAGATAAATTTGCTATAGCATTTTTATTCATCGTTTTATTACTTGGTTTAATAAAAATTATTAGTCTTTAATTTTTCTATTTTTGCATGCTTTCCTCCACATTTATTTAGAGTCAGGCTAATTTCTTGAAAACCGCCACGCAAGCCAAAGTAACTTATGAAAAAATTATTTACACGCAAAGAAAATAAACAAGATTTTTCAAAGTTCTTTGGTGAAATTCCAGAAACAAGGAAGCAAAGACTATTGGAAGATTGCAAAAAAAATGATGTGTCAATTCATATTGACAACCCATCAGAACACTCTTCTGGTGGCATAATTGATTTTCGTGGAGTTGCATCAGAAGCTGAACTTGAAAAGCGCTTAAATGAAAAAAAGACGTTAATGCAATCTAACCGTGCAAATTTCATTTCGTTCTTAGCTCTCATCATATCCATCATAGCTTTAATCAAATCGTTTTTATGAACAAATGCCCAACCCATCCATCAAGCGGGACTGGCTAAAGCCAGCCCCTTATGTCAAACGTTAGAACACATATGCGACCATTTTCGAGCACACGTATAAACTTTATACTTTGCGTAGCCTTTCTTGGTGTGTCGGCCTATTTGAGCCATACTTGGTCAGACTGGGTAATATTTCAAAGAAGTGGGTCAATGGTTACGCTTTTTGGTGCCGTCATGAGTGTTCGCAGCTACTTTCGCTTAGGCTTGTCTGGTGTGGGTGGTGCAAAGCCCGTTTTCGTTAAGGCAACGCTCCAAGAGTACGACCCAGAAACTAATCGTTGCAAAGTAGGCTACGATGAAAAAACACAACAATCATTCCAACAATCATCAATTGATGACATTGCGTTCTCCATAGGCATGTTTTTCGTTGTAGTTGGCTCAGTAGTTCAAGGTTATGGAGACTTACTAAAGTATGTGTTCTAACCCTGCGCTCAAGCGGGACTGCGCAAAAGCGCGCAGCCCCTTAGCTCCACGTTGGGCGTCACAATGGGACCATCGTCACTGACTGGCCGAGATTCTGAATCGGTCAGTTCTTGCGCCAACGATTCAGTCGCTACAGCTCATCCCCTCATTGCTACTGGAGTGCCAAATGCAACAGTTCCCCGATGATCACCGTGGTCACACAATCTTTGCTCATGCATCTGGTCCTGCAAACGGGCCATGGGTCGCTTCCTATTCCGCTTGGAAGATAGAACCAAACAACTCATATCGCGCCGTTGTTCAAGGCACGCTTCCGGGAGTATTTCAGTCGACCCAAGATGCTCAGGCTGCTGCGGTTGCGGAAGCAAAGAGTCGCCTTGACGCTGTGCTCGATTCAAAGCAGTGAGTCAGAGTATGCCAACGCCCTTACCGCAGAAATTGTAGCGACAATAGGGGACAGACCACGGTTTTTCCTATGCATCAAGTAATACCCCAGATTCCGGCTTTTGCATCCGACGTGGCCGCCCCGATTTTCCGGGGGCCGCGCGCCGTCCCAATGCTGCCGTGACTTGCGCGGCAAAGTCTTCATTACCCAACGCATAATTTCCATTCGTGGCACGGCGGATTTCATCCACCAAGCCAGGTTCAAGTTCATAACGAAACAACTCGCGGTACGCCGCCTGTCGGCTTGCCACATCGCACCCCAGCGCTTCGTAAAGCGGGTGAGGTTTCAACAGCGCATCGGCTTCGCCCTGCGCGTTTGCCCGGTAACTCGACCAGCGATATTCTGCCGGGTGTGCCACCATGTCTGCACGTACCGGGTTCAATTCGATGTAACGCTGGCAGGCAAGCAGGTAAGCTTCCTCTTGTGTGAGGCAGGAGCGGAAGCGTCCTTCCCACAGCGTACCGCTACGACGATACGTGCGGTTCATGTACTGAACATAGCGCTGGCCCAAGGCTTTCATCAGAGCTCCTGATGCTTCAGGCCGTTCTGCCGAAATCAACAGATGGACGTGATTGGTCATCAGTACGTAAGCATGTACGCGGCAACCAGTCTTGTCTGCGTGCTCGCGTAGCCAGTCCAGGTAAAAGAGGTAATCTTCGTCGGTATAAAAACACGCCTGCCGGTTGTTGCCACGCTGGATGATGTGTAGCGGAATATTGGGTAGCGATAAACGCGCACGACGGGGCAAGGGGCTCTCCTTGTGCAACTGATCGAACCGCGGAGTCTAGCATAAAACCGTGGTCTGTCCCCTATTACTGTGTCCCCTATTACTGCGATCAACTTGCTGCCCCCCTTTGAACCGAATTAGCTTGGCATTACCCTCGGGCGTACCCTGATTGGGGCTGCCTGGCAGCGGGATTTCCACCTGCGTGCAGCCTTTTGCGCCAGTACCATAACAACTGTGCAAGCTGTTGTTGGTGTCGAACACCTGCCACAGGTCTTTCAGTGTCCAAACGCCGGGGTTGCCACCTGAAAGCGTGGATGTGGAGACGGGGTCGTTGCTGAAGTAGTTGTAAGTGATGTTTTTATTCTGCTCAGGATCATTGATGATCTTCGCTGCCTTGTCCGTATAGCTCTGCGCATCAGCCGCCCCGCCCACGCCCCGCACCGTCAAGTTGGGATTGGTGTAAGTATTGCCATTTGCATCCGGGCGGTTGGCCAGAATGGTGAACGAGCTTTCCTGAATCAGCGTGCCCCGGCTGTGGCCCAGTGATGTGGTTTCTTGCTGGCCGCGGCTGGCAAGCAGGGCTGCATAGGTTTCCATCGCATTGGTGTATCCCAGGAAATTCGCCAAACCATAATCGGCGGAGGTCACAATTTTTTCGTAAGCCACCCCCAACAACTCTGAAATCGTATTGTTGGCCGGTGCGATGTGCATCACGTAAATCGTGGTGGGCTTTTCTCTCTGACCAGTCTGAGTATTCGTACTTGGCTCGATGTTCTGATACCCCAACTCCGCCGCCCGTTTCTCGTCGTTCAGAATGCCGTTGACTGCCAGGATACTGCCGGGATCGGCATTCTTGATGTCATCCGCTGTCGCAAGGCTACGCGTCAGCTTGCTCGGGTCGGCATCGCAGTTGGCTCCGACAGGGCATTCCACCTTGATGGCTTTTGGCTGTTGCTGGAATCTGGAGCGGTAAGTCTCGTCAGTGAAGGCGGTGACCATCTTGATGGTCTGCTCCTTGATCGCCCGCTCCGCCTCCACCGTCTGTTTCATTTGCTCTATGTCCAACTTTTGTGCCGCCGTGTGTGCATTGGCGGTATCGCGGTTGAGATTGGCTACCGTGGCTTCGGCGGTCTTACCCGTCAGTTGCTGTTGTTTGCCGTCATCTGTAATCGTTACCGTGCCCGCGCTCACGGCACTGCGGGTTTGTCCGCTAGAGTTACTCGACTCGCTGGCATTGTTCAGCACGTTGCCGATGACGCCCTTCGCCACCCCATACTTACCTTGGGTAAGCATGTCACTGGAGAGGTTGATGCCGCTGCTTTTGGCGTTGGCCTCGGCCTTGTTCTGGATATCGCTGGTGGTCAGCGTGCCGGTGCTCAGGCTGTTCTTGCCGTCCTGCACGGCCTTGTCGGTACTGGCGATCACCGCGCCCTTTAAATCGGCATTGCCTTTGACCTCGACCTGGAAGCCGCCATCCCCTGCCTGGATCCCCGATTGCTCCGTCACGCTCGCAAAACTGCTGTTGACCTTGCTCTTGCCGGCGCTGATGCTGCCGCTGACGCCCGCGCCGATGGTGAGGCTGCCGCCCAGGCTTTGCTGTTTGCTGTCGTATTGGCTGGTGTCCTGCAGGCTTTCGATGTTGAGGTTGCCGCCCACGTCGGCGACGACTTGCTGGCCAGAGGCCACCGCGCCTTTGATATTCAAATCACCCGATCCATCCTGAGCCTGTCGAAGGGCGCCAGATGCCAGCGTCAGCTTGTTGCCGGCTTCGACGCGGGTGTTGCTCCAGGTGACGTCGCTGCCGTCGGCGTTGCCGCGCCCCTGGCTGGCGGCTACGGTGACGCCGAAGCCTGAGGTGCCGATGCTCGCGCCGATGCTGGCGCTGCTGCTCTTGTTGGTGCTGTGTTGTTCGAAGGTGTTCTTCGCCGCCAGCAGGTTGATGTCGCCGTCGGCCTTCAGCGTGATGTCGTTGCCCGCCTGGACGGTGCTGCCCTGGATAGTGATGTCTCCCTCACCCCCTGCCCCTCTCCCGCCTGCGGGCGAGGGGTGACTCGTGGCGCTGAGGTTGACGTTGCCGCCCGCCGCGACGGTAGAGCCTTGCGCAGTGCTGCTGGTCTGCACGCTGTTGCTCTGGCTCTGGCTGTTGCCGATGCTGAGGCTGAGGTTGATGCCGCCCGCCTGGCCGGGGTTGGCTTGTACGGCGTCGTAGCCGCTCTTGGCCGATAGCGCGGCGTTGCCCGCGGCCAGGGCCTGCATGCGCGTGTCCCTGGTTTGGCCGGCGGCGTCTTTCATTTGTTTGGCTGTCTGCACGGCGCTGATGGCCGGGCTGGTCAGGGCAATCGTCAGGCCGGACTGCTTGAATCGGGTTTCGGTGCTGCTGCGGCTGGCGTTCTGCGCTTCGGTGATGTCGATCTTTTGCGCCTCTATGCCGATGTCGCCCTGGGGGGCGAGGACGTCGCTGCCGGTTTGCCGGTAGGCCTTCCCCGCCCGGATGTCGACGTCGCCCTGGATGCTGCCGACCGTGGAGGCCGCCGCCGTGGTGGCCGCGCCCTGCTGGCCGGTGCTTTGCTGCCGCGTGCCGATGGTGAACCCTACCCCGCCGCTGCTGAAGATGCCGGTTTTCTTTTCGTCCCGGAAGTGGGTTTCGCTAAGGCTGTTGGTGGCGGCTTCGAGGTTGATGTTGTTGCCTGCGGCCAGGGTCGTGCCCTGGGTGCTGACGATGTTGCTGCCTTTGAGGTTGATGTCCTGGCCGGCTTGCACGGCGGCGGTGTTGCCACTGAAGGTGGTGCCTAGTGCGGTGGTTTCGTTCAGGGTGTCGCGGGTGGCGACGGTTTTTTTGCTGCCCCAGCTGCCGCGGCTTTGGCTGTGGCTGGCTTCGTCGCGCTGTACGTTGGCTTCGCCCGCGGTGAGGTTGATGTTGCCGCCGGCGGTGGCGAGGAGCGCGCCCTGCTCGCTGGTGATGCTGGCGGCTTTGGCATTGATGTCTCCCCGATCGCCCTGAGCCTGTCGAAGGGTGCCGGCCGAGAGGCGCAGGTCGCCCTGGGTTTGGATGGTGGTGCCGATGTCGCTGCGGCTGCTTTCTTTGCGGTAGTTGCGGCTGTCCCAGGTCAGGTCGTGCCGCTGGGCTTCGGCTACGGTGCCGAGGTTGAGGTTGTTGCCGGCGGCAAGGAGGGTGCTGCCTGCCCCCTCTCCCGCGAGGGAAGAGGCGGCGTTGAGGATGGCGGCGGCGTCGAGGTTGAGGTCGCGCCCGGCGGCGGCGGTGAGGGTGCCGCCGCTGCCGGTCACGTACAGGCCGGCGACGCGGTCGATATTCGTGCGGCTGCCCTGGCTGCCGGTCTGGGTGCGGGTGGTGGTGGTGGCGACGTTGAGGTCGCGCCCGGCGCTGGCGGTGAGGGTGTGCATGGCCTCTATTTTGCCACCGATGTTGTTCAGGTCGGTGCGCGCTTGTACGCCGACGTCGTTGCCGCTGATGCGCCCGCCCAGGTTGCGGATGTTTTCTGCGTTGAGGGTGAGCACTTCGCGCCCGGCCAGGGTGCCGCTGTTGGTGAGATCGCCTTTCAGGTCGAGGTTAACCTGGCTGCCCGACAGGAGTGCGCCGGCTCCGTTGATGTCTCCTTCTTTGACTCTGACATACACTTGCGGCACCAGCGCACGGGCTGTTTGCCCGTTGGGCAGGGTGACGGTCTTTTCTACCAGCCAGACGATGTCGCTGGTGAGGGCGGCCATCTGTTCGGCTGTGAGGGCGATGCCGGGTCGAAGGTCCCAGGCCTGGGCATAGCTCACGGCGTTGTCGATCAGGGCGCGGTATTGCGCTTCGTCATTGGCGTAGCCGTCGAGGAAACGGCGGCCGGTGAGTTGCGCCACTTGTTCGCGGACCAGTTTCTGTTCGTAGTAACCGTCCCCCAGGCGTTTCTGGGTAGCTGCCGGGTCGATGGAGAGGGCATTCAGCATGTAGTCCGAACTGAGCCAGTTGCGATAGCCGGCAAAGCGCGGGTCGGTTTCGATCAGGTAGCCGGCATTCGGGTTGGGGGACGTTTGGAACAGGCTGCTGCCGATCGTGTGCGCGCCCATGGTTTTAACGCTGCGCCCCGCGCGACGCCCTTTGCCATGACTGCGATGCGGGCTATAACCGTAAAGGTCATCGCCACTGCTGTAAGCCTTTGAATCGGCAACAGCAGTGCGAAAGGCGAGGCGGTGGGCAGCGGGGTTCATGTATCTGCTTTTTTGCAATTCTCGCGGGACGTTTTATACATACGGCGCATTATGCCTTTGGCAATGCGCCCTACGCGGACTGCTTAACCCGTTGGACTCCACGGTTGCCAACCGACCTCAGAACAGCATGAGCGTTTGCAGCGAATCGTAGAGGCGCTGCCGAAAGTGCCCAGCTTCTTCTGCGACCCACTGCATCAGCAACGGTGCCGGCAAAACCTCACCCAACACCACGCCCATCTTCTGCACAAACCGGGCGCGCAACCGCTTCACT
>JAJYUW010000110.1 GCA_021792335.1 Pseudomonadota bacterium | reverse complement strand
CGCCGTGCTTTTCCTTGACCGTTTGTTTAACCCTGGCGATCAATGCCTCGATGTCAGCCGCCGTCGCCGCGCCGGTGTTGACGATGAAATTGGCGTGCTTGGGCGACACGACCGCCCCGCCTATCGCACTGCCTTTCAGTCCGCAGTCCTCGATCAGGCGCGCGGCATGATCGCCGGGCGGATTACGGAACACCGAACCGGCGTTGGGCTTGCCTATCGGCTGGCTCGCAACGCGTTTTTCCAGCAGGGCCTTGATCTTTTGCCGCGAAATGTCGCCATTGCCGCGCCTGAAGGCAAACCAGGCCGCCACGAACCATTCCTCGTTACTCATATCCCGCAGCGCCACATGCCGGTAGCCAATCTCGTAATCCTGCGGCTTGCGGCGGCGCAGCTCCCCCAGGCGGTCTATGGTCAGGACCTCGGTCACGTACTGCCAGGTATCTGCGCCATAGCAGCCCGCGTTCATCGCCAGCGCGCCCCCCACGGAGCCGGGAATGCCGGCAAGAAACTCGGCCCCTTCGAAGCCGTGCAGCGCTGCGAATCGGGCCACTTTCGGGCTGGCCACGCCGGCCTCGGCATAAACGCCGCCCACCGCGCCGGCCTGGTCGTGCCACAGGGTAATCTGGTTGAGCGCCCCATGTAGCAATACCACGGTGCCGCGCACCCCGCCGTCCCGCACCAGAAGATTGCTGCCCAAACCGATGAAATACACCGGTTCGCTTGTGCCCTTCAGGGTATCTGCTGCCAGCCCCTGCAGGAACCGGGACAGGTCGGCAATGTCCGCCGGGGCATAAAAACGATCCGCAGGCCCGCCGACGCGCCAACTGGTGTGCCGGCTCATGGGCTCGTCGCGGCGCAACTCGCCGCGCAGTCCTGAGTGGGGAAGTTGAAGGTTCGCGCACATACTCAGCACTCAGGACTCCGCACTTTTAACTAATTTTGCCGGCACCTGGCCGATCGACCCGGCCCCCATGATCAACACCACATCACCGTCGTGCGCCGCGTTAAAAATACCCTGCGGAAGTTCCGCCGTAGTTTCCACGAAAATCGGCTCGACCTTGCCCGCCACGCGAATCGCCCGTGCCAGCGCGCGCCCGTCGGCCGCCACGATCGGTGCCTCGCCGGCGGGATAGACTTCAGTCAGCAGCAAGACATCCACGGTCGAGAGCACCTTGACGAAGTCCTCGAACAGATCGCGGGTGCGGGTGTAGCGATGCGGCTGGAATGCCAGCACCAGCCGCCGCCCGGGAAATGCGCCGCGCGCCGCTTCCAGTGTCGCCGCCATTTCCACCGGATGGTGGCCGTAATCATCAATTAAAGTAAAACTTCCTCTCCCGCCTGCGGGAGAGGAAACGATTGCTCTCTCTCCCGCAGGCGGGAGAGAGTTGGAGAGAGGGTGATCGGGCAGCGCAACTTCGCCGTAACGCTCGAAGCGGCGGCCGACGCCGCGAAACTCGGCCAGGCCCTTGACAATGGCCGCATCGGAAGCGCCGACCTCCATCGCCACTGCAATCGCCGCCAGTGCGTTAAGCACATTGTGCCGGCCGGGCAGGTTGAGCGTGACGGCCAGTTCCGGCTGCCCTGCGCGCTGCACCCTGAAGCGCATCTGGCCGCCGCAGTGGCAGATATCGGTGGCGCGCACCTGGGCCGTTTCCGACACGCCATAGGTGATCAGGGGCTTGGTGATGCGCGGCATGATCTCGCTCACGTTGGCATCGTCAGCACACAGCACCGCCATGCCGTAGAACGGCAGGCGCTGGATGAAATCGACAAAGGCCTGCTTCAGCCGGCCGAAATCGTGGCCGTAGGTTTCCATATGATCGGCGTCGATGTTGGTCACCACCGCCATCACCGGCATCAGGTAGAGGAAGGAGGCGTCGGATTCGTCCGCCTCGGCGACGATGAACTCGCCCTGGCCCAGCCGGGCATTCGAGCCGGCCGCTTCCAGCTTGCCGCCGATGACGAAGGTCGGGTCCATGCCCGCCTCGCCGAGTATGCTGGCGATCAGGGAAGTCGTCGTGGTCTTGCCGTGAGTGCCGGCCACCGCGATGCCCTGCTTGAAGCGCATCAGCTCCGCCAGCATCATGGCGCGCGGCACCACAGGGATGCCGCGCTCGCGTGCCGCGATCACTTCGGGGTTGTCGGCCTTGACCGCGGTGGAGACCACCACCACGCTTGTACCCTTCAGGGCATCGGCCTCCTTCAAGTTGCTGCTGGCATGGCCCTGGTACACCTGGGCACCGAGGCTTTTCAGGCGGCGCGTTACCGTGTTGTCGCCGAGGTCGGAGCCGCTCACCTCGTAGCCCAGATTGAGCAGCACCTCGGCGATGCCGCTCATGCCAACGCCGCCGATGCCGACGAAATGGACGTGTTTGACTTTGTGTTTCATTTCAAAACCTTTACCGCAGAGGCGCAGAGGCGCAGAGAAAACCAGGAAATCTCTTGCGGATGCGGATGCGGATGCAGAACTATTCCAATTAAATCTCCCGACGCGCAGGAATCAAAAGCCTTTGTTCTCGTACTTCTCTGCGCCTCTGCGCCTCTGCGGTTCAAGTAAATATTCATCCCGCCAACTCCATGCAAACCCTCGCCACGGCCGCGGTCGCTTCGGGCTTGGCGAGTTTTCTCGCCGCCTGCGCCATCGCCAGCAGTTTCTCGCGGCTGAATCCTGCCAGTAACTGCGCCAAGCCGACCGGGGTCAAATCCTGTTGCGGCAGCAGCACCGCTGCGCCGTTTTCGCTCAGGAAACGCGCGTTGCCGGTCTGGTGGTCGTCCACCGCGTGCGGGTAAGGCACCAGCACGCTGGCCACGCCTGCCGCGGTGATTTCGGCCAGGGTCAGCGCCCCGGCACGGCATACGACGACATCGCACCAGTCATACATTTTTGCCATGTCGTCGATGAACGCGCGGGTATCGGCCGTCACCCCGGCTGCGTCATAGTTGGCCCGGAGCTTCTCCAGGTTCTTGGCACCGGACTGGTGTATCACTTCCGGGCGCCCGGCTTGCGGGATCAGCGCCAAGGCCTGCGGCACGCCGTCGTTGAGCGCCGCAGCGCCCAGGCTGCCGCCGACCACCAGCAGACGCAGCTTGCCCTGACGGCCGGACATCCGTTGTTCCGGTGCAGGCAGGGCGGCGATATCGGCGCGCACCGGGTTGCCGCACTGGGTCATGTCCGGCTTGCGGCAACCGATCGGCTTGTCGCTCGCGTTGTTGAAAGCGGAGGGGAAGGCCACCAGCACGCGGTCGGCGAGGCAGGCCAGCACCCGGTTGGTCAACCCGGCCACCGAGTTCTGTTCGTGGATCACCAGGGGCTTGGCCAGCAGGGAAGCCATCAGTCCGCCGGGAAAAGCGGTGAACCCCCCCATGCCGAGCACCACGTCGGGGCGGACGCGAAAAATCGCCGCCGCGCTCTGCCACATCGCCAGCAGCAGCATCAAGGGCAGCGCCGCCCAGCGCAACACCCCCTTGCCGCGCATGCCGGCGAATTTCACCCACGCCATTTCATAGCCTTTTTCCGGCACCAGCCGGGCTTCCATGCCGCCACGGGCGCCCAGCCACACGATTCTCCATCCCTGCGCCTTGAGGTAATCGGCCACCGCCAGCGCCGGAAACACATGGCCCCCAGTACCGCCCGCCATGATCAGGATGGTGCGGCTCATACCGAATATCCCTTCATCACCTGGCGATTCTCCCAATCCACTCGCAGCAGCACGCCGATCGCGGCGCAGTTGGCGGCGATGCCGCTGCCGCCGTATGACAGCAGGGGCAGGGTCAACCCCTTGGTCGGCAGCACGCCCATGTTCACGCCCATGTTGATGATCGCCTGCACCGCCAGCCAGATTCCGATGCCATAAGCCACCAGCGCGGCGAAATGGCGGTCGATCCCGGCTGCCTGGCGGCCGATGGAAAATGCGCGCATGGTCAGCCAGACAAACAGCAGAATCACCACGGCCACCCCGGCGAATCCGAGCTCTTCGGCAATCACCGCGAGGAGAAAGTCGGTATGCGCCTCGGGCAGGTAGAACTGCTTTTCGACGCTCGCGCCCAGGCCGACGCCGTACCATTCGCCGCGGCCGAAAGCGATCAGCGCATGGGAAAGCTGGTAGCCCTTGCCGAAGGGGTCGGCCCAGGGATCCATGAAGCCGACGATACGCTGCATGCGGTAGGGCGAGGTCCAGATCAGCAGCAGGAAGCCCACCACCAGCATGCCGAACAGCCCGGCGAACAGACGCCAGTTCATGCCGCCGAGGAACAGGATCGCCATGGCGATGCTGGTGATCACGGCAAAGGCGCCGAAATCCGGTTCGCGCAGCAGCAGGCCGCCGACCAGCAGCATCACCATCAGCATCGGCATGAAACCCTTCTTGATGTTGTCCATGTAGGCTGCCTTGCGCACCGTGTAATCGGCGGCATAAAGAACCGCGAACAGCTTCATGAATTCCGATGGCTGCAAATTGACCACGAACAGCGACAGCCAGCGCTGGCTGCCGTTGACCTCGCGCCCGATGCCCGGAATCAGCACCAGCACCAGCAGCACCAGGCCGGAGAGAAACAGGTAGGGGGCGGTCTCCTGCAGCACCTTGTTCGGAACCTGGAAGGCGAACAGTCCGAACAGCACGCCGACCCCGAGGTATATCGCCTGGCGCACGAGGTAATAGCTTTCCTGGTAGCCGGTGTGCCTGTCAGCCGCGGCAATCGAAATCGAGGCGGAATACACCATCACCAGCCCGAACCCGAGCAGCAGGATGGCCAACCACAGCAGGGTGCGGTCATAATCCGGCCTGGCATGCTGGGCGGCCACTGGCGAATAGGAATTCATACTGCCGCCTCCCCCGCCAGTCGCCTTGCGGCTTCCACAAACACCTGCGCGCGGTGCTCATAGTTGCGGAACATGTCGAAGCTGGCGCAGGCCGGCGACAGCAGCACCGCATCGCCCGGCTGGGCCTGTGCAAAAGCCGTGTTCACCGCCTCGTCCATGCTCGCTGCCGCAAGCAACGGCACGCCGCTTCCCGCCAGCGCTGCGCCGATCTTTTCTCCGTCGCGCCCGATCAGCACCACGGCGCGGGCGTGGTCCTGCACTGCCGGTCGCAGCGGGCTGAAATCCTGGCCCTTGCCATCGCCGCCGGCGATCAGCACGACTTTCTGCGCCATGCCCTTCAGTGCCGCCACGGTGGCACCTACATTAGTGCCCTTGGAATCGTCGTAGAACACCACGCCGTTGACCTCCACCACCTTTTCCACGCGGTGCGGCAAGCCCTTGAATTCGCGCAGCGCCTCGATCAGGGGATGGAACGGCAGGTCGATGGCGCGGCACAGGGCCAGCGCTGCCAAGGCGTTGGCCGCATTGTGCAACCCGGCGAGCGGCAACTCGACCAACGGCATCAAGCGGTTCTGACCCTGCGCCAGCCACAGACCATGGTCTCCTTCCAGCAGCCCCCAATCCTGCTCCTTCTGCGGCGCATCCAGCCCGAAAGTCGCAAGACGGCAGCCCTGCGCCGCCATCGCCATGCTGTATGTATCCTCCCGGTTCAGCACCTGGGCGCCCCCTCCGGCGAAAATGCGCGCCTTGGCCGCCGCGTAGTCATACATGCTGTTGTAACGGTCCATGTGATCTTCGGTCACATTCAGCACGGTTGCCGCTGCGGGCCTGAGGCTGTGTGTCGTTTCCAGCTGGAAGCTGGACAGTTCCAGCACGAACACCTCCGGCATCTCGCCACGCCGTTCCAGATCATCCAGCGCATCCAGCACCGGCAGGCCGATGTTGCCCGCCACCACGGTGTGCAGGCCGGCCTTCCTGCACATTGCGCCGACCATTTCAGTCACCGTGCTCTTGCCGTTGGAGCCGGTAATCGCGATCACTTTCGGAACGGGGTCTTTTCGCTCCAGTTCCAGCGCAAAAAATTCGATATCGCCCGCGACCGGCACGCCGCGAGCCAATGCCGCGGCGATGGCGGGTTCGCGCAGGGATACGCCGGGGCTGAGCGCAAGCAATTCGGCGTTGAGGAATGCCTCATCCCGGAATTTCCCGGTGAACAGCGGCACGCCGGGCAGTTCCGCCCGCAGGCGCCCGGCGTGAGGCGGCGCGTCGCGCGAATCCGCCACGGCCACCACTGCACCCTGGGCATCCAGCCAGCGTGCCATGGACAGACCGGTATCACCCAGGCCTACCACCAGCACTTTTTTATGTTCGAGGTTTATCATTTTTTTCTTAACCGCAAAGACGCAAAGGCGCAAAGCCGTGAAGACCTTGAATTTCTTTGCGTCTCTGCGCCTTTGCGGTTATTCACTTTTATCTCAACTTCAGCGTTGAAAGTCCGACCAGCACCAGCATCATGCTGATAATCCAGAAGCGAACCACCACCTGGTTCTCTTTCCAGCCCTTCAGTTCATAGTGGTGATGCAACGGCGCCATGCGGAAGATGCGCTTGCCGGTGAGCTTGAACGACCCGACCTGCAGCACCACCGACAGGGTCTCCACCACGAACACCCCGCCCATCACGAACAGGACAATTTCCTGCCGCACAATCACCGCCACGATGCCGAGCGCGGCGCCCAGCGCCAGTGCGCCGACATCGCCCATGAACACTTCGGCCGGGTAGGCGTTGAACCAGAGGAAGCCAAGACCCGCACCCGCCAGTGCGGTGCAGAACACGGCCAGTTCGCCGGCACCCGGGATATAGGGCACACCGAGGTAGCGCGCGAACACGATGTGGCCGGCGACATAGGCGAAAATTGCCAGCGCCCCCGCCACCATCACTGTCGGCATGATGGCCAGACCGTCCAGTCCGTCGGTGAGATTCACCGCATTGCTGCTGCCGACGATGACGAAGTAGGCCAGCACGGCGAAGCCGATTGCGCCGAGGGGTATGGTCACCAGCTTGAAAAACGGCACGATCAGCTCGGTCTGTGCCGGCAGCGTTGCAGTCAATGCGAGAAACAGCGCCACCCCCGCCCCGATCAGCGACTGCCAGAAATACTTGGCCCTGGCCGACAGCCCCTTGGGATTGCGGTGCACCACCTTGCGCCAGTCGTCGACCCAGCCGATGGCGCCGAATCCGACGGTGGTCGCCAGCACCACCCAGACATAGCTATTTTTCAGGTCGGCCCAGAGCAGCGTGGAAATCGCCATCGCCACCAGGATCAGGGCGCCGCCAATGGTCGGCGTGCCCGCCTTGAC
>JAJYUW010000109.1 GCA_021792335.1 Pseudomonadota bacterium | reverse complement strand
GCCGATGTAGACGCCCATCGAAATCACGCTGTTGTCTTCCACGATGACGCCTTCCACCACTTCGGAGCGCGCGCCGATGAAGCAGTTGTCGCCGATGATGGTGGGGTTGGCCTGTACCGGCTCGAGCACGCCGCCGATACCGACGCCGCCTGAGAGATGCACGTTCTTGCCGATCTGGGCGCAGGAGCCGACCGTGGCCCAGGTGTCGACCATGGTGCCTTCATCGACATAGGCGCCGATGTTGACGTAGGAGGGCATCAGCACCACGTTCTTGCCGATGTATGAACCCCGGCGTGCAGCGGCGGGCGGCACGACGCGGAAGCCGCCTTCGCGGAAATCGCGCGAGTTGTATTCGGCGAATTTGGAGGGCACCTTGTCGAAATAGTTGGTGTAGCCGCCCTTGATGAAGAAGTTGTCTTCCATGCGGAACGACAGCAGCACCGCCTTTTTCAGCCATTGGTGAGTGACCCAGTCGCCGTTGATTTTTTCCGCCACGCGCAGCTGGCCCTTGTCCAGCATGTCGATTACCTGATCGACGCTGTCCTTGAGCTTGGAGTCGACGTTGCGTGGCGTGATGTCGGCGCGGCGTTCAAAGGCTTCTTCGATGATGCTTTGCAGTTCGTTCATTATTTTTTCCTTCGTTGGATTCACCACAGAGACACAGAGGCACAGAGAAATTCGAATTTTGCTTTTCTCCGTGTCTCTGTGCCTCTGTGGTTCAAAGTGTTGAAACCAGATTCTGGATTCTCTCCGCTGCTTCCACGCACTGGGCCAGCGGCGCGACCAGGGCAATCCGCACGAAATTCGTGCCGGGATTGACGCCGCGGGCCTCGCGCGCGAGAAAACTGCCGGGCAAAAGCGTGACATTATAATCCCGGTACAGCGCTTTAGCGAATTCGGTGTCGGATACAGGCGTTTCCGCCCACAGGTAGAAGGATGCCTGGGGCTCCTCGACCTTGAGCGCCTGTTGCAGCAGGGGTGTCACGGCAGCGAACTTTTCCCGGTAGAGGCGGCGGTTTTCCATCACATGTTCTTCATCGTTCCATGCGGACTGGCTGGCGGCCTGCACTGCAGGGTTCATGGCACAGCCATGGTAGGTCCGGTAGAGCAGGAATTTCTCCAGGATGGACTCGCAGCCGGCAACAAAGCCGGAGCGCATGCCGGGCACGTTCGAGCGCTTGGACAGACTGTTGAAAACCACCAGCCGGCCGTAATCTTCCCCGCCCAAATGGTGAGCGACCTGCAGCGCCCCTAGCGGCGGAACGTGCTCCTCCGGATAGAGCTCGGAATAACATTCGTCGGAAGCAATGGTGAAGCCGTAACGGTCGGACAAATCGAACAACTGCGACCATTCCTCGATGTCCATGACCTTGCCGGTGGGGTTGCCGGGGGAGCAGGCATAGACCAGTTGGGTGCGCTTCCAGACATCCTCCGGTACGCTGGAAAAATCCATGGCATAGCCATTTTCGGGCGTGGTGTTGAGGAAATAGGGGGTGGCACCGGCCAGCAACGCCGCACCTTCGTAAATCTGGTAAAAGGGGTTGGGGGCGATCACCACCGGCTGCGGCCTGGAAGTGTCGATTACCGCCTGGGCGAAGGAAAACAGCGCTTCACGGCTGCCATTTACCGGCAGGATTTGGGTTTTCGGGTCTAGCGGCGGGATGCCGTAACGGTGCTCGATCCAGCCGCCGATGGATAGCCGCAGCGCATCGCTGCCCTGGGTTGTGGGATAATTGGACAAACCATCCAGATTTTCCGCCAGGGCGCGGCGGATAAAGTCCGGCGTGGCGTGTTTCGGTTCGCCGATGGACAGGTTGATCGGGCTGTAGGCCGGGTTAGGTGTCACACCCTGGAACAGGTTGCGCAGCTTCTGAAATGGGTAGGGGTGGAGCAGGTCGAGGTTGGGGTTCACGATTTTCGATGCGGCAACGGTAAATAATCGAATCATTATAAGGGTCGCTGCGTGGCTTCCAAAGAAAAACTTCTCGCCATATCCGGTCTGTTCTCGGGCGCGATCGTCTGGGGGCTGATCTGGTATCCCTACCGGCTGCTGGAGCAGATGGGCATTTCCGGTGCGCTGTCCAGTTTTCTGAGCTATTTGGTGCCGCTGCTGACAGGAATCGCCTTCTATTCCGGAAGCTTGCAATTTCGCCGTTTCCCGCCGCTACTGGTGTGGATAGGGCTGACGGCGGGCTGGACCAATCTCGCCTATGTGCTGGCGGTGATCCATGGCGAGGTGATGAGGGTGCTGCTGCTGTTCTATCTCTCGCCGTTGTGGACAGTGATCCTGGCGCGCCTCATTCTGCGCGAGCGCCTGCACGTTCATGGCTATCTGGTGATGGTGTTGTCCTTTTCCGGCGCCGTGGTGATGTTGTGGCGTCCGGCCTTGGGCCTGCCGCTGCCGCAGAACACCGCCGAGTGGCTGGCCTTGTCCGCCGGCCTGATGTTCGCCGCGAGCAACGTACTGTCACGCCATGCCGAGGAGTTCGATATCCGGCGCAAGTCGCTGAGCATATGGGCCGGGGTGAGTCTGTTGTCGCTGCTGGCAATTGGCTTCCAGCCCGCCAGCCTGGCTGTCCTGCCGGCTATCCCTCTTTCCGGGTGGGTGTGGCTGTTTTGGGTCAGCATCCTGATATTCGCCGTGACCCTGACGGTGCAATATGGCCTGGCGCGGGCGCCCGCCAACCAGGCGATCGTGATTTTCCTGTTCGAACTGGTGGTGGCGGCAGTGTCGAGCTATTATCTCGCGGGCGAGGTGATGTCGGCGCAGGAATGGCTGGGCGGCGCGATGATCGTTGCGGCCAGCCTCTTCTCAGGCAAGCTCGAGGCTAGTCATGATGCAGGTTCTGGATGGCGCGGCGGTGATACCTGAACACCGTGCGCGAAAGCCAGTCCTGGGTTTCCTCATTGAGGTGGGTGAAGGTGGCGTGAATCCTTGTTCCGGTTTCTTCACGCTGCACGGCTTCGATTCTTGCCGGCAAGATCAGCGGTTGCGGCAATTTCGGGCTGATGTAGGCGGAAATGACGATCTCATCACCTTGTTCAGCCGCTTCCTTGCATATCCATTCCATGCCCTCAGCGCTCAGAAAAGCACGATAGTTGTCGGGCAGTGCGGTGTTCTTTGCCAGCAGTTTGGAAAGGAGGCTGAGCGCAAGGTCGACTTTGAATTCGAGGCGCTCCAGCACCTTGCCGGAGCCGGAGCCTGAGCCCATGTCGCTTTCCTTTTCCGGCGGCATGGTCTCGATCGCTGACAATGCCTGCAGCAACGTGACGTTGCCATACATCCAGACGGCGATTTGGTCTGCCGCAGGGTTGGTTTCCAGGTGCCAGCTCAGGGGCACAACCGTGAAGTAGGAAACACCTTCCTGAGTGAAAACTCTTTCCAGCCTGTCCATTTCAGTTGCTCTCCTCGTGTGCAGGTTCACAGCATAGCAAACTTTTGCCTCTGGCTGCGAGCAGCGCGGTGCCATAGGCTGCCTCGGTAAACCGGGCGGCCTGCACCGGCACGCCCATGATTCTGGCGCGGAGGGCGGTCCAGGTTGGGTTTTTTGCTCCGCCGCCGGCGGTCAGCACCGATACAAGCGGATTTGCGCCCAGTTCCTGCAACAAGCGGTAGCCCCGCGCCTCGATCCTGGCCATGCCCTCCAGCAAACCGTGCAAAAAAAGAGCATCATCCCGCGGGCGCGGCGTCAGGCAGGGCAGGAAATCCGGGTCATTTACCGGGAAGCGCTCGCCCGGCTGGACGAGCGGGTAATAATCCAGCCCGCTTTCATTTGCCGGGTTAATGCGGGCGCCCAGTTCTTCCAGTTGAGCGTCGCCGAAGAACGCGCGCAGCACCGATCCGCCCGTATTGGAAGCGCCGCCCGCGAGCCACAGCTTGCCGAGACGGTGGCTGTAGATGCCATATTGCGCCGCATCCACACGTTTCTGGCTCAGCAGCTTCAGGACCAGGGTCGAGCCGAGCGAAGTGACTCCCTGGCCGGGCCGGTTGGCCCCGCTGGCGAGAAAGGCGGCGATGCTGTCGGTGGTGCCGGCACGGACGAGGCAGCCGGCAGCAAGGCCGAAGCGTTCGGCCATCTCCGTGCCGACAGGTCCGATATCCGCGCCCGGTGCCAGCACCTGCGGCAACAGGGGCGCCTCCGGCAGACGCCGCAGCCAATCCGGGTAGCACATGGGCGCCGGGTCGAAACCGAGTTTCAGGCTGTTATGGTAATCGCTTATGCCCGGCTTGCCGTGCAGGAGAGAGGCAAGCCAGTCGGCCTGATGCTGGAGAAAACGGGCGCGGAGAAATTCGGGTTGCTTGCTCAGCCAGCGCAGCTTGGCCAGACTGGAACTCGCGCTCAGCACGGCATGGCCGGATGGTGCGATCCGTGCCAGGCTAATGGCCTCGGCCTGGGCGCGGGCGTCGTTGTAAAGCAGGGGCGGGCAAAGCGGCTGGTTGTTCGCATCGCACAGCAGGGCGGTGGCCGAAGTGCCATCGATGGCAATGGCGCGCAAACTGCGCCGGACGTTCGCCGGGATTTTCGCTATCAGTTCGAACAGCGCGGCGCGCCAGGTTGCCGCGGACTGTTCGGTGTACGGCAGACGCGCCTCGAACAGGATGGCGCCGCCACCGTCAATGGCGATGGCGCGGGCGCCGCTGGTGCCGAAGTCTATGCCGAGAAAAGTGTGCAAGGTGAGCAGTTAGCAGTAAGTGGCGAGCTGTGAGGAGTAAGCGGTGAAGGGTGCGAGGGGTGCCGTTTACCGCTCACAGCCTACTGCTTACCGTTGCATATTATCCGCGCGTATTGGAATTGGCCTCGAATGCCGTCAAATTCACGAGCGGCTGCTGTTCCCAGCCTGGCTTGCGATGTTCGGCTACGACATTGGTGAAGATGCCGCCGCGCACGTAGAATTTTGCCGTCAGCCGCATGAAGCGGGGTGCGGTGGCCGCAACCAGGTCGTTCAGGATATGGTTGGTGACGGCCTCATGGAATGCGCCCTCGTTGCGAAAGGACCAGATGTAGAGTTTCAGGCTTTTCAGTTCGACGCACTGTTGATCCGGGATGTAATCCAGATACAGGGTGGCGAAATCGGGCTGTCCGGTTTTCGGGCACAAACAGGTAAATTCGGGAATTTCCATGTGGATATGAAAATCCCGCTCCGGGTTCGGGTTGCCGAAGGTTTCCAGAGTTTTGCTGGGTTGGCTAGACATTATCGCGCTTTCGTCAAATCGGTTAAAATCACGTTATTATAACCGAGAGACAAGCTTGCGGCCCGAGCCGCTTCCTTCACTGCGTGCCTGCCGAAATAATACATTGCGCCTGACCCATATCAAGCTCGCCGGATTCAAGTCCTTCGTCGATCCCACCTCGATTCCCATTCCGGGGCAGCGGGTAGGCATCGTCGGCCCCAATGGCTGCGGCAAGTCCAACGTGATCGATGCCGTGCGCTGGGTGCTGGGCGAGTCCCGTGCCCGGGAACTGCGCGGCGAATCGATGCAGGACGTGATTTTCAGCGGCTCCGCCACGCGCAAGCCGGTCAGCCGCGCCAGCGTCGAGCTGATCTTCGACAACAGCCTCGGCAAGGCGGCCGGGCAGTGGTCCCAGTACGCCGAAATCGCCGTCAAAAGGGTGCTGCAGCGTAATGGAGAATCCTCTTACTATATCAACAACCTGCATGTCAGGCGCCGCGATGTGACCGACATCTTCCTCGGCACCGGGCTGGGGGCGCGCGCTTACGCCATCATCGAGCAAGGCATGATTTCGCGCATTATCGAAGCGCGTCCCGAGGAATTGCGGGTTTTTCTGGAAGAGGCGGCCGGTATTTCAAAATACAAGGAGCGCCGCCGCGAAACCGAATTGCGCTTGAAAGACACGCGCGAGAACTTGTTGCGCGTCGAGGACGTACGCCAGGAGCTGGACCGGCAGATCGGCAAGCTCGAAGCTCAGGCCGAGGTGGCGCAGCACTACCTGGCCTTGCAGGGACGGGTGAAGCTGGCGCAGAACCTGCTGGCGCTGCTCAGGAAACGCGAAGCTGCCGCACTGTGCGAACGGTGGCAGCGCGAGGTGCAAGGCCTGGGCAACGAGCTGGAAGCGGAGAATGTGCGTTTGCGCCAGGCAGAAAACCAGCTGGAACAGACGCGGGAAGCTCATTATGCGGCCAGCGATGCACTGCACGAGGCGCAAGGCGGGCTCTATGCGGCCAATAGCGAGGTCTCGCGGCTGGAGCAAAGCCTGCAGCACCAGCGCGAAAACCGCCAACGCCTGGCCGCGCAGACCGCCTCCCTGCGCGAGCAGAGAGAACGCCTGGAAAAACAGCGCGACGAGGCGCTTGCCGCCCTGGCGCACTGGCGTGGTGAGCTTGCCGTGGCAGGTGAACGCGTTTCGCTGAGCAAAGCGCGGCTGGAGCAGGAAGTCCGGAACTTGCCGCTGGCCGAGGAGGTTTTTCGCGGCTGCCAGCGCCGCTACAGCGAGTTGCAGAGAACGCTTGCCCAGGCTGAGCAGGCCAAACAGATAGAGGAAACCCATCGCGCCCACGCCCAAAAGAATCTGCTGCAGTTGCAGGCACGGCAGCAGCGCCTGCAGCAAGAAGCAGCAGGCTTGCCGCGTTTCGACCTGGTTGCGCTGACGCAGAAGGAAATCGAGCTTGCCAGCGCTGTTGGCGAATTCGAGGCAGCCGATGCGGAATTGACGCAACAGCTGGAGGGCTTGCCATCATCGGAACGGGCGGCGCGTGAGGCCAAGGATGGCTTGCAGGCGGCGCAGCGCCGGGTCACTGAACTGGAAGCCCGGCTGAATGCACTCAAGCACATGCAAGGCCGGCTTGATCATAATCACAAGCTACAGGCTTGGCTGACCAGGCATCGACTCGAAAGTTTGCCGCGTCTGTGGAATAGCCTGCGTATCGAAACGGGCTGGGAAGACGCGCTGGAAAGCGCATTGGGCGAGCGCTTGAACGGTATCGCCCTGGAAAGTCTAGAGCAAACGCGGGATTGGCTGGAGGATGCGCCGCCGGCTGTGGTGACGGCCTACGAGCCCATGGCCGCAAAGGGAGACTTCCCACCCGTCGGCACATTCACGCCGCTGCGCCGCTACGTTTCCTGGGCGCAGGGTGACGCGCCGGCATTCATCGACGATTGGCTGGCTGGTATTTACGTTGTCGACGATGCCGCAGCGGGGTTCTCCTTGCGCCATGAACTGCCGGGCGGGGCGATGCTGATGTCGCCTGCGGGCCATGTGTTCACCCGCCACACGGTGCGTTTTCACGCACCGCAGAGCGAGCTGC
>JAJYUW010000108.1 GCA_021792335.1 Pseudomonadota bacterium | reverse complement strand
AATATCGATTCAATCGCCGCTTTGATCTGTCTGTCATTCTTGCCCGACTGCTTCGTGCATCGTCCGTCACTTCGCCGCATCCCGAGCGCATCATCCGTGCGGCTGAACAATGTGGCTAATCAGGAAACTTTTTTCCTTCATCCCTTGTTCCAGCTCCGCAAACTCCCTCGCGAAGCGGATCGACACCTCGACACCGAGCGCCTTGCCAAGCAGATCGGCGAGCCCGCGGTACTTCGCCTGGGCCATTTTGGCATCGATGCCGCCCGAGGTGCCCTCGCTGATTGCAAGAATGATCGTTTTATGCGACGACTTGTTTGAAGGGATTTCAGCTTGAGCCGACAGGGTCAGGACTGACAAGAAAACGGCGAACAGGGAAAGGAGGTAATGCCTCATCGGATTTCCTAGGGTCGAATGGCTACTTGTTGAACTTTAATGTGCCCCAATTCGCGAATTATTGCAATAGTGACATTGACATAGTGATTTCGGCGCCCGTTATTGGAAATGCTCGGGTAAAACGCGGGAGATTCCGCGGCAAATAAGGTAAAATACGTTTTTGTTATCGATCGCGCCGCGATTCTTGACTCTCCGCCCGAATTCCCGATATATCCTGTCAGCTCTCATGGTCAACACATCCGAAACTCCCCCCATCGCCCTCGCCTTCTCCGCCTCCGACCCGAGCGGAGGCGCCGGTCTGCAAGCCGACATTTTGACCCTGTCCAGCATGGGGTGCCACCCCGTATCGGTGGTTACCGCCATCACCGTGCAGGATACCCTGGGCGTCGAAGACGTGCTGCCCATGGATCCCGAGTGGGTCGCCGATCAGGCGCGCTGCGTGCTGGAAGACATGCCGGTGTCGGTCTTCAAGGTCGGCTTGATCGGCAGCGTGGAAAACATCGCAGCCATCGCCGAGGTGGTGGCCGATTACCCCGATATCCCGCTGATCCTGGATCCGGTGCTGGCCTCGGGCCGGGGAGATGAACTGGCGAACGACGACATGCTCATGGCCCTGCAGGAAATGCTCATTCCCCAGACCACCCTGCTCACGCCGAACAGTCTGGAAGCCCGGCGTATCGCGCAGATTGACGGTGATGACGACGACCCCGATCTGGCCGAATGCGCCCGGCGCATCATAGAGATGGGGTGCGAATTCGTGCTGATCACCGGCACGCATGAAAATACGGCACAGGTCGTCAACACCTTGTACGGCGAAAGCGGCGTTCTGCGCAGCGACACCTGGCAGCGCCTGCCCGGCAGCTACCACGGCTCGGGCTGCACCCTGGCTTCGGCGATTGCCGCCTCCATCGCTCATGGCCTGGACATCCCCGATGCCGTCAAGGATGCGCAGGAATACACCTGGCAGACCTTGAAAGCAGGTTTTCGCCCGGGCATGGGGCAGTTTATTCCCGACCGCCTGTTCTGGGCGCGCGACGAAGAAGATGTCGACGACGCTTGAAGCAAGGGGGCGGCTACCCTCTCCCGCACCCGCAAGGAGTGTCCCCGCCGGGTTCCCGCTGCTTCGCAGCGACCACGGCGAGACAAGCCGGGAGAGGGGGCAATAGTGAAGGGCGCCTGTTTTGATTGACGGGCTTTACGCCATCACGCCGGAGTGCGCCGACACCGGACGCTTGCTGCAACTGGCGGAGCGCGCTTTGTCGGGAGGCGCGCGACTGGTGCAATATCGCAACAAGCGGGGCGACACCGCATTGCGCCACGAACAAGCCAGCGAGTTGCTGGCGCTGTGCAAACGCTTCCATGCGCCGCTCATCATCAACGACGATTTGCGCCTCGCCGACCTGAGCGGTGCGGACGGCGTGCACCTCGGCAAGGACGATGGCGGCATCCGCGAAGCACGCTTCATTCTTGGCCCCGGCAAAATCATCGGCGTGTCTTGCTATAATGACTTGCCGCGTGCCCGGGAAGCACAGGAACAGGGCGCGGATTATGCCGCCTTCGGAAGTTTTTTCGCCTCAAGCACCAAGCCCGGAACGGTGACTGCGCCATTGAACCTGCTGCGCGAAGCGAAGCAGGACCTCCGCATCCCGGTCGTTGCCATCGGCGGCATCACCCCGGATAACGCCCATGTGCTGATCGAGTCCGGTGCGGATGCCCTAGCGGTGGTATCGGCCCTGTTCGACAGCGCGGATGTTCGTGCGGCGGCAGAAAAATTCAGCCGCTTATTTGTTTAGCCACGGATTAACACGGATTACACAGATTAAAGACATCCACTGGTCATGATATTTCTGGATTTTTATCCGTGTAATCCGTGTTAATCCGTGGCCAGCATTGTTTTTAAGGATTAAGCCATGACTTCACGCAACCAGCAGCTTTTCGAGAAATCACAACAGTTCATCCCCGGCGGCGTCAATTCGCCGGTGCGGGCCTTCGGCTCGGTCGGCGGCACGCCGCTGTTTTTCAAGCGCGGCCAGGGCGCTTACGTCTGGGACGAGGATGACAAGTCCTATGTGGATTACGTCGGCTCCTGGGGGCCGATGATACTCGGCCACGCCCATCCGGACGTGATAAAAGCCGTACAGGAAACCGCCGTCAACGGCTTGAGTTTCGGCGCCCCCACCGCGCTCGAACTGGAAATGGCGGAACTGCTGTGCACGCTGCTTCCCGGCATGGACCAGGTACGCCTGGTCAGCTCCGGCACCGAGGCCACCATGAGCGCCATCCGCCTGGCGCGCGGCTACACCGGCAGGTCCAAAATCATCAAGTTTGAAGGCTGCTACCATGGCCACGCCGATTCGCTGCTGGTAAAAGCCGGCTCGGGCGCCCTTACCTTCGGCCAGCCCAGTTCCGGCGGCGTGCCGGCGGAAACCGCGGCGCACACGCTGGTGCTCGCCTACAACGACAGCGCCGCGCTGAAAGAAACATTCGCCCAAATCGGCGACCAAATCGCCGCGGTGATCGTCGAGCCGGTTGCCGGCAACATGAATCTGATCGCGCCCAAACCCGAGTTTCTTCAGGCGCTGCGGGAACAATGCAGCCAACACGGCAGCGTGCTGATTTTCGACGAGGTGATGACCGGCTTCCGGGTCGGCCCGCAATGCGCGCAGGGGCTGTTCGGCATCGTTCCCGACCTGACCACGCTCGGCAAGGTAATCGGCGGCGGCATGCCGGTCGGCGCTTTTGGCGGCCGGCGCGATATCATGCAGAAGCTCGCTCCGCTCGGCCCGGTATACCAGGCCGGCACGCTGTCCGGCAACCCGGTGGCGGTCGCAGCCGGTCTGGCCACGCTCAGGCTGGTGCAGACGCCGGGCTTCTTCGAGCAGCTTGCCGCCACCGCGCGCCATCTCACAGAAGGGCTCACCAGTGCCGCCCACAATGCCGGCATCGTTTTTTCCGCCCAGTCCATCGGCGGCATGTTCGGCATTTATTTCCGTGCCGCGCCCCCCACCAGCTACGCCGAGGTGATGAAGTGCGACAAAGCCGCTTTCAATCACTTCTTCCACGCCATGCTGGATAAAGGGGTCTATCTCGCCCCCTCCGCGTTTGAGGCGGGCTTTGTTTCCGCAGCCCATGGCAAAGCGGAGATCGAAAAAACGCTGCAAGCCGCGGCGGAAGTTTTTGCGCAAATGTGAAGGGTGGCTTGCCAAAGGTGCAAAGAGTATAATTAAACTTAGTCTAAACCGTTGGGGGAGTCATGCGTCCGGCACAGCTTTTAACCGTTCTTGAGCGCGAGTTTTTGAGCGCGCGCGAAGGACATCACACCCCGGTGATGCTGTGGGGGCCGCCCGGCGTGGGCAAATCGCAGATCATCGCCCAGGTCGCGTCACGCCATGCCGCACCCATGATCGACATCCGCCTGTCGCAAATGGAGCCCTCGGACCTGCGCGGCATCCCGTTCCGCATCGAAGATCGCGTCGAATGGGCGGTGCCATCCATGCTGCCCGACGCCAAACGTCACGGGCCCAACGGCATCCTGTTCCTGGATGAAATCACCTCCGCCCCGCCCAGCGTTTCGGCAGCCGCCTACCAACTGATCCTTGACCGCCGTCTCGGGGCGTACGAGGTGCCCGAGGGCTGGGCGATTTTCGCCGCCGGCAACCGCCAGGGCGACCGCGGCGTCACCTATACCATGCCGGCACCGCTGGCCAACCGTTTTTCCCATTTCGAAGTCGAGGCCAATCTTGACGACTGGGTGGCCTGGGCCTACGCCAGCAATATAGACCCGCGCCTGATCGGCTTTCTGCGCTTCCGCCCCGAGCTGCTGTTCGATTTCGACCCGGCCCACAACCCGGTTGCCTTTCCCAGCCCGCGCTCATGGGAATTCGCTCATCGTGCCCTGCAAAAATTCGGCGACCACCCCGAACTGCTCCTACCCACCTTGCAAGCCTGCGTCGGCCCGGCTGCCGGGCTGGAGCTCCATGCCTTTATCGAGAATCTTGAGCGCATGCCGGACCTGGACGCCATTCTGCGCGGCGAAGACGTGGCCGTGCCGCGCGAGGTCGATCTTCAGTACGCCGTCGCCTCGGCCCTGGTGGGGCGCGCCGTCCGCGCCAGGAACGAGCCGGGCTCGCGCGAAATTTATGGCCACATTCTGGATTACGCGGGCCGCTTCCCGTTGCGCGAGATGGGCATCATGCTGGTTTCCGACATGCACCGCGCCATCGGCCAGAACTTGTTCGCGGTGCCGCAATTCTCCAAGTGGGCCAATGCGGTGGCGGATCTGATGCTGTACGAGATGTAGGGAATCAGGCGTGGGCGGCGAGGACATCGAAACCAAGCTGGCGGCGGCCCGTACCCGCCTGATCCTGGACAAGCCCTTTCTCGGCGCGCTGGCGCTGCGTCTCCCCATGATCGCCGCCGACCCCAAGTGGTGCCAGACCACCGCCACCGATGCGCGCAGCTTTTACTACAACCCCGACTACATCGATGCCCTGAGCCTGGAGCAAACCCAGTTCGTGCTGGCCCACGAAGCCCTGCACTGCGCCCTGTCCCACTTTGCCCGGCGCCAGCACCGGATCAAGTTTCGCTGGGACGTCGCCTGTGATCACGCCATCAATCCACTCTTGATCAAGGACGGTCTCAAGCCGCCTCCCGGCGCGCTGGCCCTGGACCAATTCGAAGGGATGACGGCAGAAGAAATCTACCCCTGCATCGACGACAACAACTCCGACCAGCCCATGGATCAGCATATCTATGACGGCGAGCAGGTCGACCCGCACGACAGCGGCCAGCAACAGGGCGATGAGCAGCGCGAAGGCGGCCGGGGACAGATCCCCGGGGAGGCGGAAACCGATGCGGGCGGCAGCTCGGAAGGCCAGCGGCAGACCGGACAGGAGAGCGAAAACGGTGCGCCGCAGCCGCGCCCCCTGACGGCCGGCGAGCGCGAGTCACTCGCCGCACAATGGCAGCAGCGTCTTGCCGGTGCGGCGCAGCAGGCGCAACAGGCGGGCAAGCTGGGCGGCCTGATGGCGCGCATGGTAGGCGAACTGCTCCAGCCCAAGCTGCCTTGGCGCATGTTGCTGGCGCGCTACCTGACCCAGGTTGCGCGGGACGATTACAGCTACATGCGCCCCTCCCGGCGCGAAGGGACGACGATCATGCCCTCCCTGAGAAGCGCCCAGGCTGATATTGTGGTCACCCTGGACACCAGCGGCTCGGTCAGCAGCGAGGAACTGAACGAATTCGTGGCCGAAATCGACACGCTCAAAGGCCAGCTGCGCGCCCGTGTCACTCTTCATGCCTGCGACACGGCGCTGGCCGAGGACGGCCCCTGGGTGTTCGAACCGTGGGAGGAATTCAAGCTGCCCAAGGAGTTTCAGGGCGGGGGCGGCACTGATTTCAGGCCAGTGTTCGAGTGGATCGAACGACAGGGGCGCCAGCCCGACATGTTGCTTTATTTTACTGATGCCGAAGGCGATTTTCCCGCTTCGGAGCCCCCCTACCCGGTCATCTGGCTGGTCAAAGGCAAGGCGCCGGTACCATGGGGCCAGCGCATCCAATTGAATTGATTTTTATGTCAGAACTCACATCCGAAGACGCCCTGCGCCTTAACGTCCTTCTCGCCGGAGAAATCCGGGCGATCCGCATCGATGAATCCTGCATGACGGTTTACGGGCTGACCCCGCGCGGCGAGGCGGCGGTCAAACTGCACCCTAGCGGGCGTAATGACCAGTACCTGCGCCGGGTGCGCGAACTGCTGGCGGGTCACGCCATCGGTTCGCCCGGCGGCTATCCGGTTTACATACAGCGCTGGACGCGCATGGGGCAGGCGCGCGACAAGGGGCTGGACCGCCTGCTGCTGCTCGGGGAACCCGAGGCGGTGGTGTCGGTCGCCTATTCCAACGGCCTCACCGACGAACTGGCGCGGCATGCATGGTGGGCCATGCCGGTCGCCGACAACGCACGCCGCATGCTGGAGAGGGAAAGCGTGGTGCAGGGTGAAATGGGCAAGATCCTGGCCAGTTTCCTGATCGAACACCTGCCATTCGAAAACAGCCCTCATGTCATCATCGACACGGTACGGATCGTGTTGCAGCCCGGCCTGACCGACGAAACCGCACGCCAGCACCTGTGGAAAAAGGGAAGCCATGATAATGCCTATCACGTGGGCTTTCTCGAGCGCATGCCTGACACACTGCCGGAGCAACGCCCGGCTCGCGCTGACTGGACATCCCTGCAATCCAGGCTCGTGCCCTTGGTCAGCCGGGGAAACCCTTATGCCCGACAGCTGGAGCGGACCCTGACCGGCCCCGGCCAGACGTTTCTCCAGGTCAGCGAAGAAGTGCTGCGCTACCCGGCCGATCAGGATGTGGTCATCGCTCTGCTCAACGCGCTGTCAGCCTACTTTTCCGCGCTGCGGCCAGAGGGGGCATGCTGCGGCGGGAACTCGGTCGAGGCCATTCTTGCGGACACCGAAACACTGGTCTCCGGCAATGCGCAATCGGCAGCACTACGCGAGTTTCTGGCTGCGCTGCCGGAATTGGCGAGGGAAGTGCGCGCGATGCTGGCGCTTGCGCGCATGGATGCCGAGGTGGCCTCTCCGGTTTTGACGCGAACCACGGCTGCCGGCACATTATTGCGCAAGAAACTGGAGCCCGTTTCCATCCCCATTCTGCAGCAGATGGCGGTATTGCGGGGGCAAGCATTCTCCGCGGCCACCTCGCGCCGCCGTCCGCGATAGCTTTAACCTGAATTCGGCAGTTGCAGGCCATTCATGGTTCGATACGCCTTGCTACGCAAGGCTACTCACCACGAACGGCTTCTCACCCAGCGGGTGAAAACCCCGTTCGCCCTGAGTAGCCCGCGCAGCGGGCGTA
>JAJYUW010000107.1 GCA_021792335.1 Pseudomonadota bacterium | reverse complement strand
TCTGCAGCATGTCGCGCAAGGCGCCGGCCTTGTCGTAATAATCGGCGCGCCGCTCGATGCCGACATCCTCCGCCACCGTGATCTGCACGTGGTCGATGAAGTTGCGGTTCCACAGCGGCTCGATCAGGGTGTTGGCGAAACGGAACACCAGCAGGTTCTGCACTGTTTCCTTGCCGAGATAATGGTCGATGCGGAAGATCTGCTCCTCGTTGAAATGATGGTGCAGCAGCTCGTTGAGCAACTGTGCGCTTTCGATGTCCTGGCCGAAGGGTTTCTCCACCACCACGCGGTGCATGCCGCGCGGCCGGTTGAGCCCGACCTCGCTCAGATTCTTGATGACGGCGGGAAACTCGGCGGGTTTGATGGCGAGATAGAACACGCTGTTGGTGCAGGTGCCGGATTTCGGCTTGCTGAGCGTATCCACCAGCCGGTGGTAAGCGTCAAGATCGTGCAACTCGCCGAGGAAATAGCTGAAACGCGCCGCGAAGCGGGCGAATATTTCATCCTTGAAGCGCTCCTTGAGCTTGTCCCTGAGCGCTTGCTCCATGAAGGCGCGCCACTCTTCCTGTCCCCATTCGCGGCGGGCAAAAGCGATGAAGGTCAGCGCATCGGGCAGGCGCTGCGCCGCTTCCAGATGGTACAGCGCAGGGATCAGCTTGAGTACGGAGAGATTGCCGGTGGCGCCGAAGATGACGAAGTTGCAGGGATAATCGGGCGTTTTTGCACTCACTTTTCACCGCCCTGTTCCGGCGCGGAGGGAAGCACCGCATGGCCGCCGAAGCCCTTGCGCATCATCGCCAGCAGCTTCGCCGGGTAGTCGTTTGCGCCCTGCGAGGCGAAGCGCATCATCAATGCGAGGCTCATCACAGGCGCGGGCATGCCCTGTTCGATTGCCTCGTAGGCGGTCCAGCGGCCCTCGCCGGAATCCGCCACGAAGGGCTCGATGCCATCGAGCTTCTGGTCCTTCTGCAGGACATCGGCGGTCAAGTCCAGCAGCCACGAGCGCACCACGCTGCCGTGGCGCCACATCTCGGTCACAGCCGCGAGGTCGATGCCGAATTCCTGCTTGCCCTTGAGCAGCGCCAGCCCCTCGGCGTAAGCCTGCATCATGCCGTACTCGATGCCGTTGTGTACCATCTTGACGAAATGCCCGGAACCCGCCGGCCCGCAGTGCAGCCAGCCCTGGTCCGGCGCCGGTGCCAGTATCTTGAGAAAGCGTTCGACCAGAGCCACTGTCTCAGTGTCTCCGCCCACCATCAGGGCGTAGCCGTTTTCCAGGCCCCACACGCCGCCCGACACGCCGGCATCGACGAAACGGATGCCCTGTTTCGCCAGCAGTGCGGCATGGCTCATGGAATCCTTGTAAAAGGCATTGGCGCCGTCCACCACCACATCACCGGGCGCGAGCATCGTCATCAACTGCTCCAAGGACTGCCGGGAAATCTCTCCCGCCGGCAGCATCGTCCACACCACCCGCGGCTTGTCGAGCGCGCCGACCAGCTCTGCCAGCGAAGCGCAGGCCTTGAGGCCGGTTTCCCGTGCAAGCCCTTGCGCAACAGCGAAAGTCCGGTCGTAGGCCGCCACCGTGGCGCCGCCGCGGACAAGCCGCCGCGCCATGTTCCCGCCCATGCGGCCGAGGCCGATCATGCCGATATTCATGCTTGCTTCCCTTTTTATTGATTTCGACAGTATAGGCCAGGAAGCAGGCGGCAAACAGCCCCCCAATCCATGCGCTTGAACCTAAATTCGGCAGTTGCAGGCCATTCACGGTTCGATACGCCTTGCTACGCAAGGCTACTCACCACGAACGGCTTCTCACCCAGCGGGTGAATACCCCGTTCGCCCTGAGTAGCCCGCGCAGCGGGTGTATCGAAGGGCTGGCAGTTCTCCAGCCGCGGTTTTTAGGTTGAATCAGCCGGATTGGGGAGTAGTCTTGTGGATCAGACCGGGTAAGGCAGGCGGTTCAAGAAATTAACCTGGAAAAAGCAGTTGAACCGCAAAGGCGCAAAGAACCCAAACCAAGAACACATGGGTTGCTGCAATTCGCCCAATCACCCGACGGGGAAAGCCAGCATGGTTGCCATGCTTTTGTTGGCTTTGCGCCTTCGCGCCTTTGCGGTTAATGAATTGCGGTTTTTAGAATTATTTATACCTTGATGTAAACCCAATCCTGTTTCAGGCGCCGGGTAATCTGGTCCAGGGCGGAAGAGGCGACCCCGGTATGCGGCAGCAGTTGTACGTCCACCCCTTTTTCCCGCAGTTTCTTGATGGTCTGGCCACAGGCGATGAAACCGAGATTGGGGTATTTTTCCTGCATCATGCCTATGCGCTTGGCATAGGGCGAGACATCCGCGCGCAGCAAATCCACGCCCCCGCCGTTGGCGACGATTTCCACCTGTAGCGGGCGCTTGGTGCGCCGATAGGCGTCCAGAAGGCTCTCGGTCTCGTCCAGGGCGGACTTGAGCCGGACCGGGTTGGACGAGCTCACATGAACAATTAATTTTTGCGGCTCCCCGCCGATATCGTTGCGCTGCACGCTCTGGAGCAGGCGCGCCATTTCCCGGTCGCTCCCCATCCCTGTCCAGACGTGGGAAAACCAGCCGGAGGCTGCGCCGATGCACAGCAGCAGGCAAGCGGCCAGCGCCTGGAGATATGAAGCGCGGGAACGCCGCCCTTTCACGGCCGGAACGCGGGTGGGGGGGTGCGCGTAGGCATGCTTCACCATCTCCTTCAGCCCGCGCAGTTCACACACCCTTTCCTTCAGTATGTCGTCATGCCCTACGGCATCGAAGGCGTGGCTTTTTTCTGGCGCGTCCAGTTGATCATCCACAAACGCGTTAAGAAACTCATCCGAAACGACGCTATCATCCCGCTTCATTTTACTCTCCTGATATGGCTGACCTGCGCGGACTGTACCGGGGCAAGCTCCTGCAGCATCTCCTTCAAGGCCCGCCGCGCACGGCACAAACGGCTCATCACGGTGCCGACCGGAATCTCCAGGATGGCGGCGACCTCGGCATAGGAAAGCTCTTCCAGATCCACCAGCGTCAGCACCTGGCGCTGCCCCAGCGCAAGCCTGGCGACCGCCCCGCGCACCCGGCCCACGACCTGGGTCTGCGCATGCTCGTCTTCCGGCGTGGTTTCGTGCACGCAGCGGAAATCCTCGATCTCTTCGATATCCTCCATCTCCCGCTGCTGCCGGAAATGATCGCGCCAGCAGTTGTTCAAGATGCTGAACAGCCAGCTGTTCAGCATCTCCGGCTCGCGCAACTGGCCGGAATTCTTCAGCGCCTTGGACAGGGTTTCCTGTACCAGATCGTCCGCCAGCGCCGCGTCATGGCTCCACGAGTAAGCAACCCGGTAGAGGCGCTCACGGCTTTGCTCCAACTGGCCGTGGAAGCCATGGGCGCGGCTGAACAGGGAAAGGATTTTCATCGTGCGCGGTCTCGATCCGTAAAAGGGTATTTAAAAAATAAGACGCGGTGAGCGGCGGAATTATTCCATCCCGGGCAATATTTTAAAAGCCGCAAATTAAGTGGAATAAAAACGCGTCCCCTTCCGTCCTACAAAATAGTGGCAATGCATCGCCACAACACAACAACTTCAAGGAGACAACACAACATGAAACACATCCGTCAATTCCAGGTACTCGCCACTGCGTTCACACTGGCACTGTCCCTCGCTTCGAGCGGCGCCCTGGCCGTCGATGCGCCCGCTCCGCAAGCGACCGCGGAGAAGCAAAAAGTGGTATTCCAGGTCAGCGCAGACGACCCGAAAATATGGAACCTGACGCTCAACAACGCCAAGAACGTGCAGCAGGATCTAGGTGCGCAAAACGTCGACGTCGAAATCGTTGCCTATGGCCCGGGGATAGGCATGCTTAAATTAAATTCGCCGGTGGCAGGCAGGATCGATCAAGCAGCGGGTGACGGCGTCAAGATCGTCGCCTGCGAGAACACCATGACGGCACTGAAACTCACCAAGGACGACATGCTCGCCTCGACTGGCTATGTGCGCGCCGGCGTGATCGAACTGATGAAAAAACAGAAAGAAGGCTACGCCTACATACGCCCCTGAAACGGCAAAGCGTGTAGACCGGCCCAATTAAAATTCGAATACCCCCTCAGGAGAGAACATGAAAAAAACCATACTGGCTGCCGCGATGGTCGCCGCATTCGGGCATGCGCCCGCATCTTTTGCCACCAACTGGTTCCAGTTGCAGAACAACGAGCAGCCGGGCGCCGCACCCTATACTTTATGGGGCTTCATCCAGCCGCAATACACGAAAGTCGAGAGTAGCGCAGTCCATGGCATCACCGCTCCGGCCGGGCTGGTGCCCTACAACGGCCAGACCTACCTGGGCAACATGGTAGGCCCGGACCTCACCCATACCGACCAGCTGCAGATATTCCGCGCGCGGCCCGGCGTGCGCGGCGTGATCCCGGGAACGGACGAGAAGATCAACTATTTCGCCCTGGCCGAACTCGGCAACAACGGCCTGACCAGGGAAAAACATGCGGTATTCACCGACGCCTCGGTGACTTTCAACTATATCCCCGGCGCGCGCATCAAGGCCGGCCTGGGCCGACTCCCGCTCGGCGAGGAAGCCATGCAGGGCGTCCAGATCATGGACTATATCAACTTTACTTCCGTCACCGACCAACTGCTTAACGAGCGTTTCGTGACGCCTTACACCAACACCTCGCGCAACCACTCGCCAGTATTAGGAGTACAGTTTAAACAGTCAAAACTCACCGGCGCCGTGGCCGGTTACCGCGATACCGGCGTCGAGGTATACGACTGGTTCACCAGGGACAAAATGGAATATGCCTATGCCGTGATGGTCAGCAACGGCAATGGCATCCGCTTCAGCGACAACAACGGCAACAAGGACGTAACCGCGCGCCTGCAGGCCGCCTACGTGTTCGGCGGCAGCGGGCCGAAACGGGAAGACGTGATGGCCTACATCTGGCACCAGGAAGGCAAGCGCACCTATTCCGGCACCGACTACTCCCGCGTCCGCGAAGGGGTGGGCGCCAAGTACCTGCGCAACGGCCTAAGGGTGGGCGGCGAATACATACGCGCCAAGGGCATGATCTACATCGCCCAAACGCCACAATTCAACGATTTGGGTGGCACCACTTCAGCCACTAGCGCTTTCGAGCCGGTGGATCTGATGGCTGTGGAATCCTTCAACAAGGCCGACGGCTATTATCTGGAGGCGGGCTGGAGGTTTTCCCCCCAATGGGAAGTGGACCTGCGTTATGACGTGCTCAACAAGATGACGAATTCGGCATTCGACGAGCGCCAATCCACCACCTGGACCCTGGGCGGCCAGTATTTCTACAACCCCAAGCTGCGCTTTGCGCTGAACTACGAAATCCGTACTGTCAAGGTGCCCCACATGGACGCGAAGGGCACAACGGGCACCCAAGCCCAATGGACGACCCAGCTCAATGACTTCAAGACCATCCTCGACACGACGGGCAATCGTCTCAGCGCGCAGATGACCTACATCTTCTAACCCAGCCTTTTCCAGCACGTCTCCACTTGGGGCCGCGAGCCCAGCCTTTCCTGGCTGGATCGCGGTCCTTTCCATTGCGGAATGCCGCCGGCGTTCCCCTGCGGGGCGGCCCCTACCCAGACATTGACATCCCCGACGGCAAGCCTCTAGGCTAGTAGCCAGCCATGTTGAATTTGCGTGATTTTCTTGTAGGGCCGAATTCATTCGGCCAAATGTGCGAATAAATTCGCACCCACAAAGAACGTACAGTCGTTGTTTCCAACAAGATGATCCCCTTGGCGTTCTTGGCGGTTCAATCGAGTTTTTTAGCTTCAGGAGAAAAATTCAATGCAAATCTGGGTCGACGCCGATGCGTGCCCCGGCGTCATCAAGGAAATCCTGTTTCGCGCCGCCGAGCGGGCAAAGGTCCCGCTCACGCTGGTCGCCAACCAGTTTCTGCGCACGCCGCCATCGCGTTATATCAGTACCATGCAGGTGCCGGCAGGCTTCGATGTGGCGGACAACCAGATTGCCCGGCAACTGGAAAAAGGCGACCTGGTGATTACCGCCGACATTCCCCTCGCCGCCGAGGTGATCGAAAAAGGCGGCCATGCGCTCAACCCCAGGGGCGAATTCTATACGCCGGACACGATACGTGAACGCCTCAACCTGCGCGATTTCATGGACACGCTGCGCAGCAGCGGCGTGGCAACGGGCGGCCCGTCAGTGATCAGCCAGGGCGACCGCAAGGCTTTTGCCAGCCAGCTCGACCGCTTTCTGGCCAGGCATGCCAGCCGGTGAAAGCGGCGGGCATGCTCCGCTTTGATTTAGGGAAACGCCGATTAAATCCGTTCGCATTGAGCTTGTCGAAATGCACTCTATGTAAATCAACGGGTTAGAAAAGGCTTCGACAAGCTCAGCCCGAACGGATTGAATAAATCGGCGTTTCCCTAGAAATGATAGCCGTACACCAGCTGCCAGTTGGTCTGTTCGTGGCTGCTGGTTACGCCCGACACGCCCGAAGTTGCGGTCACCTTGGGGGCGTAGCTGGCCGCAAACTCCAGATGGGAGCTCTTGTTCAAGGTATAGCCGCCGCCCAGCGTGTAGTGGTTCTTGATGGTCGCCGGGAACAGGGCGTTCAGATAGGTATCCGGCACCGGATTGTTCGCCATGTTGACGCCGGCACGCAACGTGAGCGCATCGGTCAGGCGGTAGGCGGCGCCAAACATCACCACATCCTGATCACGCCAGTCCTGGTAGAAAGTCACGTTCATGGGCAGGCCATTGAAGGCGGCTGCCATGCCGGTATTGCCTGACGGCGTAAACACCATCTTGAAGTCTTTCATGGCGCCAGCCCAGTTGATGCGCTTGTAGTCCGCTGCCAGCATCCACCTGTCGCTCGCCTCATAGGATATGCCCATGCCGTAGGTTTCCGGCCACTGGAAGTCCTTCACCGTCATTTTTCCCGACACCGGTATGAGCTGGTTGGCAGGGCCGCCATTAAAGTTGACGTTGAACGACACCGTCGCATCCTGCGCCTCCAGATCATTCAACCGGGTCTTGCTGTGGTAGGTGGCGCCGATGGTGGTTTTGCTGTCGAGCTTGTAGGTGAAGCCGATCTTGCCGGCATAGCCGGTGCCGACCGCCTGACCGGTATAGTCATTTTTGTTGGAAAAGTCGAAATAGCCCCAGTTGACCGGATTGGCGGGATCGAGCGCCGGCATCACGTTGGCGACGAAGCTATTGATCATGCCGCCGCTAGCCGTTGCCATGGGC
>JAJYUW010000106.1 GCA_021792335.1 Pseudomonadota bacterium | reverse complement strand
GGATGACGTCGCACTTCTTGACGTGGTATTCGATCCATTCCTTGTTGATGGTGATGTCGCCCTCGAAGAAGTTGAAGCGCGGGTTGTCCATCAGCTCGGTGACGCGCTCGCTGTACATGTCCATGCCGTACACTTCCCAGTCGGTCGTGTCGAGGATGCGCTTGGAGAGGTGATGGCCGATGAAGCCATTCACGCCCAGGATCAGGACTTTTTTCATCGTTTTTTTTCCTATCAAAATAAATTCTATATGCCTAACGGACATGGCGAGAAGCGCCGTCCCGAATTATGACCAAAAGTAGGCGCCTCTAGGCGACATCGCTTCTCGCAGTGTCCGTTCCCTCTCTCCTACCTCTCCCCCAGAGGGGGAGAGTGATGATGTATCGCTTCGCGATGTTCACGTTAATGGCAAGGGGCCGGTGCCGCTGGCTGCAATCCATTCATCGGCGCTCATTGCCTTGCCGCCGAGTTCGAAGGCCAAAATACGCAGCACCTTCCCGTCGCCGCATTCGGCATAGCAGCGGCCATTCTCGCAATAAAAAACCGGCGCTGCCGCGCGTCTTTGGCGCTGCGGTTCGAGCAGGGTTTTCAGCACCCGCATCGGCTTGCCGGCCAGCAGCGTGTAGGCGCCGGGGTAAGGCGGCGCCACTGCGCGCACCAGGTTGTGTATGGCCTGCGCGCTCTGCAACCAATCAATTTTACCATCTTCCGGGCGCCTTCCGCCGAAATATCCACCCTGACTCAAGTCCTGCGGGGTGAAGCGCGCCGTGCCCGCGAGCAGCCCAGGCAGGCAGCGGTCGAGCGCGACTTCGGCGGCGCAGGTGACCTTGTGGAACACCTCCAGCGCGGTATCGTCGGGCAGGATAGGCACCGCCTGCTGATCGACGATCGCGCCGTTGTCGGGCTTCTCGTTCATCACGTGCAGGGTCGCGCCGGTTTCGCGTTCGCCCTTGATGATCGCCCAGTTCACCGGCACCCGGCCGCGGTACTGGGGCAGCAGCGAGCCGTGCATGTTGTAGGCGCCGCGAGTCGGGATATCGAGCAGCGCCTTCTTCAGCATGTTGCGGTAGTAGAAGGAAAACAGGAAGTCGGGCTGCGCCGCGCGCACCTGTTCGATGACTTCCGGCGTGTTGGGATCGTCCGGCGTGATGGTTGGAATATCATGCTGCGCCGCCAGTTCGGCGACGCTGTCGAACCAGATGTTCTCGTTGGGGTTGTCGCGGTGCGTCACCACCAGCGGGATATTTACGCCGTGGGCGAGCAGCACCGACAGGCAGCGGACGCCTACGTTGTGGTAGGCGAAGACAATGGCGCGGGGTAATGGAGGCATGTCTGTGAGTTGGGGTTTTCGTTTAAGCTTGCGGTATCCGCACATCAAACCGGATGGTAAACCTGTTTGGCGCTGCTTTCCAATCCCTGATAGACAGGATTGAGGCAGGCCGGAAAAAATTGGTTACCGGTATCTCAATTATGCGCCGCACCCATTGAAGAGAGATAATCTCCATTTTCCCCCGGAGTTCAATCTTGAAACAGCTTACCGATTCGATGCTCGATGCCCTCAGCCAGGCAGCCAGTCTATCCCCGCGCAGGCGCGCCAACCTCAATCTGCATGAGGATTTGAGCGACCCGGTGCAGCGCCTCGCCATTGCGATGGAGCCGGATACCTATGTGCGTCCTCACCGCCACCCGCATACCTGGGAAATGCTGTTCCCGTTGCGCGGCCGTTTCGTCGTCCTGCATTTCGACGAGACGGGCACGGTCATCGAGCGCGCCGTACTCGGGGAGGACTGCAAGGTGCTGGAAAATCCGGCTGGCACCTGGCACGCCGTCCTGTCGCTGGATTCCGGCGGCATCATCTTCGAAGTGAAACACGGGCCCTATCAGCCCCTGAGCGAAGCCGACTATGCGCCCTGGTCCCAAGCCGGCGAAGGCGCCGAGGCGGCGAAACAGAATGCGTGGTTTGCCCGTGCCCGCACCGGAGACAGGATGCCCGCAGCCCTGTGACCGGCTCCCAAAATTCACCGCCTTGGGTTAAGCTTGCATCTATTTTCTTTCACACTGAACTGACACCATGGCTCAATACGTTTTCACCATGAACCGCGTGGGCAAGATCGTTCCGCCCAAGCGCCAGATTCTCAAGGACATCAGCTTAAGCTTCTTCCCCGGCGCCAAGATCGGACTGCTCGGCCTGAACGGTTCGGGCAAGTCCACCGTGCTCAAGATCATGGCCGGGCTGGACAAGGACATCGAAGGCGAAGCCACGGCTATGCCCAATCTTTCCATCGGTTATCTGCCGCAGGAGCCGCAGCTCGACCCCGAGCACACCGTACGCGAGGAAATACGAGAGGCGCTGGGTGAAGTGTTCAGCGCGCAGCAAAAACTGGATGAAGTGTATGCCGCCTACGCCGAACCGGATGCCGATTTCGACGCCTTGGCCGCTGAGCAGGCCCGCCTCGAAGCCATCATCGCCACCAGTGACGGCAATGCCGATCAACAACTGGAAATCGCCGCCGATGCATTGCGCCTGCCCGAGTGGGATGCGCTCATCAAGAGCCTGTCCGGCGGCGAGAAGCGCCGCGTGGCCCTGTGCAAGCTGCTGCTCTCAAAACCCGACATGCTGCTGCTGGACGAGCCCACCAACCATCTCGACGCCGAATCGGTGGAATGGCTGGAGCAGTTCCTCACCCGCTTCCCCGGCACCGTGGTGGCAGTGACCCACGACCGCTACTTCCTCGACAATGCCGCAGAGTGGATACTGGAACTCGATCGCGGCCACGGCATCCCGTGGAAAGGCAACTACAGCAGCTGGCTGGAACAGAAAGAAAACCGCCTGAAACAGGAAGAATCCACCGAGTCCGCCCGCCAGAAAGCGCTCCACAAGGAACTGGAATGGGTGCGGCAGAACCCCAAGGGGCGCCAGGCCAAGAGCAAGGCGCGTATCGCCCGCTTCGAGGAACTCAACTCGCAGGAATACCAGAAGCGCAACGAGACTCAGGAAATCTTCATCCCCGTGGCCGAGCGTCTGGGCGACAGCGTCATCGGGTTCAACGGTGTTTCAAAGGGTTACGGCGACCGCCTGCTGATCGACACCCTCAGCTTCCGGATTCCGCCCGGTGCCATCGTCGGTATCATCGGCCCCAACGGCGCGGGCAAATCCACCCTGTTCCGCATGATCACCGGCAAGGAGCAGCCCGATTCCGGTGAAGTGAAAATCGGCACCACGGTCAAGATCGCCCACGTCGACCAGTCGCGCGATGCCCTCGGCGGCAACAAAACCGTGTTTGAGGAAATTTCCGGCGGCGCCGACATCCTCACCGTCGGCAGGTTTGAAACGCCAGCCCGCGCCTACCTCGGCCGCTTCAATTTCAAGGGCGCCGACCAGCAGAAGATCGTTGGCAACCTCTCCGGCGGCGAACGCGGACGCCTGCACCTGGCCAAGACCCTGATCGCCGGCGGCAACGTCCTGCTGCTCGACGAGCCCTCCAACGACCTCGACGTGGAAACCCTGCGCGCCCTCGAAGACGCCTTGCTTGAATTCGCCGGCTGCGTGCTGGTGATCTCCCATGACCGCTGGTTCCTCGACCGCATCGCCACCCACATCCTGGCCGCGGAAGGCGGCTCACAATGGACCTTCTTCAACGGCAACTACCAGGAATACGAGGCCGACAAGAAGAAACGGCTGGGCGAAGAGGGCGCGAAGCCGAAGCGGATCCGGTATAAGCCGATCAGCCGGTGAAAGGTATTGCAGTAGTCAGTCAACTTGAAACGACTGTGCGTTCTTTGTAGGTGCGAATTCATTCGCACATTTGGCCGAATGAATTCGGCCCTGCAAGAAAATCACGCAAATTCAATATGACTGACTAGTAGGGCGGGTTGGACGTCAGCCATAACTCGCCGGATGTATTGACCATCCGGCGCAATACGCTGAGCTATTGCACCCTTCGGGGTTGCACCTTCATTTCTCTTCAGGGCAATTCGCGATGCACCGCTCCTCCACGATACGCTTGCCGCCGCAGGCAAGAAAGCAGGCGTCGTAGATTGGCTGGCAGCCGCACTCCACCCCGCATTGCTCGCGCCGAAGCCGGTTGAACTCCTCGTCACGGCTGGGTTTTGTTGGCGGAACAGGCGGGAAGTAAAACGGATAATACGGACCGGGCCAGGGACGGTAAAAACCGGGGCCGTACCAGAAGGGGGCGCGCCAACTCAGGAGCTGGTCTAACTGATAACGTTCCAGTTCCCAGCGGTAGCGATCCAGCTCGGCTTCGTAGCGCTTGAGGGCCTCGCCGTAGCGCTCTTCCGCCTGCGGCTCGATGCGCTTCAGACAAGCCTGGTAATCGGCCGTGCAACGCTGCTGGCAGGCTTCCATTTGCTGCCCGCATTTTTCCAGGCAGGCGCGACCCTCAGCCGTCACGGGCGGTTCGTAATGGTATGCGGTTTGGTAGCGCGGGCCGGAGCTGGCGCAGCCCGCAAGGACAGCCGTCGCAATAATCAGAAACAGGGTGCGCAGGGAGGGAGCCATAAAATGTCTTTTTTCGACCAAATGATGCCGTTTCGCCAGCCAACTGAGTGAATCCGGAAGAATCTGGTTAAGTATAGCCAAATATACCCTCGCAAGGATTGACTCCGGATTTCGCTTTTCGCGTCCATGATTTACCATGGAGGAAACAATATGAAGCGTTTTGCGCTTTTAATGGATCGACTAAGCTGATCGACCGCTAACCCCGTTGTCGGAACAAAGAAAAGCGAAATGAAGAAAGGTAAGCTCAAACGACTGCTCCTGGCGGCTCTGGTCGTGATCGTTGCGTTTGCAGGGGCGGGAACGCTGGGGCTCCACTTTGCCGTGAAGTCGCTCAAGGTCAAGGTGGAGCAAGCTCTGGGACCGGAAAGCGAGGTGGGGGAAATCACGCTCGGCTGGTCCGCCATCGAGGTGAGCCGCGTACGGATACATGCGCCAAAAAACTGGCCGGCTGAAGACACCCTTTGCGCCCGGCGAATTATCATCGTGCCCGACCTGCGAGGGCTTTTATCCGCCCAGGTGCGGATAAGCAGCATCACGGTGGAAGACGGTTATATCTCCATCCTCCGCCCCAGGGAGGGGCATCTGCGGCTCCTGCCCAGCCTGCTGGAAAAATCCGCCGAGAGTGAGGATAAAGCCAAATCGCCCGCGCCCCCCGTCACCATCGGCAGCGTCGAGCTGAAGACGGCAGTGCTCGAATTTTACGATGCTAGCGTCCGCAAACCGCCCCACAAGCTGCGGCTGGAGCAACTCAACGCCAGTGTTGAAAATCTGCAGCTGCCGGATCTGGACGGTCAAACTCAACTCAAGCTGGAGGGCATAATCAAGGGTGTGCGACACGACGGCAAGCTTGCCATTCAGGGCTGGGTCAAGCTGGCCAACAAGGATTCGGACATCACCACCAAACTCCGGGGCGTGGATATGGTCGCCCTCCAACCCTATCTCATCAAGGCTTCGGAAACCGGGGTGAAGCGTGGCACGCTCGATCTGGATTTGAAATCCACTGTGCACAACAACAGCATGCGGGCGCCGGGCACGCTGACCCTCTCCCAACTGGAGCTGGTCTCCGCCGGCGACAAATTTGGCACTTTCATGGGCATGCCCCGTCAGGCTGTGGTGGCCGCCCTCAAGAACAGCAAGGGCCAGATCGCCATCCGCTTTACGCTGGAAGGCAATCTCAATGACCCCCGATTCTCCCTCAACGAAAGTTTTGCCAAGCGTCTCGGCGCATCCATGGCCGAAAGTCTCGGCGTCGGCATCGAAGGCCTGGCACGCGGGGTAGGGAGCGCAGCCCAGGGCGTGGGCGGCGCAATTGGGCGGCTGCTTGGCAAGTAGCGGGGCAACAACCCGCTTGGCGGGGTGGCGGCCGCGCACCTTCCAGGCGAGTTACCCGTTCAGGCAGTGGCAAAGAGCGGGTGGCTTGTTTAAACTAGCGCTCATTTTTTATTCGGACCGTTCAATATGATGGAACTCTCTTACAACGTAGAAGAAGCAGATTTTGAAGAACTGGTGCTTGCCCGTTCGTACCACATACCGGTGCTGCTGGATATCAGCGCCGAATGGTGCAGCCCGTGCCGTGTGCTGGAGCCGATGCTGGACAAATTGGTAAAGGAATACGAAGGCAAGTTTGTGCTGGCGAAAGTCGATGCCGACGAGAACATGAGGATCGCCGGCCGCCACGGCGTGCGGGGCTTTCCGACTGTCATCGCCTACAGCCGCGGAAAGGAAATCGACCGCTTTCACAGCGCGCAGACCATGGGATTTCTGCATCGCTTTATCGACTGCTTTATCGAGCGGCACGCCTCCGGAAGCAAGGCAACCGAGAGCGTGATTTAACCGAACCGACTCGGCTGGAACCACTTTCGAGATCAGAGGCACCCGCCGCAACTGCCGCACCGCCAATCGTGGGGGTTGATCGCCTGATAGAACCAGCGCATATGCGCTTCGTCGATGGGAATGTCGTGCTCGGCAAAAAGATCGGCCAGCCATCCGGCGTTTTCAATAATCCAGTCGTCTTCCGGCAGCCCCTCGGCAAAGTCCTCGTCGTCGGGGTAGATATAGCTGAATATGCCGAAGGAGCCCATGTCTGCTTCGCGCCGAACGGCGCCCAGTTTCACAGGCCGCCCCTGGTAGCGGATCTCCCATTCACCCAGGCACAGGTTATTGCCTTTGGCAGACCAGCGGGCGGAAAAGGGGTTCGCCGGGTTGGATTCAGCCAGCACGGCATGGGCGGGTAAATTCATGTTAGCTCAACGGGCCTCGGATTACTGACCTACAACCTTAATCCGCACCCCAAGGCATTCGACGACCTGTCCGGCACGGATTTTTGCTGTTTTGCGGCTCTCGGGTTGACCGTCCACGCTGACTTCGCCCGCGGCGACCAAGGCTTTGCCGCGTCCCCCGCTATCCGCCACGCCGGCGAGTTTGAGCAGGTTGCAGAGTTCGACGTATTCGCCATTGAGCCGGAGTTCGACGGTTTGCATAGAGGCCCTCTGAAATGAGTATGCAAAGGTACGTTACCCCAATTTCAGTGTCAACCACTGCGATAGACGGGAAAAGGCATTGCGCCCGGCACTAGTACCATGTAACAATTATAGCTTCGGATAAAGTCGCGTCAGCCTGATTCGCGCATCCGAAGTTGTAAATTGCCAGTTAATATTCTTGGTTCATCCGACTTTCGTGTGGGTCACGGCAGCCGGGTGTAGGTTGAGACCGCCGCAATGGAAATAGACGGCGATCTTGAAATGGTTCGGGTTGCGATAGCCACAGGCCCGCTTCTGGACGGTGGCG
>JAJYUW010000105.1 GCA_021792335.1 Pseudomonadota bacterium | reverse complement strand
CACAGCATCCAGTCGCTCAGTCTTGAGGTGCCCCTCAAGATTTACTACTCGGTTCCGACGGACTGCGCTATCTTGCACAACACCGTCTGATTCAATGCAAAGCAATAATACAAGGAGCGCCGCCCCCGGCGCGAATGTGACCGCAAATCGCGGCCAACCCCCATCCCAACCTTCCCCCGCAAGCGGGGGAAGGAGCCAACCCTCACCCCAATCCTCTCCCGAAAGGAGAGGGAGCGACCGTCCTCTCCCCCGCAAGCGGGGATTCCGGAACCACTGCACCCAATTTCACGGCCCCGACACTGTCCGCTCTGCCGTTACGCACGCGGCTTGAAACTGTTTGATGGCCGGGTCGATAATTGGTAAACTAGACTTCAAGATATTTAACTATGAATAAAAATACTTAACCGCAACATGACTTACGCAAAGACGGGAGACCTGGACGCGGCAAAACATAATGCTTCGGGAGGAATCCGAGACAACCGCGTGTGAACGCAGTTCCCATCAAACTGCGACTCCGGCAATGCAAGCTGGATTCCCGGCCCGGCCCGTAAATCCGGTTTTTTATCGCCAAACCACGGAACCCCCTATTTTCAAGCCGTCGCACAGCGGCCGAGCGACCCGCACGATGCGTGCCGTTCGCCGCTGACCATCATTTAAACCAATGGATTGTGAGGCAGTTCTTTGGGCACGGAAGGGATATCCCCGAGTCCGCACGGGGTTTTTGTGTTTTTATATATAATACGGTAACTTTGAATTGAGCTTTACACCATGCAATTGAAGCGCTTCCTGCCTTTTTTGAACTGGCTTCCGCTGCGCGGCGATGCCGTCAAGGCCGATTTTATCGCCGGCATTACGGTCGCCTTGGTTCTGATTCCCCAATCCATGGCCTATGCCCAGCTTGCCGGCCTGCCTCCCTATTACGGGCTCTATGCGGCATTTCTCCCCGGCATCATCGCCGCCTTGTGGGGCTCTTCCGCCCAGCTCGCCACCGGACCCGTTGCGGTTGTCTCCCTGCTCACGGCATCCACGCTCGCCCCCCTGGCCGCTACCGGCTCCAGCCAGTTCATCGCCCTGGCGATTCTGATGGCGCTGATAGTAGGTATCATTCAGCTCGCCCTGGGGGCGTTCAAGCTCGGCGTGGTGGTCAACTTCCTCTCCCATCCGGTCATCGTCGGTTTTACCAACGCCGCCGCCATCATCATCGGCCTGTCCCAGCTCAACAAGCTGTTCGGCGTCTCGATGGGACGCAGCGAACATTTCATCCAGGATATCTGGGGCGTACTGCAACAGGTTGGCGATAGCCATATTCCGACGCTGCTGATGGGCGTCTCGGCCTTCGCCATCATGTGGGGGCTGAAAAAATTCGCGCCCAAGATGCCCGGCGTGCTGATCGCCGTCGCCCTCACCACCATCGTAAGCTGGGCTATCGGCTTCGAGCACAACAGCAAGGGCATGGTCGAGGAAATCATGGATACCGAGGTCAAGACCCTCGCCAACGAGTTTTCCCAGACCGAAATCAAGATCGACGAACTGAACAACAAGCTCAGCGCCAAATCGGCGGAGCTCAAGCAACATCAGAAGAGCCGTGAAGGAAGCAACCAACGCACCGCTGCGCTCAACTATGAAATCGAGCTGCTCAAGCTGGAGCTCAAGGATGCGGAAGGCGAAAACCGCAAGCTCGCCCGCTCCATGCGCAAGTTCCTTTTCGAGCAAGTGTCCGCAACTGATGGCCAGCCCGCCAAGCTTTACCTGGTCGGCCAGGTTCCCCGAAGCGAGAAAACCGACGGTTACCGCTGGCGCATCAAGAAAGTAAGCAAGGGCGAGCTCAAGCTGGTCGGCGGCGGCGAAGTCGTAGGCGCCATTCCTGCCGGCCTGCCCAAATTCGACCTGCCCAAATTCAGTTGGGACATGATGGCGACGATGTTTTCCGGGGCACTGGTGATTTCACTGGTGGGCTTCATGGAGGCGATCTCCATCGCCAAGGCGATGGCGGCCAAAACCAAGGGCCGCATTGACCCGAACCAGGAGCTGATCGGACAGGGCCTCGGCAACATCGTCGGCAGCTTCAGCCAGGCATTTCCAGCCAGCGGTTCGTTCTCGCGCTCGGCGGTCAACCTCAATGCCGGCGCCCAAACCGGCATGTCATCGGTGTTCACCGGGGTGATCGTGCTGGTCACCCTGCTGTTCCTCACTCCGCTGCTGTATCACCTGCCCCAGGCGGTGCTGGCCGCGGTAATCATGATGGCGGTCATCGGCCTGGTCAATTTCAAGGCGATCAAGCATGCCTGGCACACCCACAAGCACGACGGCATCGCCTCGGTCGTCACCTTTTTCGCCACCCTGGCTTTTGCGCCCCACCTGGATAACGGCATCATGCTCGGCGCCGGCCTGGCCATCATCCTCTACCTTTACCGCACCATGTCGCCGCGCGTTGCCATCCTCGGCCGTTACCACGACGGCACCCTGCGCGACGCGAAAGTGCACAACCTGCCGGTCAGCGAATACATCATCGCCATCCGCTATGACGGCTCCCTCTATTTCGCCAACGTGCCCTATTTCGAGGACACCGTCCTGGAGGCGGTATCCAACAGCCCCTGCGCCAAACACCTGCTGATCGTGTCGGATGGCATCAACCAGCTCGATGCTTCGGGCGACGAAGTCATCCACCACGTGGTGGAAAGGCTGCGTTCCAACGGCATCCGGGTGGTTTTCAGCGGCCTGAAGAAACAGGTTCTCGACGTCATGCGCCATTCCGGCCTGTTCGATTACGTCGGCCAGGAAAACATTTTCCCCGACGAAGACAAGGCGCTGGATTCAATTTATGCCGAGGTGCTTGAGGCAGACCCCGATGCGCAATGCCGCCTGATGAAGCATTATCATATCGGCGACACCGATGGCGTAAAAACCTGGCTATGAGGATACGCAAAAGGATGCTGGAGAACCACTCGTGACAATAGTTACAAGCCTGCTGCCCATAGACGTCACGCTGGGAGTCATCACCTACTGGCTGCTGCTGGCCTTTGCCGGCCTGCTGCTGCAGAATACCCGCACCATCACGCGAGTGATCTTTCCGGCCGGGGCAATCGGCGCCCTGGTTCTGGCGGCTGCCGCCCTGAGCGGTCTGGGTGGCCCAGTCAACGTGGCGATGCTTCCGCTCGGCCTGCCCGACCTGCCTTTCCACCTGCGCATGGATTCGCTTTCGTCATTCTTCATGCTGTTGCTCGGTGCCGCCAGTATTGGCATCTCGCTCTATTCCGCAGGTTATTTCCGCGACTACGCGGGCAACAAACTGGGACTGCTATGCTTCGAATACCACATCTTCCTCGCCGCCATGGCGCTGGTATTCCTGGCGGACGACGCCTACCTGTTCATGGTGGCATGGGAAACCATGGCGCTGTCCTCCTACTTTCTGGTCACCACTAACCACAGCATTCCCGACACCCGCCGCGCCGGCTTCATCTACCTGTTGATCGCCCACGTCGGCGCAATCGCCATCCTGATGTGCTTCGGCGTGATGCAGGGCGGGCATGGCGACTACACCTTCGCCACCATGCGCAACGCACATCTGACCGAATTCTGGGCCAGCGTCACCTTCCTCCTGGCGCTGTTCGGCTTCGGCGCCAAGGCCGGTATCGTGCCGCTGCACGTCTGGCTGCCGGAGGCCCACCCGGCCGCCCCCTCCCCGATCTCCGCCATGATGAGCGGCATCATGCTGAAAACGGCGATCTACGGGATTTTGCGTGTCACTTTCGACCTGATTGACGTACAGTTGTGGTGGTGGGGCGCGCTGGCGCTGACGCTGGGCCTGATTACCGCGCTGTTCGGCGTAATATTCGCGGCAGTGCAAACGGACATGAAACGCCTGCTCGCTTATTCTTCGATCGAAAACATCGGCATCATCCTGGTCGGCATCGGCCTCACCCTCACCTTCCACGTCTTCCACAAGGATGGGGTGGCGGCGCTGGCGCTCACCGCCACGCTGTATCATGCCCTCAACCACGCATTCATGAAAGGGCTGCTGTTCCTTGGCACCGGCTCGGTACTGCACGCCACCGGCGAGCGCGAACTAGGCAAGCTGGGCGGCCTGATTCACCCCATGCCGAAACTGGCCCTGCTGGTTCTGGTCGGCGCACTGGCCATTGCAGGCCTGCCGCCCCTGAACGGCTTCGTTTCAGAATGGCTGATGTTGCAGGCTTTCCTGTTATCGCCGGGGCTGCCCCATTCCTACCTCAACATGCTGGTCCCCATCGCCGCAGCTGCGCTGGTGCTCGCCTCGGCGCTTGCGGGCTACGTTATGGTCAAATTCTACGGGGTTATTTTCCTCGGCCAGCCGCGCGAGGAAAAATTTGAAGATGCACACGATATCGGCATCTGGGAGCGGCTCGGGCTAGGCTGGCTGGCTCTCGGCAGCATCCTGTTGGGGATATTCCCGGTATTCGTCATCCTGCTCATCGACCCGGTCACACAGATGATGGTCGGCCATACCCTGGGCCACAGCGCCGCCCAGACCGGCTGGCTGTGGCTGACCCCGCTTGAACCGGGGCGCGCCAGCTACAGCCCGCTGATCCTGTTTCTGATCGTTGTCGTCGGCGTCATATTTACCATGCTTGCGGTGAAGAAATATTATCACGGCCGCCTGCGCCACGGCCCGGCATGGGATTGCGGCTTCCCCGAACAGACGGCACGCATGCAGGATACCGCGGAAGGTTTCGGCCAGCCGATCCGCCAGATCTTCGAACCGTTTTTCGGGGTCACCCGCATCGTACCTACCCCATTTGACAAGCACCCTCACTACCGCGGCGAATCGCGCGACCGCATTTGGGATTATGCTTACTTGCCGATCGCCTGGATCACTGAAAAGCTCTCCGCGCTGGTCGGCAGGCTGCAGCATGGCCGCACCCACATTTATCTGCTTTACAGCTTTCTGACCCTGCTCGCTTTGCTGGCCTTTATCCGATGAATATTTCCGGCATTCTTCTCCAACTTTTCCAGAACACGCTGGTGGTGCTGATCGCGCCCCTGTTGGTGGGCTGGGTCAATCAATGCCGCGCCTGGCTGCAAAACCGTACCGGGCCCGGCATACTGCGGCCTTACCTCAACCTCTTCAAGCTGTTCCAAAAGGACGCAGTACTGGCGCATAACGCCTCGCCACTATTCCGTTTCCACCCCTACATCCTGTTTGCCTGCATGTGGCTGGCAGCATCTCTGGTGCCGGTGATTGCGACGGACCTGCCGCTTTCTCCGGCAGTCGACGTCATCGTCCTGGTCGGCATTTTTGCACTGGCGCGGGTATTCATCTCGCTGGCGGCAATGGATATCGGCACTTCGTTCGGCACGCTCGGCGCGCGGCGCGAGATGCTGGTCGGCTTCCTCGCCGAACCGGCCTTGCTGATGGTGTTCTTCACCGCCGCCGCAATCAGCCATTCCACCTCGCTCATCACCATTGTCGAAACCCTGGCCCACAAGCAGTTTGTGCTCCACCCCAGCCTGGCCTTCGCCGCAGTCGCCTTCATCATGGTGCTGCTGGCGGAGAATGCCCGCATCCCGGTGGACAATCCCTCCACCCACCTCGAACTGACGATGATCCACGAGGCCATGATCCTTGAATACTCGGCCCGCCACCTGGCCCTGATCGAATGGGCAAGCGCACTCAAGCTGCTCGCCTTCGTCACGATCGGCATCGCCCTTTTCCTGCCTTGGGGCATCGCCGAGGCCGGCAACTGGGGCGCAATCCCTCTGGCTCTTGTCGCACTTTTCCTGAAACTCGTGGCAGCGGGAGCCGGCTTGGCACTGCTCGAAACCGTTTCGGCAAAGATGCGCATTTTCCGCGTGCCGGAATTCATGGGCACCGCCTTCCTGCTGGCGGTATTGGGCCTGCTCGTTCATTTCCTGCACGGAATCTGAAATGGAAAATTTTTCCGGACAACTCATCAATCTGTTCGCTGCGCTGCTGCTCCTGATCGCCTTCGGCATGCTGTCCCAACGCCGGGTACTGTCCCTGATCAACCTGTTCGCCTTACAGGGCCTTGTGCTGTCGGTCAGCACTGCGGTCGTCGCTTACACCTCCCACCAGAATCACCTCTACTACTCGGCAGCACTGACCCTGGTGCTGAAAGTGCTCATCCTGCCGTGGATTCTGCATCGCCTGATCCGCAAGCTCAATGTCAAATGGGATGTCGAAACGCTGATCAACATCCCAACCACCATGCTGGTCGGTATCGCACTGGTGGTGTTTGCCTTCAACCTGGCGGCGCCCATTTCCCTGATGGCAGGCACCATCACCAAGAGCTCACTGGGAATCGCCATGGCCAGCGTACTACTCTCGTTCCTGATGATGATCACCCGCAGCAAGGCGGTGCCGCAGGTGATCGGCTTTCTCGCCATGGAAAACGGCCTGTTCTTCGCCGCCACCAGCGCCACCTATGGCATGCCGATGGTGGTGGAACTCGGCATCGCACTCGACGTGCTGGTGGGCATGTTCATTCTTGGCATTTTCTTCTTCCAGATCCGGGAAACCTTCGACAGCCTGGATTTGAAGCACATGGAAAAACTGAAAGAAGAATAACCTGTGGGAGCGAGCTTGCTCGCGAATCGGACGCGCTATTCGCGAGCAAGCTCGCTCCTACGTCATTCTGTAATTTAAGGAACCATTTTGGAAATTCTCTGGATACTGGCAATTCCCCTGATCGGCGGCCTGCTGCTGGCGCTCTTCGGCTGCCAGCGCTTCGCGCCCGAGCTCAACTCGGCGATGAGCTTCGGCACCTTCCTGGCATCGGCATTCCTCACTGTCCGGGTCATCACCGACGGCCCGATGACCGCCCTGAACGAACAGTTTTTCGTCGATTCATTCAACGTCTTCCTGGTTGCCCTCACCGCCTTCGTCGCCTTCACCACTTCGCTGTTCTCGCGCCCCTACATGCGCATCGAGCAGCACCACGGCAAGCTCAGCATCAACATGCTGCGCCTCTACCACAGCATGTACCAGCTGTTCACCTTCACCATGCTGCTGGCACTGCTTACCAACAACCTCGGCATCATGTGGGTGGCGATGGAAGCGGCGACACTCACCACCGTGCTGCTGGTCTCCCTTTACCGCACCCCGGCCAGCCTCGAGGCGGCGTGGAAATACTTCATCCTTTGCGGCGTGGGTATCGCCCAGGCCCTGTTCGGCACCATCCTGGTCTATTTTGCGGCGGAAAAAGTGCTCGGCGCAGGCGGTACCGCCCTGCTGTGGACCCACCTCGATGTCGTCAAAACCCAGCTCGAGCCGACCGTGCTCTCCCTGGCCTTCGTCTTCCTGCTGGTGGGCTACGGCACCAAGGTCGGC
>JAJYUW010000104.1 GCA_021792335.1 Pseudomonadota bacterium | reverse complement strand
CGCCACCGTCCAGAAGCGGGCCTGTGGCTATCGCAACCCGAACCATTTCAAGATCGCCGTCTATTTCCATTGCGGCGGTCTCAACCTACACCCGGCTGCCGTGACCCACACGAAAGTCGGATGAACCTTTTTTCATAATAAAGACATTAATCTCCAGGCGGAGAAATCTGCTCGGTAAAACCACATTCCTTTTGCGGGCAGACTTTCTCGGTGCCGCGCCGTTTCGTGATTTTGATGGTCAGCACAGGCCAAGCGCATTTAGGGCAAGGCTCGGCGATAGGGGGATTCCAGACCGCGTATTTACAATCAGGATACGTGTTGCAGGAATAAAATAGCTTGCCGTAGCGGCTTTTTCGCTCAATCAGAGAGCCCTTCTTGCATTCCGGACATGTTACCCCCGTATCCTTGGGTTTTTCCAGGGGCTCGATGAAGCGGCATTTGGGATATGCTGAACAGCCGATAAATTTGCCGTACGGGCCAGATTTCACGTGAAGGGGACTGTCGCACTTTGGACATAGCCGCCCCTCAACAACGACCGGCTCGTCCGGTTTAACTTCGCCATCCATGCTGCGGGTGAAGTCGCATTCGGGATAAGCGCTGCAGCCGACAAACTTCCCGCGTTTTCCTAGCCTAACGGACAACGGCTTGCCGCATTTCGGGCAGGCTTCGTCGAGCTGTTCATGGGTAAGATCCTTGCGGGCAATATTCTTTTTTTCCTCTATCTGCGCGCTGAAACCTTTCCAGAAATCTTCAAGAACCGGCAGCCATTCCCTTTTTCCGTTGGAGATAACGTCAAGCTGATCCTCTAACTTGGCGGTAAAATCATAATCGACATAGCGCGTGAAATGTTCAGTCAGAAACTTGTTGACCACCGTGCCGACATCGGTAGGGAAAAATCTTTTTTTATCCAGGGTTACATACTCTCGCGCCTGAAGCGTAGAGATGATGCTGGCGTAGGTCGAGGGCCGACCGATGCCGAACTCCTCCAGCGCCTTGACCAGACTGGCTTCGGTGAAGCGCGGCGGCGGCTGGGTGAAGTGCTGTTCTCCATACAGCTTGTCGATGGGAAGCTGTTCGCCAGCTTCCATGGGGGGAAGCTTGCTTTCGCCCTCTTCTTCCTGATCGTCTTCGCCCTCTTGATAGACCGCGATAAAGCCGGGGAAAACCAGCGTCTGTCCTGTAGCGCGAAACAAAGTACCATCGTCTGCGACAGCCAGATCAAGACTGACGGTGTCGAACTTGGCCGGGCTCATCTGACATGCCAAAGCCCGCTTCCAGATCATCTCGTAGAGTTTCGCCTGATCCGCCGTCAAATGGGTACGCACATTATCAGGGGTGCGCAAAATTGAGGTGGGCCGGATGGCTTCGTGCGCTTCCTGGGCGTTTTTAGACTTGCTTTTATACTGTATTGGCGCCTTCGGCAGGTAGTCGGGATCGAATTTACTGCTTATGTATTCTCTTATCTCGGCCACCGCCTCGTTGGCGAGGTTGACCGAGTCCGTACGCATGTAAGAAATCAGACCGACCGCACCGCCACCGATATCTATCCCTTCATAAAGCTGCTGTGCCACGCGCATGGCGCGGTCGGTTGTGAACCCGAGCTTGCGCACGGCTTCCTGCTGCAAGGTAGAGGTGGTGAAAGGCGCGGTAGGCTGGCGTTGCTTGCGTTTTTTGTCGACCTGGACAACCCTGGCCTTGTTGCCGCCATGCTGCGATAGGTATTCGGTGATTTCAAGCTGTGCGGACTCTGTACCAATACTGAACTGGTTAAGCTTTTCGCCCTTGTACTGAAACAGCTTGGCGGAAAATTTCTGCTTTCCCTTGTGCGAGTCAAGGTGAATGCTCCAGTATTCCTGCGTCTTGAACGCCGCAATTTCGGTTTCCCGTTCGACGATCAGGCGCAGCGCCGGGCTTTGCACTCGTCCGGCAGAAAGGCCACGACGAATCTTGCGCCACAGCAGTGGTGAAAGATTAAAGCCGACCAGGTAATCTAACGCCCGCCTCGCTTGTTGAGCATTGACCAAGGGCATAAGAATGTCGCGCGGTTCCGCCACGGCAGCCTGCACTGCAGACTGGGTGATCTCATGAAAAACCACACGTTTCACCGTCTTTTTGGCGAGCAGCTTCTTTGATTTAAGAATCTCAAAGAGATGCCACGCGATTGCTTCGCCTTCACGGTCCGGGTCAGTTGCCAGATAAATGCGGTCGGCTTGCTTCGCCGCCTTGGCAATCGCATCAACATGTTTAGCGTTGCGCTCTATCAACTGGTACTTCATCTTGAAACCATTTTCGGTATCCACCGCTCCCTGCTTGGGAACCAGGTCACGTACATGGCCATAAGAAGCGAGAATATCGAAATCAGCGCCAAGGTATTTTTTCAGCGTTTTTGCTTTGGAAGGGGATTCGACTATCAGGAGGCTGGAAGACATGCGCACTCGCAAAGATTAAAAGGGTTGGAGCGCGGATGATAATGAAGAACCGTATGGAATGACAAGGTTTCTTGTTACCGTCTAGTGCATTGTGGGCTGGATATCCCCGAACAGCAGGTCTTCAATGAACATGTAATCCCCTGCCTGGCCTTGACTCCAGAGTACGATCAGAACAGTCCATTTAACCTGTTCTAACGACACTTCGTGTTCGTTGAGCGCCATGATTCTATCGATTACCCATTCCCGCTGCAGCGGGTTTAGGATGGCCGAGGTTTCGAGGAATTGCATGAAGCCGCGACCTTCGGTGCCGATCTTTATTTCCTCGGCATCGGAATAGTGCCGTTGCGCGCGGGAATCAGCCAAGCCGGGAAGATAGCTCTGCTGGGCGAGTTTTTCCAGGCCATTGATCCAGTCCATGGCCTGACTTATTTCATCGCGGCCGAATCCTGCAGCGCTGAGTTCGCGCGTCAACGTTCCCTCATCAGGGTAAACGTCCGCCTCATAATAGTTTTCAAACAGGTAGACCAGAATATCAAACATGCTTATTGTTTCAGATTAAATCCGCGTGGGAGTTAGCCGGGCCGGGAGATGCGCTGATATAGCCCACCAGGCAGGCTGGCAACACGCCCGTCCAGCTCCAGTTGCAACAGCATGGCGCAAACTGCATCACTCGTCAAGCCGCTGAGTTTGACCAGCGCATCGATGCTCACGGGGTCAAATCCGAACGACTCAAGCAGCGCGCCCTCGGTAATTTCGACGCCTTGGGCACGATTCCCGGGAGGAGGAATCGGGGAGGCCTGCCACTTCAGTTCATCAAGAATATCTTGCGCACATTCGACCAGTTTGGCGCCCTGCTTGATCAGGGCGTGGCAGCCCTTGGAAAGAGGGGAATGTATCGACCCGGGTATGGCGAAAACCTCCCTTCCCTGCTCGGCTGCCAGGCGAGCGGTGATCAGCGATCCGCTTTGGCGTGCGGCTTCAACCACCAGACAACCAAGGGAAAGGCCGCAGATAATGCGATTACGGCGAGGAAAATGGTTTGCCCTTGCAGGTGTGCCCAACGGGAACTCGGAAACCAGCGCGCCGCAGTGTGCCAGCTCGTGGGCCAGGGCATGATTGCGCGAGGGGTAGACGATATCAAGCCCGGTTCCGACTACGGCAATACTGCTGGCGGCGCCGCGCAGCCCGCCACGATGGGCGGCGGCGTCAATGCCCGAGGCCAGCCCGCTGGCAATGCTCAGCCCACATTGGCTCAAACTGAGAGAAAACGATTCGGCGTTCATTTGCCCTTGAGGCGTGGCGTTGCGACTGCCAACAACTGCCAGTGCAGGCTGGTTCAGAAGATCAAGCCGTCCCTTGACGTACAGCAGAGGGGGTGGATCGGGGATTTGCAGCAAGGCTTGGGGATAATCGACATCGGCGAGCGTGACGATATGATTTTGTTCGTTTTCTAGCCAGTCGAAGAGAGGGCCGAGATCGGCCTGGTCTATGCCGCTGCGGATGCCGTCGGCCACGGTGGTGCCAACGACGTCTTTCAGGGCGGCATAAGGGGCGCCATAAATGTTTTCTGGCGCCCCAAAGGCGCGCAGCAGTTTGCGGTACGATTCGCCCCCTAGCCCGGGAACCAGACTCAAACCAACCCAGTAAGCAATGTCGTCGCCAGAGGTGGCCATGGCAGGAGCAGAAAGCGGGAGAATGTATTTTTCAGGGGGTACGCACGTCATCCAGCAGTTGCACCGGCCGGGTGCTTTGCATTACGAGCGCGTAGGACAGCCTGTCGAAGACGCGAAAGACAAAGACCAGGCCGTAACGTTCGTCCGGCAGTTTGACGGGGTCCGGCGAGCTTGTGTCGTGATCGGATGGCGCAATGCTTCGCCCGTGACGATATAGCGCCAGCACGTGGCCGATTTCGAGGCCGTCTCGTGTACCCTTGTTGAGGGTAACGGTAGAACCTTTTCCAACTTCGGCGACGCCGCCGTAGGCGGAAATCACCCGGCCGCTGATGTTTTTTTCCGGCGCGTGAGGGACATAAGCGTTGACCACCTCTTCCTTCGCTTCCACAAGCCGGTCGCCAATATTGATTTCCCGGACGGCTTTGGTGATTTCGACGGTGGCAGGCTCTCCGAAACGGGTGGCTTTTGCGTCGCCCAGATAGACCGCTTCGTATCCCAGGGTTTCTTCGGAGTCGGGTTCATTCAGCGCCTTGCCGGGCCGGTAGATGTGCCAGCGCAGTCCGTCGCCTTCCCTGATAGCCTGCACATAGGCGGTATTGCCTGAACCGAGAATTACACGGTCATCATCTGTCCCGACAATGTAAGGAGATTTATCGAGTTCGTCCTTTGCGATGACCAGCGGCCTGCTGAGGAATGGGCCGATTTCCGCCGGCGGGATGCTCGGAATCGCCCTTGCTTCAATCGGTTCTGCCCGGACGCGCGGGCTCAGCTTTACGGTTTCGGCGCCCCCCTTGACCAGCCGTAACACGGGCGAGCCGCTGGTCGTGTCCAGCACGATCAGATCGCCCGGATAGATCCAGTGCGGGTTCTTGATTTGCTGCGCATTCAGTTTCCAGATTTCGGGCCAGCGCCAGGGATCCTTGAGGAATTTACCGGCAATTCCCCAGAGTGTGTCGCCCTTGACCACCACATAATGATCGGGATGATGGTCCTGCATCTCAATATTGGCAGCGGCGGACAGCGAACTTAAGCCGAAAAGCAAAATCAGAGCTAAAATAGGCTTTTTCATGGAAGGCATACAATCCTTGACTAATTCAGGGGTTGGATTGAATTTTGCATGTAATTAATTAAACAAGCAAGCTTTTATGGCCATTTTAAACATCCTGCATTACCCTGACGAGCGGCTGCATACCGTGGCGGCCCCTGTGGCTGAAGTGAACGCGGAAATCCGGCGGCTGGCGGCCGATATGGCTGAAACCATGTATGCCGCACCCGGAATTGGGCTCGCTGCAACCCAGGTGAATGTACACCAGCAGCTGGTTGTGATTGACATTTCCGAGGAGCACAACAGCCTGCAGGTTTTCATCAACCCGGAAATCGTGACCAGCGAGGGGAAAAAAGAGCACGAGGAGGGCTGCCTATCCGTGCCGGGCATTTACGAAAAAGTCACCCGTGCAGAGAAAGTTACGGTGAGAGCGCTGGATAAGGAGGGCAAACCCTTCACGCTGGAAGCCGAAGGCTTGCTGGCGATCTGCATCCAGCACGAAATCGATCATCTGAAAGGCAAGGTTTTCGTGGAATACCTGTCTCGGCTGAAGCAGGTGCGCATCCGGCAGAAGCAGAAAAAGCGGATGCAGGAAACCATGTGATGCGGATAATTTTCGCCGGCACGCCGGAGTTTGCTGCTGCTGCCTTGGCGGCGTTAATCAAGGCCGGGCATGAGGTCGCTTTGGTGTTGACCCAGCCGGATCGCCCCGCCGGCCGAGGCATGAAGCTGGCGGTCAGCCCGGTCAAGCAGTTAGCGTTACGGCACGGCCTGTCCGTGCTGCAGCCCTCGACTTTGAAAGATACAGGGGTTCAGGCGCAGCTTGCGTCCGTCCATGCCGAGGTGATGATCGTTGCCGCCTACGGTCTGCTGCTACCCTCGGCGGTGCTTGCTATCCCCCGTTTCGGCTGCTTGAACATCCACGCTTCGCTTCTGCCGCGCTGGCGCGGTGCGGCCCCGATCCAGCGCGCCCTGCTGGCGGGCGATCCTGAAACCGGGATTACCATCATGCAGATGGATCCGGGTCTGGACACCGGCGCCATGCTGATGCGCTTGCCGCTGCCGATAGCGGACGACGATACGGCGCAAACGCTGCATGACAAACTGGCGGCCCTGGGCGCCTCGGCCATCGTTTCGGCCCTGCGGCAGCTGGACCAAGGCAGCTTGGTCGCGGAGTCGCAGGATGATCGGGACGCCACCTACGCGGCAAAGCTGTCGAAGGCGGAAGGCCTGATCGACTGGCACAAAAGAGCGGTCGAACTGGCCCGCGCGGTGCGCGCCTTCAATCCCTTTCCGGTGGCGCAGGCCCGCTTCGGAGGCGAAATCTGGCGTGTCTGGCAGGCAAGAGCAGTGAATCGAAACGATGGACGGCCAGGCGAAATCCTCCAGGCAGACAAGGACGGCATCCTGGTGGCTTGCGGCGAAGGCGCGTTGCGGCTGACGGAAATTCAGAAGGCGGGAGGAAGACGGCTGCCAGCGGCAAGCTTCCTGGCGGGAAATCCGGTAAAGCCGGGGGATCGGTTTGACGCTTGAATTTTTCAGGGGCCATACCCATTCTAGGCGTGCAGTTTTGCATGAACACGAGAGGCTGAAATGATGGGGAACTGGCTGAAAACCACGATTTTGATGGCGGCGATCGTCGCCCTGTTCGGCACGATTGGCCTGATGCTGGGCGGTTTGACCGGGATGTTGCTGGCCCTGGCGTTCGCTGCGGCGATGAACGTATGGGCATACTGGAATTCCGCTGACATGGTGCTGCGGATGTACAACGCCCAGGAGGTGGACGAAAGCAGCGCGCCGCACTTCTACCGCATGATCCGCGACCTGGCGCAGCACGCCGGCCTTCCCATGCCGCGCGTCTACATCATCGACGAAGCGCAGCCCAACGCCTTTGCCACCGGCCGCAATCCTGAGCACGCTGCCGTCGCGGCAACGACCGGTATTCTGCAAATGCTGTCCGAGCGCGAACTGCGCGGCGTCATGGCGCACGAGCTGGCGCATGTCCAGCACCGCGACATCCTGATCTCGACAATTTCGGCGACGGTTGCCGGCGCCATCTCCGCTTTGGCGCAGTTTGGTGTGTTTTTTGGCGGAGACCGCGAGAACCGCAATCCGGTAGCCGGCCTGGTCATCATGATCGTTGCGCCCTTGGCGGCAGCGCTGATCCAGATGGCAATCTCCCGTTCGCGCGAATTCGAGGCTGACCGGGGCGGCGCGGAAATCGGCGGCGACCCGCGCGCCTTGGCCGATGCCCTGGCCAAGATCGAGCGTTTTGCACAGGGGTTGCCGCTCTCAACGGCAGAAGCGCACCCTGAAACAGCACAGATGA
>JAJYUW010000103.1 GCA_021792335.1 Pseudomonadota bacterium | reverse complement strand
ATCTAAACACCGTATGACTGCCATATCTGTATTCCACGCCGCACCTCCCTTCGTGCGACATATTATCTCAGCTAAAGCTGACCGGCTAAAGCCGGTGGTTTTAACCTTGTGATCGACAATAAAAAAATCCAGCGTAAGGCCCAACTGGTGCAGCGGTCCTGCCTGGATCGCGGCTTCGAACAGGAAGGCCGGGATGGCCAGCAAGGCCACCCCGATCATGATCCAATGCAGGCGGCTTTCCCATAGATACGCCTTGGGATTGTCGTGGAGGGGTACGCCCCCCATGCCCACCCAGCAACGGAAATCGATCGTCATTCAGTCGCCCGCCACCGTCATCTTCTCGACCAGCACCGAGCCGCACTGCTTCGAGCCCTGGACCAGGACATCGGTGCCGACAGCGACGATGTGCCTGAACATGTCCTTAAGGTTGCCGGCAATGGTGACCTCCTCCACCGGGTACTGGATTACGCCGTTTTCCACCCAGTAACCGGCCGCGCCGCGGGAGTAATCCCCGGTCACCGGGTTGATGCCGTGGCCGAGCAGCTCCGTCACCACCAGTCCGGTGTTCATCATTTTCAGCAGGCCGGCAAAATCCTGTCCGCTGCTCTCGAGGATCAGATTGTGGTTTCCGCCGGCGTTGCCGGTGGAGGCCATGCCCAATTTGCGCGCCGAATAGCTGCCCAGGAAATAGCCCTGCAACACGCCATCCTTCACCAGGTCGCGCTCATGGGTGGCGACGCCTTCATTGTCGAACGGGCTGCTGGCCAGCCCCTTGGGGATGTGCGGCAACTCCCGGATCTGAACAAAGGGGGCGAAAATGGGCTGGCCCAGGCTGTCGAGCAGAAAAGAGGATTTGCGGTACAGGCTGCTGCCGCTGACGGCGCCAACCAGGTGCCCGATCAACCCGGACGCGATCGGCGCTTCGAACAGCACCGGGCATTCAGTGGTTTTGATCTTGCGCGCGCCCAGCCGCCGCACGGTGCGCTCGCCGGCCTTGCGGCCGACTGCTTCGGCGCTTTCCAGGTCGGCCGCATCACGCCGCGAGCTGTACCAGTAATCGCGCTGCATGCCGCCATCCTCGGCAATCACCGCGCAACTGACGCTGTGCCGCGAGGACGGATAGCCGGCGAGAAAGCCCAGGCTGTTGCCATACATGAACAATGCTTCCTGGGTGGAAACGGAAGCGCCCTCGGAATTTTCGATGCGCTTGTCCACCGCAAAGGCGGCAGCTTCGCACTCCTTTGCCAAATCGATCGCGCGCTCCACCGATAAATCCCACGGGTGGTAGAGACTGAGGTCGGGAATCTCCTTGGCCAGCAGATTTTCGTCGGCCAGGCCGGCGAATTCGTCGCTGGCGGTGTATCTGGCGATGCTCACCGCGGCTGCGACGGTATCCCTGATCGCCTCCGGCGCAAGATCGGAGGTGCTGGCGTGGCCGCGTTTCTGGCCGAAATAGACGCTTACGCCCAGGCCCTTGTCGCGGTTGTATTCAATGGTTTCGACTTCGCCGCGGCGCACCGAGACATTCTGGCCGAAGCCCAGGGAAACCTCGGCCTCGCAGGCGCTGGCACCGGATTGCCTGGCCTGGTTCAAAATGTCGCGGGTGATCTGGCTCAGCGTTTCGATGGAATAGGAAAAACGGGAATCTGACACGCACACCTCGAAAGTTTCAGCAACAGCGTGCTGAATGCTCAATGAAAAGCGGCTATCATAGCAATTTTGCCACCATTTGCGAAACATGACGGATTTAGAACCCAACGATTCCGGCGGCCTGCCTGAGGCACCCAGCAAGACCAGGCGCAAACAGGAAATGCATGCCCTGCAGGAGATAGGCGAAGAGCTGGCGGGACTGCACAAGAACAAACTGGCGCAACTAAACCTGCCGGAAAACCTGGCCGACGCCATCGCCGAATTCAAGCGCCTCACCCGCCACGAGGCGCGCCGCCGACAGTTGCAATACATCGGCAAGCTGATGCGCACGGTGGATGCCGAACCGATCCAGGCCAAGCTGGACGAGTGGAACGATGTCACGCACGCCCAGGCAGCCAAGTTCCACCTGGTGGAGCAGTGGCGCGACCGCCTGCTGGCCGGCAATGAAGCCTTGAGCGATCTTGCCGCGGCATACGCCCACGCCGACATCCAGCAGATCCGCACCCTGATCCGCAACGCGCAGCGGGAAGCCGGAGCCGGCAAGCCGCCGAAGAGCAGCCGTTTGCTGTTCAAGCTGCTGCGCGCGGCGATACTCGATGAGCAGGCTAACAACGAAAACAGCCCGGAGCAGGAATGAACAGCGAAAAGACAGCGCTCATCGGCCTGGTCACCATCAGCGACCGCGCCACCCAGGGCGTTTACGAAGACCAGGGCATCCCGGCTCTGAAGGACTGGCTCGGCAACGCGCTCGCCACGCCCTGGCAAGCCGTTATCCGGCTGATCCCCGACGAGCAGGCACAGATAGAGGCCACCCTGCGCGAACTGGCGGACAGCGCAGGCTGCTGCCTGGTGCTCACCACCGGCGGCACCGGCCCGGCCCCGCGCGACGTCACCCCGGAGGCAACCCTGGCGGTAGCGGACAAGGTGCTGCCGGGCTTCGGCGAACAGATGCGGGCCGTCAGCCTGAAATACGTGCCCACCGCCATCCTCTCCCGCCAGGTCGGGGCGGTGCGCGGAAAATGCCTGATCATCAACCTGCCGGGACAACCCAAGGCGATCAAGGAAACCCTGGACGGCGTGTTCGCCGCCGTACCCTACTGCATCGACCTGATCGGCGGGCCTTACCTGGAAACGCGGGAAGAGGCGGTCAAGGCGTTCCGCCCCAAATCGGCGCTCCGCCCGAAAAGCTGAGGGCGGCCGGCTGGCAGCTTACCGTGCCACGCCCAAACTCCGGAAAAACATGGGCAAACGCAGCCAAATGCTGTTAGGAAAAATCATCCCCCTGTTGTTGCTCATTCCTCTCTCCGCCGAAGCCATTGCGGAAGGAAGCAACGCATCGACTGACGAGGGCATCCGTTTTTCTTGCAAGCCCGGCCAACTTGAAACCATAGAGTCCGACATGGAGACCTACCTGGCTTCCCTGGGCGTCGCCCCTGGTCTGGTCGTGAAAAAAGTGGACCGAACGAATGGCGCCGTGGTTTACACGCTGAATACGCCTGAAGAAGACACCAATACGCTCGATCTCAAAGACAGGGCGGAGCTGCAGATCCGGGACGACATCGCGAGCCTTCCCACGAAGCACGGAAAAGAGAAAAAAGTACATACCGTTTCGAAAAAGGAAATTTTGCTGGCGCTTCTTCAGCACGGACGGCTAACAGAGTTCAAAAACGGCGCTTGCGATGTGGGTGCCCTGAAGGAACACGTAGGCATCCGCCAAAACACAGTGGCCTGGGCGGAAAACCTGAATTGGGTTTGGCCTGATGGCAGAGCTGCGAAGTGGAACAACAAATACTGGAAGCGCGGCACTCCCAGGCCAGGACACCCGCTGCATGAGGCTCTCAGCGACATTTTCATAAACCAGAACAAGTATTCCATCGGATGCTACACGGCCACCAAGATTGTAGTGATACAAGGGGTACTGGATTATTACCGCCGCATCAAGAAAAATCCGGCGCAACTAAAGCGATTGGAAAATCGGCTTTCCATAGACAAAGAACCCCTGGTGGGTATCGAGCCGGGAAAAATGTGGGACTTCGAAAAAGATTTCGATCCGCGGCAACTCAATCGTCCCGGGAAACTCCTGAAAATCGAATCCGGCGCTGCCCCGCAGAATTTTGTTCCTGGAGACTGGGTTCATTTTTTAAATACCGACCCGGCCACCTATGAAAAAACGGGCTATGAAGGTTCCAATCCAATTTACCTGGGACGAAACAAGTTTTCCGATTACTTTAACGATAACGATCACTCCTACACCTACCAGCAGAAAGCGGATGAAGTGTACCAGTGGAGAAATGGCGTTTTCAGCCGCTCTCGCGACTTTGCAAAGATAAAGCCGCTCAGCCCCCAGGATATGGAACGTTTAAGCAGAACCCCCGCCGAGGGCGGGATACTGAGAGATATCAGGGCCTTCCCCTATTATTTCGGGTATGAGGCGTTGCCAGATTTGGGTCGCGCCCCCAACTTTTGAAACAGCCCGTCAACCCCGGCAAGAGCAGTTGAACCGCCAGGACGAGAACAAATCCGCGTAATGTTGCTTTACAGCTTCCATATGATGGATGCTAAACTCTCAAACACTGCATGAGGCAGTCATACACAAAGGGATTAACATGAACAGAAAAGAACTCGTAGACGCACTGGCCGTCAAGACAGGCAGCACCAAGGCAGACGCTGAACGCAACCTTGCCGCGCTGATCGAAATCATCGGCAGCACGCTGAAAAAGGGTGACAACATTGCCCTGGTTGGCTTCGGCACCTTCGAGGTACGCAAGCGTGCGGCGCGCACCGGCCGCAACCCCAAGACTGGCGAAGAACTGAAGATCAAAGCATCCAAGGTGCCGGCTTTCAAAGCCGGCGCTACGCTGAAAGCAACCGTGAGCGGCGTCAAGAAGTAAATCATTTGCTTTATGCACCAGCCTGCGAGGGCTGGCGCATAAACCGAACCTCCGCTACTGGCCGAAGGAGCCGTTCCCGCTGCTTAACGAGGTCGTGAGTGGCGGCCACGCGGGGTCATCTGCGCGTCGAACACCTTCTGTTGCTCGGGCGTCAGCACTGCGTAAAATTCCTTGACGGCGGCAGCGCGGGTTTCCATCCGTTTCTCGCCCTCCTTCATCATGGCAAGCATTTTATCCATGCGCTCCGGCGCGGGCAGCTCGGCCATTTTTTCCCGCTCCGGCCGGTTCTGCATGCCGACCGATTTCATCCTGGCGGTAAACTCCTTCCACGCCCCTTCCTGCTCGGCGCTGAGCTTGAGCGCAGTATGCATGGCGGCATGGCGCTTCTCCATAAATTCCGCGAACTTGGCCTTGTCGCCGCGGAACGACATCGGCCCCATGTGCCCGCAATCGGGCGCACCGGCGGACACGGAGAATGCGGCAGTTCCCAGGCCTATGGCCGTCAGGCCGACGAGAGCGGATTTAGCTAGCTTGTTCATGATTGAATCTCCTGAATGTTTACGATCTGTGGGTCGTGCACACTGCACGCTACACATTTCATCAAACCCATGTGTCGGGGATGTTTCGGGCGGGAGGCCATATGTATGGAATTGTATGCGCGCCGGCCGGTTTTGTATCGCCATGTATCAGCGCAGACGCCGGATACAATCCGTTACAATTCAGCGCAACCGAAGTGATCTGACCTTGGCATAATAACCACATGGAATCGCCCCCCCACATTCTGGTCGTGGATGACGACCGTGAAATTCGCACGCTACTGGCCGAATACCTCGACGGCAACGGCTGCAGGACGACAACGGCCGCCAATGGCGCGGAGATGTCGCATGTGCTGGAGGTTACCCGCATCGATCTCATCGTGCTCGACCTGACCCTGCCGGGCGAGGATGGCCTGACGCTATGCCGCAACCTGCGGGCGCGTTCCAGCCTGCCCGTGATCATGCTGACCGCGCGCAGCGCGCCGCTCGACCGCATTCTCGGGCTGGAAATGGGGGCCGACGACTACCTGCCCAAACCCTTCGAACCGCGCGAACTGCTCGCCCGAATCCGCAGCGTCCTGCGCCGCACCCAGGCGCTGCCGCCCGGCATGGCGGCACCGGCCGCAACCAGCCTGCACTTTTCCGGCTGGACGCTCGACCTGACAGCGCGCCACCTGATCAATCCGCAGGGAGTCGTGGTCGCCCTCTCCGGCGCGGAGTTCCGCCTGCTCAAGATATTTCTCGAACACCCCAACCGCGTTCTGAGCCGGGAACAGCTGCTCAACCTGACGCAAGGGCGCGACGCGGAGCCGTTCGACCGCTCTATCGATCTCCAGGTCAGCCGCCTGCGGCAGAAGCTGGCGGAAGATGCACGCTCGCCCCAGCTCATCAAGACAATACGCAACGAAGGGTATGTGCTGGCGGCATCCGTGACGGCGGAGCCTCGGACATGAAACGCTTTTTCGCCTCGATGGCGGGCCGCGTATTCCTGATCCTGGTGGCGGGCATCGTCGCCTCGGTGACCCTGACACTGGTCCTCGCCACCGGCGAGCGGCAGGAAATGATGACGCGGATGCGGAATGCCCACACCGCAGAACGGATAAGCCAACTGGTTCTGACACTCGAAGCGGCCCCCGCCGAAGCGAGGCCCGGGCTTGCCGCCGCCTCGCAGCGTGGGGGCATCCAGGTCAAATTCGAAGCGGCGGCGGCCGGCAATTCGGCCGAGCCTGACCCGGAATTTACCCTGGCATTGCGTCAGCAGCTGGGGACTGAACGCAGGATCATCGCGCTCAGGACCGACGATGCCGGCTGCCGCCCGCCTTCCCGCCCATTTAATGGCGCGATGCGCAATCGCCCCATGCTTTGCCGCACCGTCTATCTGAATCTGCAGGACGGCACGCCGATGCGCTTTACGCTCATCAGACCGCGGGATTTTCCTTCCCCGCCGTTCGGCCTGAGCACCCTGCCCTATCTGCTGCTCTTTCTCGCTTGCATCAGCGTGCTGGCCTACCTGGTTGCGCGCATGGCGACCCGGCCGCTGCGACAGCTCGAACAGGCCGCCATCGAACTCGGCCGCGATATTGGGCAAGAGCCGTTGCCCGAACGCGGCCCGACCGAGGTCACGAACGCCGCGCGGGCATTCAATGCCATGCAGGCGCGCATCCATCAACATATCCAGGAACGAACCCGCATACTGGCCGCCATTACCCATGACCTGCAAACGCCGCTCACCCGTTTGCGACTGCGGCTTGAAAAAGTGCCGGACGACACCCTGCGCGAGAAACTGATCGCGGATCTCTCGGCCACTCAAGACATGGTGCGGGAAGGGCTGGACCTGGCGCGCAGCATGGATTCCGAAGAAAAACCGCAGCGCCTGGACCTGGACTCCCTGCTCGACAGCGTGTGCGCCGATGCCGCCGATGCGGGGCAAAACGTGACCCTGGCCGGCAAGATCAACGCGTCGGTGATGGCACGGCCCGGCGCGCTGAAGCGCTGCCTGACCAACCTGCTGGATAACGCCGTCAAGTACGGCGGCGCCGCCCAGGTCTCGGCAAGCCGCGAAGGATCAAAAGCGGTGATCCGCCTGCGCGACCACGGGCCGGGCATCCCGGATGCATACCTGGAAACGGTTTTCGAGCCCTTCTACCGCCTGGAAACCTCGCGCTCCCGCGAGACCGGCGGAACGGGGCTGGGGCTCCCCATCGCGCGCAACATCGCCGAGAAGCACGGCGGAACACTGAAGCTGCGCAACCATCCCTCAGGCGGGCTGGAAGCCATCCTGGCGCTGCCGCTGGAAAAGGCCGCTCCCCCGGTCGCCTTTGATAAAAAGAGCATCCGGAAACCGATGTTGGAGGGCCCGGGGCGGCATACCGCTCTGTGCCAGTTCCCGACACTCGCGGATAGCTAGCCAATGCCTACTAATGCAAGCAAAGCGGTCATCCATTCTCACTGCCCAGATTGGAGGGGCACTGCGACTGGAAGGAATAAGCCACTCCCAGTCGCG
>JAJYUW010000009.1 GCA_021792335.1 Pseudomonadota bacterium | reverse complement strand
TTAAAATACACTATTTTCAAGGGAAACTCACCTGCCGATGAGCATCGCGCAAAACAAAAAGGCCTTCCACGACTTCTTCATCGAGGAAAAACTCGAAGCCGGCATCGTTCTGCAGGGATGGGAAGCGAAAGCCATCCGTGCCGGCCGCGTGCAGCTCAAGGAAGCCTATGTCATCATCCGCAGCGGGGAGCTCTACATCATTGGCTGCCATATCAGCCCGCTGCCGACCGCTTCCACCCACATCAACCCCGATCCCGTGCGCACCCGCAAGCTGCTGCTGCACAGCGAGGAAATCGACAAGCTGATCGGCAAGGTGGAGCGCGCTGGTTATACCCTGGTGCCATTGGACATGCACTACAGCCGTGGCCATATCAAGCTAGAAATCGGTTTGGCCAAGGGCAAGAAGCAGCACGACAAGCGTGAAGCTGAAAAAGAACGCGATTGGCAGCGCGAGAAACAAAGGCTGATGCGGAACAAGGTATGAAAATTTTCGGCATCGCCGGCTACTCCGGCAGCGGCAAAACCACCCTGATCGAGAAACTGATTCCACTGTTCGTGGCCAAAGGGCTGAAAGTTTCGCTGATCAAGCATACCCACCACGATTTCGAGATTGATCAACCGGACAAGGATTCCCATCGCCACCGTACCGCAGGCTGCAGCGAGGTATTGGTCACCTCGGCCTTCCGCTGGGCGCTGATCCACGAATTGCGCGGTGAAGCGGAGCCCTCGCTGGAAGAACAGGTGGCGCGGCTCTCGCCGTGCGATCTGGTACTGGTGGAAAGCTTCAAACGTGAAGCGATCGCCAAGCTGGAGGTGCACCGTGCCGGCAGCGGAAAACAACTGATTTTTCCGCAGGATACGAATATCGCAGCCATTGCCAGCGACATTCCGGTGGAAACGGCGCTGCCGCAGTTCACGCTGGACCAGGCGGGAGAAATCGCCGAATTTATTTTGCAACAGACAGGTCTCAATCAATATGGACAAAAAACAGAACATGCTTAGCGCCGATCAGGCACTCGCCTTCCTCCTGGATCGCGTACGCCAGCCTGGCGAAATCGAACAGGTCGCCACAGCCGAAACGCTGGGACGGGTACTGGCTGAGCATCAGGTTTCCGCCATCAACGTCCCGCCGCTGGACAACAGCGCAATGGATGGCTATGCAGTCCGGCTCGCCGATCTCGCGGCCGGGTCGACCCGGCTTCGGGTAGCGCAACGCATCCCTGCAGGCACGGTCGGGAAGCCGCTGGAAGCGGGCACCGCAGCCAGGATTTTCACCGGGGCGCCGGTGCCCGCAGGCTGCGATGCCGTGGTGATGCAGGAAAATTGCAGCACGGAAGGCGACGTGGTGGCAATCAACAAGTCGCCCATTAGGGGTGAAAACATCCGTCGCGCCGGCGAAGACATCGCCGTCGGGGCGGAAATACTTCCTGCCGGTATCAGGCTGCGTCCGCAAGAAATGGGACTGGCGGCATCCGTCGGCTTGGCGCGGCTTCCGGTTTTCCGCCGGTTGAAAGTAGCCACTTTCTTTACCGGCGACGAAATAGTCATGCCTGGTCAGCCACTTGAGCCCGGCCAGATCTACAACTCCAACCGCTTCGTGCTGACCGGCTTGCTGCAGGCCCTCGGCTGCGAAGTCATCGACCTCGGCATCGTGCCGGATGATTCCGCCGCCACCGTTAAAGTGCTCGAACAAGCCGCAGCCAGCGCCGATCTGATCATCACCAGCGGCGGCGTTTCCGTGGGAGAGGAAGACCACGTCAAAACCGCGGTGGAAAAAGTCGGCAAGCTCGATTTATGGAAAATCGCCATCAAACCGGGCAAACCGCTGGCTTTCGGCAGCGTAGGCAGCACGCCTTTCATCGGCCTGCCGGGAAATCCGGTTTCGGCCTTTGTCACTTTCATCCTGCTTGTGCGCCCATTCATTTTGCGCTGCCAGGGCGTGGCTGCAACCGCACCGCAGGCACTCTCCCTGAAGGCGGATTTCGACTGGCCAAGACCCGACAAGCGCCGCGAATTCCTGCGCGCCAGGCTGCACACGGCGGAAGATGGCAGCATCGGCGTACAGCTTTATCCGAACCAGGGTTCCGGCGTTTTGACCTCCACCGCGTGGGCCGACGGCCTGGTTGAAGTAGCGGAAGGCACCCTCATCCGCCGCGGCGAAACCGTCAGGTTTCTCCCCTTTTCCGAATTGCTCAACTGAACAAGGATGCGCGCATGATCACCCTGCTCTATTTCGCCCGGCTGCGCGAAAGCTTCGGCATCTCCTCGGAACAGGCGCACCCGCCTGCCCATGTCGTCGACGTCCGGTCGCTGACCGAATGGCTGCGGCAACGTGGCGGAGCCTGGCAAGAGGAGCTCGCCCAGAGCAGGCCTGTGCGCGTGGCCGTCAACCAGGACATGGCCGGTCCGGACAGGGCTGTATGCGACGGAGATGAAATCGCTTTCTTCCCGCCGGTGACGGGGGGCTGAGATGACAGTCCGAGTGCAAAACGAGGATTTTGATCTTGGCGCGGAAATCCTCAAACTACGCCAAGGCAATTCCGGAATCGGCGCCATTGCCAGCTTCGTTGGCCTGGTTCGCGACCTCAACGAGAACGCCAGGGTTGCCGAAATGACCCTGGAGCACTACCCCGGCATGACGGAAAAGGCTTTGGCCGAAATCCTGGAACAGGCAAAACAGCGCTGGAGCATCATCGATGCACTGGTGATCCACCGCGTCGGATCGCTCAAACCCGCCGACCAGATCGTACTGGTGGCGGTGAGCAGCGCACACCGCGGCGCCGCCTTCGCCGCCTGCGAATTCATCATGGACTACCTGAAGACCCGCGCGCCGTTCTGGAAAAAGGAACAGACCGAAGCGGGTGCGCGCTGGGTGGACGCGCATGAAAGCGATGAAACAGCCGTGCAGCGTTGGGTTTAAACCCGTATTGCTTGTAAAAACATTGATTCTCCACTAAAGTTTCATCAGTTCATGCCGTTAACCCTATCAAAGATTCGGATAACCGCCAGCGGATCGTGAAGCGGCAGCGCTGCCGCCGCCAAAAAGCGATCCATAACCCGAAGGAATTTACCGTGAAGATCGATGCCTCAGTAAAGTCGCCGGCCAGCACAGGCATAAAAGAGGCCGCACCGCGCACCTCGAAAGCCGGCACGGGAACGACGGCTGCCGCGCCGCAAAAGAACCCGTCCCCCCAGGACAACGTCCAGATCACCACGCTTTCGTCCCAGCTTCATGCCATGGAGAGCAGCATGGACAATGTGCCGGTGGTGGATACGGCACGTGTGGACGCGATCAAGCAAGCCATCAGCGAGGGACGCTTCAAGGTCAATCCCGAAGTCATCGCGGATCGCCTGCTTGCGACAGTCCAGGACTTGGTGCGGAATCAAAAAGGCTGATGTTGGCTGACAACCGGGTCATCATCGCCTCCCCCGGCGATCTTTCCCAAAGCGTGGATGCGGAATTAAGCGCATTCAGTGATTTCGTCCGAGTATTACAGACCGAGCAGGAAGCACTGGTCCAGGGTGATGTCGACAGGCTGATCGAGCTTGCCCGGCTAAAGTCCGAGAAGGTTCTCCTGCTGTCTCAGTTCGCGGAACGCCGCAACCGTTATCTGGCCGCAAATGGCCACAACCCGGAGCAGGGTGGCATGGACAGATGGCTGCAGCAGCACGGCGGCGAAATACCGCATACTGTCGAAGCCTGGAAGCAACTGCTGGAACAGGCAAAAATCGCTCAACAGATCAATCAGGTCAATGGCAGCCTGATCGAAACCAAGCTCAGATTCAACCAGCAAGCCCTTTCCTTGCTTCAGACCGCCGCCAACCAGACAGGCATTTACGGGCCGGACGGACAGACCCATACAAGCGGACTGGGGCGACCTCTCGGTAAGGTTTAGGTCATGCGACTCCGCAGGAGTTTTAGCGCCTAGCGGATCGGAGTCCCCTTGTGGGGCATACGACCTTTCACGGGCTTAGCCCGTAGAAAGTCGGAGTCCTTTTAGGGTTTCCGGGCAGGACCAGCTGCTTCCTGCACAACTTTGGAAGCCTGGCTCGCAACCGGTATATCGGTGATCTTCTCCTGCTGTTCCGACAGGATCATCACCGTCACATGGCGGTTTCTGGCTCGCCCCTCTGCCGTGCTATTGGAATCAATCGGGCGAAATTCACCATACCCCACCGCCACCAAACGCTCCGGTGGCACGCCGCTGTCGACGAACAAGCGCACCACACTGCTTGCGCGGGCACTGGATAACTCCCAGTTGGATGGAAACGCAACGGTATTGATCGGGGTGGTATCGGTAAACCCTTCCACCTGAATATCATTAGGCACATCAGCCAGAACCTTTCCTACCGCCTTGAGCGCCTTGATCGAACCGGCCTCCAGACTTGCCTGACCGGATGCGAACAGCAAACTGGCATTTATCTCTATGGCGATACCATGGACGCTCTGGCTGACCTTGACCTGGCCATTCTTGGTTAAGGATTCCATCACCTTGAGAATATCCCTGGCAATCCCCTTCATTTTTTCTGCTTGCTGTTTCTGACGGGCTTCCTGGGCAGGATCATTCTTGAGCACGATGAACGTTTGCTTTTGTGCTTGCGACCTGGCGGTGCTTGACTGGCCCTTGGTAGAAGCATCGATCATCAGTGCCGGCGCGATCGGGGTTGTGTTCGTCGGCGCAGCCTTGAAGGCATTGACCAGCGCATCGCTCAGCACCCGGTATTTCCCCTCGTTCACCTGGGAAATCGAGTACATGACAACAAAAAATGCAAACAGCAGTGTAATGAAGTCAGCGTAGGAAACCAGCCAGCGTTCATGGTTCTCATGTTCTTCGGGTTTGTTTCTGCGCGCCATAGTATGCTCGCCGCCCAGCGGGGTTAAATGATGTAGCCCTGCAACTTCGATTCGATTACACGCGGATTCTCGCCATTGGCGATGGACACCAGCCCTTCAATCAGCATCTCACGCATGATCACCTCCTGCTCGATAATGGATTTAAGTTTGCTCGAAATTGGCAGGAAAAACAGGTTGGCTGAACCCACGCCATAAATGGTGGCAACAAAAGCCACGGCAATGCCGGAGCCGAGTTTGGAGGGGTCGCTCAGATTTTCCATGACATGGATCAAGCCCATTACCGCGCCCAGAATACCAATGGTTGGCGCATAACCGCCCGCCGCCTGCCAGACTTTCGCGGCATCCAGGTGATGCTTCTCATAAGTGGCAATTTCGACTTCGAGCGCCACACGGATTTTCTCAGGTTCGGCGCCGTCCACCAGCATTTGCAGCCCCTTTTTGGTAAAGGCATCCGGCAAGTCGTCCAACTGTGGTTCCAGCGCCAGCAATCCGCCTTTACGCGCGATCCCGCTCCAGCCAAGGACATGGTTGATCAGGTCATGCGGCACAGCATTGGGCGGAAAAATGATCCATTTGGTCAGCTTCATGCCTTGAAAAAAAATCTTGGACGAACTCTGCAGCATGATCGCGCCTATGGTTCCGCCCATGACGATAATGAACGCGGTCAGTTGCAGCAGGGAACCCGCGTGCCCCCCCTCCAGAAGCTGGCCGCCGAGAATGGCGGCAAAAGCCAGCGTAATGCCGAGGATGCTGACTATATCCATGAACCTGCCCGGTTTTCGAATTTCCAGCTCATCCGCTGCTTAGAGCCTGTAAATGAATAACATGGATAATTATGGGTGTGCTGGCGGGATGCGATGCAAGGCGCCTGGCACGCCGCATGGCCATTCCATGCAAGCGGCAGGCGACACCGTAGCGCGCCCGCCAGCACAGCCAGAATATTCAGGTTATTCATTTACAGGCTCTCATCCTCTTTTTTCAAAGCCACCCCTTCAAATGGCTGCGCAGGCGCGCGATGGCCTGGCTGTGCAACTGGCACACACGTGACTCGCTCACCCCCAGCGCTTCGCCGATTTCGCGCAGATTCAGTTCTTCCTCATAATACATTGCCATCATCAGTTTCTCACGTTCCGGCAAAACGCCGATCGCCTCGACCAGCCTCTCCCGGAACCTTCCGTCATGCAGATTTGCCCATGGTTCGGACGAGTTGTCTTCATGGTGACGTTCCAGGAAATCCTCTCCCCCGCCCTCCTGCAGATCCTCGTAGTGCAGCAACTGGCAGCCCCGCGCATCCAACAGCATCTGCTGGTAGTCGTCCAGACTCAAATTCAATTCGTCGGCCACCTCGCGTTCTGCAGGCGAACGGCACAGGCGCTGCTCCAAGGCATTCATCGCCGCTTCAATCTGGCGCATGCCCTTGCGCGCCGATCGCGGCAGCCAGTCGCCTTGGCGCAATTCATCCAGCATTGCGCCGCGGATGCGTTGCACGGCATAAGTTTCAAACTGCGCGCCCTGCGTGCAGTCATAGTTGTTCACGGCATCGAGCAGGCCGATCATGCCTACCTGAATCAGGTCGTCAACCTGCACGCTGGCTGGCAGCCTTGCCATGAGATGATAAGCGATACGTTTAACTAGGGGAGAAAACTGGATGGCGTATTGTTCGTTTTTCTCCAGTTCGGTTTTAGCATTCATAGCGCGATTTTATAGGCGAAATCCTTCTGCCGCCATACGGCTGCTCTGGATCAGACGCTGCATGAATGCTTCCAGACGTCCATTCTCCCCAGACGGGTAAGGCCATTGTTCCATGGTTTCGGCCAGATTTCTGACCGCCTTGGCTGAGGAAGCCGCCGGGAATGCATCCACCACCGGACGGAAAATCCTTGCGGATTGCTTCATTTTTTCGTCAAACGGTACGTAGCCCATGAAATCAAGCGACACATCGAGAAAGCGCTCCGCCACCTCGGCCATGTTGCTGAACAATGCCAGCGCCTCCGACTCATTCTGCACCTTGCTGGCCAGGATGTGGAAACGATGAATGGCAAAGCGCTGATTGAGCACCTTGATCAAGGCATAGGCATCGGTAATCGAAGAAGGATGCTGGGACACCACAATCACGATTTCCTGTGAGGCCAGGGAAAGCGGAAGAACATTGCTGGCGATCCCGGCAACCGCGTCCACCAGCACCACGTCCACCGTTTTCGACAGCTGACTGAACGACTGCACCAGACTATCCTGATCTTCCTGCCCCAGATCGCCCAGCACGCGCAACCCCTGGCCGGCGGAAACAATGTCCATCCCTTCCGGGCCGTGCAGAATCACCTCCTCCAAGGTTTTTTCACGCCGGATCACATGCATCAGGTTATAGTACGATGAAAGGCCAAGCAGCGTTTCCGTGCTGTCTTTTCCCTGCTGCTCATCCAGCACCAGCACATGCCGGCCGCGCTTGGCAAGTGCCGCGGCCAGATTAACGACGACATTGGTTTTTCCGACCCCGGTCCGGCCGCTGGTCAGCGTCACAACCCGCACAGAGTCCCGCGCAAGCAGGCGGCGCAGTCCCTCGGCCTGATCCTGCTGGACATCAGCCACGGAAAGCTCCGGCATTGCGCTTGGCGTCCGCAAAACCGGCCGTATCGTCCAAGCCGCCTGCTGCAGCCATTACCAGCGGATATTCACTTTCCAGCGGAGTAAAAGGGGAATCATCCGACACGGATTTCAAGGCCCGGTCCACCAGGTAAACCAGATTTGGAAGATGCAGGTCTTCCGGCACGCGCTGGCCGTTGGTCACATAATGAAGCAGCATTTTATGGCGGATTATCACGTCCAAGGCCGGAGCGATGCTGATCGCCTCGTCGATTTTGGTCAGGATGCAGCCATCCATGCCTTCCACGTGATAGGATCGAACGACATCTTCCAGGGTACTCCCCTGGCCGTTGGCGCTAAGCAGAAGCAAACGCTTGATGCTGCGCCCGCCGCCGGACAACAACGCCACCTGTTCGCTAAGGCGACGGTCGCGCTGGCTCATGCCGACGGTGTCGATCAGGATCAGATGCTTGTTCTGCAAATCGGACAGGGTAAGCTGCAAGTCCGCTTCATCCTTGATTACATATACCGGCACGCCGAGAATCTTGCCATAGATACGCAGCTGCTCATGGGCGCCGATCCGGTAGGTATCGGTGGTGATCAGGGCCAGACTGGCCGGCCCATGCTTCAAAGTGCAGCGCGCCGCCAGCTTCGCCACGGTGGTGGTCTTGCCGACACCGGTCGGCCCGGTCAGCGCGTACACCCCGCCATGCTCGACAATGTCATCGCCCGCCTTCGCTACCCGCAGGTTGTGCATCAGCGCCGCTTTCAACCAACGCAGGCCCTTCTCGAGATCGTAGCCGGACGGCATTTTTTCCAGCAGCTGACGTGAAAGAAAAGGGCTGAAACCGGTGTTCAGCATGTGGCGCATGGCTTCCACCTTGGACGGCTCTTGCCGTTGCAGTTCGCCCCAGGCAAAACCGGCCAGCTGTCCCTCCAGCATGCCGCGCAGAAATTTTATTTCGCGGATAATTTCCTGGGATGTCTCTCCCGGCAACACTTCTTTTTCTGGCGGCGCAGGTTTACCCTTCTCCTGCAGCTCGGCAATTTTAGCCCGGGAAACCGGTGCCAGTGCAGCAACAGACGATGGCGCCGGTGCCGGATGAAGTTCTTCGGCAGGCGGCTTAGGCTTGGCTACCGGTGTCACCGCTGTCAACGGAGGATTGGCCGTCAAGGATGCGACATCCATGTCTGCCACCGCCATAATCTCTATTCCGCCAGCCACTTGACGGTTGGAAAGGATAATCGCATCTGCGCCCAGGGCATCCCTCACTTGGCGCAAAGCCTCACGCGTGGTGCTGGCATAGAACTTCCGGACGTTCATTCCCTACCCCCCAATACAGCAGTCACTCTTATCGTTTTGGAATCCGGCACCTCGGCATGGGAAATGACCTTGAGTTGCGGCACTGCCCGCCGCAGGAAACGTGACATCAAGCCGCGTAGCGGAGCCTGCACCAGAAGCACGGCCGGCAGACCGAGTTGCTCCTGATTCTGCGCCACGTTCTGCGCCTGTGCCAGCAGGTTCTCTGCCAGGCCCGGCTCCAGACCGGCGCCCTCGCCACCCGAAGTCTGCGTTGCCTGCAACAGCAGGCCCTCCAGCCCGGGATCAAGCGAAATCACTTGCAGTTCGTCCGTGCCCGGATAAATTTGCTGGATAATAGCACGTCCCAGGGCGACCCGTACCAGGGACGCCAGTTCGTCCACGTTCTGCGTACGCGGCGCATGCTCGGCGAGGGTTTCGATGATGGTGCGCATGTCGCGGATGTGCACCCCCTCTTCCAGCATGTTTTGCAACACCCGGTGCAAGGTGGTCAGCGACAACTGCTTCGGCACCAGGTCTTCGACCAGCTTGGGCGATTCCTTCGCCAGGTGCTCCAGCAGTTGCTGCACCTCTTCACGACCCAGCAACTCGGCGCCGTGAGATTGGATAATGTTGGAAAGATGGGTAGCGATAACGGTGCTGGCATCCACCACGGTGTAGCCGAAGGTCTGGGCCTGCTCGCGCAGTTCGGCCTCGATCCAGACAGCGGGCAGGCCGAAGGCGGGGTCGCGCGTCGGCGTGCCGGCCAGCGTACCCATGACCCGGCCGGGATTGATCGCCAGATACATGCCGACATAGGCTTCGCCATGCCCCATCTCGACGCCTTTCAAGGTTAAACGGTAGCCGTTGGGCTTGAGCTCCAGATTATCCCGGATATGCACGGCCGGCACCACGAATCCCATTTCATGGGCAAACTTTTTGCGGATGCCACGTATACGGCGCAGCAATTCACCGTCCTGTGCCCGGTCCACCAGGGGAATCAGCCGATAGCCAACCTCCAGCCCCAAGGTGTCCACCGGCATCACGTCGTTCCAGCTCACTTCCACCGGCTCTGCCGGTGCCTGCACCGGAACCGGCACTTCCAGTAGCTCAGGCCGCCGTGCACGCTGTTCGATGTAATAGGCGGCGCCGGAGAGCAAGGCGGCCAGCAGCAGGAAGGCAAAATGGGGCATGTTCGGAATCAGGCCCATAACACCAAGAATCGCAGCCGTAATGTAGAGCACCAGGGGTTGGCTGAACAACTGGCCGAGTAGCTGCTGGCTCAGGTCCTCGTCGGTAGAAACACGGCTCACCACGATGCCCGCCGCTGTCGAAATCACCAGGGCGGGAATCTGCGCCACCAGGCCGTCGCCGATGGTGAGCAGGGTGTAGTTGTTGGCCGCGGTGGCGAAGTCCAGGTTGTGCTGCAGCACGCCCACCGCCAGACCGCCGATGATCATGATCAGCATGATCAGGATGCCGGCGACTGCGTCGCCGCGCACGAACTTGCTGGCGCCGTCCATCGAGCCGAAAAAGTCCGCTTCCTGGGAAATGATGGTACGGCGCTTTCGGGCTTCCTCTTCGCCGATCAGTCCGGCGTTGAGGTCGGCGTCGATCGCCATCTGCTTGCCGGGCATGGCGTCCAGGGTGAAGCGCGCGCTGACCTCGGCGATACGCCCAGCACCCTTGGTGATCACCACGAAATTGATGATCACCAGGATGATAAATACCGTGATCCCCACCGTATAGTTGCCGCCCACCAGGAAATGGCCGAAGGCCTCGATCACCTTGCCCGCGGCATCGGCACCGGTATGCCCTTCGAGCAGCACAATCCGGGCGGAAGCGACGTTGAGTGACAGCCGCAGCAGTGTCGTCACCAGCAGCACAGTGGGGAAGACGGCGAATTCGAGCGGCTTGGTGGTGTACAGGCTGACCAGCAGCACAATCATCGCCAGAGCGATATTGAAGGTGAACAGCAGATCGAGCACGATCGGCGGCAAGGGCAGGATCATCATGCTCAGGATCATGATGATCAGAATCGGGCCCGCCAGTTTGGTCAGATTCATGCCGCCCGGCACGGCCATGCTTTCAATCCTGGCGTTCATGCGGCCTCACCTTCCGGGTCGAGGTCCGGTGGCACCGGCAGATGTTGCGGCGGCTGGGGCTGCTCACCTACCCCCGCCTCGTAATTGCGCAACTGATAAACATAGGCGAGCACTTCGGCCACCGCGGTATAAAGGGCGGAGGGGATCTCCTCGCCGAGTTCGGCATGGCGGAACAGGGCACGCGCCAGAGGCGGCGCTTCCAGAATCGGAACATGGTGTTCCTCGCCCAGCTCCCTGATGCGCGCCGCCAGCAGGGCCGAACCCTTGGCGACGACGACCGGAGCGGTATGGGCCTTGTCCTGGTAGCGAAGCGCTACGGCATAATGGGTCGGGTTGGTCACAATCACATCGGCTTTGGGCACTTCCGCCATCATGCGCCCGCGTGCAAGCTCGCGCTGCATCCGGCGGATATGAGCCTTGACCTCGGGCGAGCCTTCCATTTCCTTGTTTTCCTGGCGCACCTCCTCTTTCGTCATCTTCAGCTTGCGGGCGTGCTCCCATAACTGGAAGGGCACGTCGATCGCCACAATCAGAAGCAGCGAAGCAACGATGTACAGGAAGGTAGTCCCAAGCAGGCTGCCCAAATGCGCGGCGCTCTGATTGAACGATTCGCCCGCGAGCGAAAACATCGCCTCCTTGTGATGCCAGAAAACCCATAACGCGACACCACCGATCAGCGCCGATTTGGCCAGCGCCTTTACCAATTCAACCAGGCTGGTCGAAGAAAAGAGGCGGCCAAAACCCTTGAGTGGATCGAGACGAGAAAAATCGGGTTGCAATGCCTGAAAAGAAAAAAGCCAGCCGCCCATCACCAGCGGCGCCATTATTGCAGCGACAACCATCAACAAAAGAAAGGGAAAGAAAGCATAGAGAGCGCTCAATGCCAGTTGATGCAGGCGTGGCAGCATGAGCAGGGGATCGAAAGCCACCGCCCGGTCGAGCGTCAAACCATTGCGCATCAGCCCCGCCAGGCTGTCCATCAGTTGCGGACCCATCAGCATTAGTCCGCCACCAGCGGCCAGCAACACGGTGAATGTAGCCAGCTCGCGGGAACGGGCAATCTGCCCCTTCTCGCGGGCCTGCTCTATACGTCGCGACGACGCAGGTTCTGTTCGTTCTAAATCGCTGTCTTCTGCCATTCATCCCCCCGGCCATAGGGCAGCGCAGGTAGCAACATCTGGTGGATAGTTTACATGATTTCCACCAGATATAGTAGAGGAAGCGGGGTGATTATCCGGCAGAGCGAACCCTATTATATGCCTCTAGCATGGGCCGGAGGGAATTATTCGGTCTCGGCTATCCATGCCATCTGAATCGCTTCGAGGATCTTCTCGTTGGATTTGTTCGGGTCGTCACTGAAGCCTTCAAGCTCGGTAGCCCAGCGGTGCAAATCGGTAAAACGGACATAGCGGGGATCCACGTCAGGCATTTTTTCATAAAGCCCGATCGCGATATCGAGCGTGTCGGTCCATTTCATGACGACCCCTTTAGTGATGTTCGCTGGCCAGATTGATGGTGTACTTGGGGATTTCGACCACCAGGTCCTGATCCTTGACGATCGCCTGGCAGGACAGACGCGAAGTGGGCTCCAGCCCCCATGCCTTGTCCAGCATATCGTCTTCCAGTTCTTCGGCGGGCTCGAGCGACTCGTAACCCTCGCGCACCACCACATGACAAGTGGTGCAGGCACAGGATTTCTCACAGGCATGTTCGATTTCGATATCATTTTCGAGCAGCGCATCACAGATGGAAATGCCGGGTCGGGCCTCGATCACGGCGCCTTCCGGACAAAGATGTTCATGTGGTAACACTATCAATTGTGGCATTTTAGATCTCGAGTTCCTCTAGTTTATGTCCGGTCAGCGCTTTCTGCACGCTCTGGTCCATGCGGCGTGCGGCAAACGTTTCGGAGATATGATTCAGTCTTTCTGTCTGTTCCTTGATCGCCAAATGGTCCCGGCCTTCCAATGCGCTGCGCAGGGATGCCATTCCCTCATCGATCTCGGCACGTTCAGCAGCGCTAAGAAGATGGTCACCGTTTTCGTGTAGCGCCGCCTCGATCGCCTCGATCAGGCGTCCAGCCTCAACCTGCTGCTCGCGCAAAGCGCGCGCCGTCATGTCAGCCTTGGCATTTTCCTGCGAAGTACGCAGCATATTGGTAATTTCATCGTCGCTCAGGCCATAGGAGGGCTTCACCACGACCGAAGCCTCAACGCCGCTGCTTTTTTCACGCGCAGAGACACTGAGCAAGCCATCGGCATCCACCTGGAAGGTGACACGGATACGCGCGCCCCCCGCCACCATCGGCGGAATGCCACGCAGCTCGAATTTGGCCAGAGAGCGGCAATCGCTCACCAGTTCGCGTTCCCCCTGCACCACATGGATGCTCATCGCGGTCTGGCCGTCCTTGAAGGTGGTGAACTCCTGGGCACGTGCCACGGGGATGGTGGAGTTGCGCTGAATAATCTTCTCCACCAGTCCGCCCATGGTTTCGATGCCCAGCGAAAGCGGGATCACATCCAGCAACAGCCAGTCATCGTCGGAGCGATTCCCTGCCAGGACATTGGCCTGGATCGCCGCTCCCAGCGCGACAACCTTGTCCGGATCGAGGTTGTTGAGCGGCTCCTGGCGGAAAAACTCTCCAACCGCATGCTGGATCTGGGACATGCGGGTTGATCCGCCCACCATCACCACGCCCTTCACGTCCTCGACCTCCAGCCCGGCATCGCGCAGCGCTTTCTTGCTGGGCACCAAGGTCTTGTTGACCAGGCTGCGGGTAATTTCGGTGAAAACTTCCGAGCTCAGCGTGAGATCAACCATTTCACCCGTGCTGAGCACTGCGGTAATGCGCACCTCGGGATGAGCGGTCAGATCTTCCTTGGCTTCGCGTGCGCGGGTCAGGAGCAGGCGCGCATCCTGGGGCTTAATGCCGGACAGCTTTGCCTGCTCCAGGATCCAGCAATAAATACGGTGGTCGAAATCGTCACCCCCCAGGGCGGAATCGCCGTTGGTAGCGAGCACTTCGAAAACGCCCTTGGACAAGCGCAGAACGGAGATGTCGAAAGTGCCCCCGCCCAGGTCATACACCGCGTATACCCCCTCGGCAGCATTGTCGAGGCCGTAAGCAACCGCCGCCGCAGTGGGTTCATTGAGCAAACGCAACACATTAAGACCGGCAAGCCTGGCCGCATCCTTGGTGGCCTGGCGCTGGGCATCGTCGAAATAGGCCGGCACCGTGATGACGGCACCAACCAGCTCGCCACCCATGGATTTCTCGGCGCGATCGCGCAGAACCTTGAGAATTTCGGCGGAAACCTCGACCGGACTTTTCGCCCCGGCGACAGTCTTGAGCTGCACCATGCCGGGCGCATCCGCGAACTGGTAGGGCAAGCTGCCGGCGTCGGGCAGATCGCGCAGCCCCCTGCCCATGAAGCGCTTCGCCGAAACGATGGTGTTGTGCGGATCGCTGCTTTGCATGGCCTGTGCGGGATAGCCGACATCGGTGCTGCCATCGGCATGGTAACGTACCACCGAGGGCAGCAGGGCCCGGCCGTTTTCATCGTGCAGCACAACGCTCATGCCGCTCCTGACCGTTGCCACCAGAGAGTTCGTCGTGCCCAAGTCAATACCCACCGCCAGCCGATGCTGATGCGGGGCGGCGCTCATGCCGGGTTCTGCGATCTGTAACAAAGCCATTATGCTTCCAAAGCCTCCAGCGCTTGGTTTATTTCCTCGCGCAATTTTTCCATGAATTTGAGTTCGCGTACAATTTCCGCCGCTTTGGCAAAATCCCGGTCGCGGTCCAGAAAATCCGCCAACTTGTGCTGCTGCACCTGCATCTCGGCACGCAGCTGGCCGCTCAAATGCCCCAGCTCGGGAACATCCTTGGCTGATTTGGCCTCGCCGATCGCCTCGCGCCACTCCATCTGCTGCATCAGGAAAGCCGGCGACATCGCCGTATTGGTTTCCTCATGAATCTCGACGCCGTTCAGATGGAGCAGGTAGCGCGCCCGGCCAAGCGGCTGACGCAAGGTCTGATAGGCTTCGTTGGCCTGTGTCGCCCATTGCATCGACAACCTGCGCTCGGCATCGGAAAGATAGGCAAACTTGTCCGGATGAACCTGGGCCTGGATGTCGCGATAGGCCTGTTCCAGCCGGATAGGGTCTATCTGGTAGGCCGGTGCGATACCGAACAGCTCGAAATGGTTCTTGCTGAAATCGATATTCATCGCAGCTTGGTCCGGCTAGACGCCGAAGCTCTCGCCGCAGCCGCACTCGTTCTTGGCGTTGGGATTGTTGAATTTAAAGCCTTCATTCAAACCTTCGCGCGCGAAATCCAGTTCAGTGCCATCGAGGTACGCCAGGCTCTTTGGATCGATCAGCACCTTGACGCCATGGCTTTCAAACTGGCTGTCGGTATCGTTCAGTTCATCCGCGAACTCCAGCGTGTACGACATGCCTGAACAGCCATTTGTGCGCACGCCCAGGCGCAGACCGACCCCCTTGCCGCGCTTGGCGATAAAGTTCTTGATGTGGGTTGCTGCTTTCTCAGTCAGGGTTACAGCCATTGTCCTCTCCTCAACCAAAAGTATGCATTAGCCCTTGCAGGCGGCGGTTTCCACCATCGCGCCATGCCTGGACTTGTAATCGGCCACAGCGGCCTTGATCGCGTCTTCAGCCAGTACCGAACAGTGGATCTTCACCGGCGGCAACGCCAACTCCTCGGCGATCTGGGTGTTCTTGATGGTGAGCGCCTCGTCCAAGGTCTTGCCCTTGACCCATTCCGTCACCAGCGAACTGGAGGCAATCGCGGAACCGCAGCCGTAGGTCTTGAACTTGGCATCCTCGATCACGCCGTCCTTGTTGACCTTGATCTGCAGTTTCATCACGTCGCCGCAGGCGGGGGCGCCCACCATGCCGGTGGCCACTCCAGCATCATCCTTGTCAAAGGCCCCGACATTGCGGGGGTTTTCGTAATGATCCAATACCTTGTTGCTGTAAGACATGACAATTCTCCTTCAAAAATACTTTAATGGGCAGCCCACTGCACAGTGCTCAAATCGACACCTTCCTTGAACATGTCCCACAGTGGCGACATTTCGCGCAGGCGGCCGATCTTGGCTTTAAGCAGTTCAATCGCATAATCAACCTCTGCTTCGCTGGTGAAGCGGCCGATGCTGAAACGGATCGAGCTGTGCGCCAGTTCATCGCTACGCCCCAGTGCACGCAGCACATAGGAAGGCTCAAGACTGGCCGAGGTACAGGCGGAACCGCTGGAAACCGCGAGATCGCGAATCGCCATGATCAGCGATTCGCCCTCGACGAAGTTGAAGCTGATATTGAGATTATGCGGCACGCGCTGTTCCATGTCGCCATTGACATGCACCTCCTCGATTTGCGACAGGCCCTTGTAGAGCCGGTCGCGCAGGTAACGGATGCGCTCGTTCTCGGTAGCCATCTCTTCACGTGCGATACGGAAAGCCTCGCCCATACCGACAATCTGGTGTGTCGCCAGCGTGCCGGAGCGCAAGCCTCTTTCATGTCCTCCGCCGTGCATCTGAGCCTCCAAACGGATACGCGGCTTCCTTTGCACATACAATGCGCCGACACCTTTCGGCCCATAGGTCTTGTGAGCGGAAAAGGACATCAGATCCACTTTGAGATTAGCCAGATCTATCGCCACTTTGCCTGTCGCCTGTGCCGCATCGACGTGGAAAATGACGCCCTTGGCGCGGCAAACCTCGCCCAGCGCCGCGATGTCCTGAATCACGCCGATCTCGTTATTGACCAGCATGATGGAGGCGACGGTCGTGTCGGGACGCAGGGCAGCCTTGAATTTCTCCAAATCCACCAGGCCGTTGGTTTCCGGCACGAGGTAGGTCACCTCATAGCCTTCGCTTTCGAGGTGGCGCATGGTATCGATCACCGCCTTGTGTTCCGTCATCACGGTAACCAGATGCTTGCCCTTGCCCTTGTAAAAGTGCGCCGCGCCCTTGATGGCGAGGTTGTTCGATTCGGTCGCACCCGAGGTCCAGATGATTTCCCTGGGGTCGGCATTGACCAGCGCAGCAACCTGCTCGCGCGCCTCTTCCACCGCCTTTTCGGCCACCCAGCCGAATTCATGGGAACGGCTGGCAGGGTTGCCGAACTTCTCGGTCAGATAGGGAATCATTTTTTCGGCAACCCGCGGGTCAACTGGCGTGGTCGCTGAATAATCCATATAAATCGGTAGCTTAATCATCTTCTGTTTCTCCACTTTCCAAAATTCTCGTTTGCCGCACCCGGTTTAAAGCGTATACGACCCCGCACGAGCCTGTTTCATGGCTCGCAGCGGATCGGAGTCCCCTTGTGGGGCGACCGTCATTAGCCGCTTCAACCTGAAGATTTCTTCCTGTAGCACCTGCAAAAACCGCTCAACCTGGCCCATATCATTTCCCCTGCCCAAACTGACGCGCACGGCGCAGCGCGCCAGTTCGCGCTCGACTCCCATGGCCAGCAATACCGGGCTCGGCTCGGTGCTGTCGCTGGAACAGGCAGACCCGCTTGCCACCGCAAATCCGGCACGATCCAAGGCCATCACCAGGGTTTCACCATCAACCCCGGGAAAAGCAAAGTAGCTGGTATTGGGCAAACGTGCGGCGCTAGCGCCGAACAACACCGCACCCATCGCGTGCAACCCCTGATCCAGACGTTCCCGTAATGGCTGAAGCTGAAGGGACGACCGCCCCAGGCCGCTCACGGCCAGGGAGCAGGCAGCGCCAAAACCGACAATCGCCGGAACGTTCTCGGTACCGGCGCGCAAACCCTTCTCATGCCCTCCGCCGATAATCTGCGGCATGATGTCGATGCGCTTGTCCAGAATCAGGGCAGCTATGCCTTTTGGTCCATATATCTTGTGTGCGGAAAGCGTCATTGCATGCACGTTCAAATCGGCAAAACTGACCGGCACCTTGCCAAACGCCTGAACCGCATCGGTATGGACAACTGCGCCCGCACCCCGCGCCATTTCCGCCACGGTCGCGACATCCTGCACCACACCAGTCTCATTGTTAGCCAACATCACCGAGGCCAGACCGGTTGGCTCTCGTAGCGCGGCCTGCACGTCCGTCATATCAAGCCGGCCGGCATTATCAACCGAAAACTGCCTGAACTTCCAGCCTGACTCACGCAGCGCCAGGGCCGGTTTCATCACGCACGGGTGTTCCACGGCGCTCACTGCGGCCTGGGACGGCCTGAGCCGGGCCGCCGCGCCCTTGATCAGCAGGTTGTTGGCTTCAGTCCCGCCGCTGACGAAATAGACCTGCGATGGGTGGGCACCGACGGCATCCGCCACCTGCTCGCGGGCATCGTCTACCGCCTTGCGCGCCGCCCGGCCGAAGGCGTGGCGACTGGAGGCATTGCCGAAACTTTCCGTGAAGTATGGCAGCATCGCCTCCAGCACGCGCCCGCTGAGCGGCGTGGTGGCGTTATGGTCAAAATACGCCGGCAACATCCGCCTTAACCTCGCCACGCCGTTTCTGCACCACCCCGGCATCATGCAACTGGCCCACGGGTACGCCACGCTGCTGCGCCACCAAATGCGACAATTTGACAGAGGCCAGATAATCGAAGATCCTGGTGTTCAGGTTGGTCCACAAATCGTGCGTCATGCACTCGTGCTCGTCGTGGCAGTTGCCCAGCCCGCCGCACTGGGTGGCGTCGATCGACTCGTCTACCGCCTTGATAATGTCCGAGACCGCGATATCGTCCAGCCCCTTGGCAAGGTAATAACCGCCTCCCGGTCCGCGAACGCTCTCCACCAGGGCATGACGGCGCAGCTTGCCAAACAGTTGCTCGAGATAAGACAAGGAGATTTTCTGGCGCTCGCTAATCCCGGCCAGCGTCACTGGTCCCTCGCCCTGGCGCAAACCCAGGTCGAGCATCGCAGTCACCGCAAAACGCCCTTTTGTTGTCAGTCGCATGATTGTTCCTTCCCGTTAAGTTACGGTGCAACTCTATAATACCTTATTATTTTAGTCAACTATTTTATTCAGATAGTTCGCATCGAATTTATCTTTTGGCGGCACCAACTGCTCCGGCTCGACACCTAATTTCTTCAGCTGCGTCACAATCAGTTCGATGCGCTGGTCCAACACCACGGTGTGGTCAAGCAAACCATGGATAGCCTTGACCACCGGGTCGTTCATGTCTGCGCTGATGGCATAGGCGGAAAATCCCATCTTTTGCGCCTTGCTTTCGCGCGCATCCGCCTGTGCCGGATCAAGTATCCGCGCCGGAATACCGACGGCCGTGGCGCCCACCGGCACATCCTTTACCACCACCGCATTGGAGCCGACTTTGGCGCCATCGCCTATTGTAATTGGGCCGAGAATCTTGGCCCCGGCCCCCACCACCACGCCCTTGCCCAAGGTCGGGTGGCGCTTGCCCTTGTTCCATGAGGTTCCGCCCAGCGTGACACCATGATATAGAGTGGAATCATCGCCGATCTCGGCTGTTTCACCGATTACCACGCCCATGCCATGATCGATGAAAACGCGCCGGCCTATAGTCGCGCCCGGGTGGATTTCGATGCCAGTGGGCCAACGCCCCAGATAGGAGACGAAGCGTGCCAGCCATTTCAGGTTCAAGAGCCACAAGCGATGCGACAGACGGTAAACCAGCAGCGCGTGCACACCCGGATAGGTGGTCAACACCTCCCAGGTGGAACGCGCGGCCGGATCCCGCTCGAACACAACCGCTATATCTTCACGCAAATGCTCAAACATCAGCAGATTCCGAAATATATAAGAAGTCCATTATATTCCAGACCCCTTTAGTCAACTATAGGTTTTTTTCACTTTTTCGGATAAATTTATCCATTGAAGTCAGAATTCCGCGCAGTATGCTGACTTCCTCCTTTTCCATCTGCGCTCGCGCAAACAGACGCCTCAAGCGCTGCATCAAGCGGCCGGGGTTGGCTGGATCGAGAAACCCGGTATCGATAATCGTGCGCTCTAGATGCTGGTAGAACCGCTCCACCTCCTCAAAACTGGCGGTTTCCGTCGCTTTTGCCGCAGGCATTTCTGTTTCGCCAAGAAATGCCATGCGCAGCTCGTAGGAAAGAATCTGCACCGCCGCCGCCAGGTTCAGTGACGAAAATTCTGGGTTGGCGGGTATGGTAGCGAGCAGTTGGCACTTGCCCAGTTCGGCATTGGAAAGTCCCGACATCTCTGTGCCGAACACCAGCGCCACTTCACCATGGGCGGCGTGCAGAAGCATGCGGGACGCCGCCTGGCGCGCGGCCAGCATTTCATGGGATAAATCGCGTCGCCTGGCGGTCACGGCCACGGCAAGAACCGTACCGGACAATGCCTGATCCAGGGTTGTGCAAACCCGCGCACTTTCAAGCACATCGACTGCACCGGTTGCGCGCGCATCAGCCACAGGGTCCGGATAGGACTTGGGGTTAACCAGACAAAGGCGGCCCAGGCCCATCGTCTTCATTGCCCGCGCTGCGGCACCGATATTGCCGGGATGGCTGGTGTGGCTAAGCACGATACGAATATTATTCAGGACATTTTGTTTCTTCATCCGGGGTTTCCCATTAAAATGGCGGCCATACGCCCAGCGTTTTTGTTCATTAAACCCTTTAGGAAGCCTCATGCACCCCATGCTCAACACCGCGGTCAAGGCCGCGCGCCGCGCCGGTCAGATCATCAACCGCGCTTCTTTAGACCTGAGTTCGCTTACGGTCAAGCACAAGAGCTTCAACGATTTCGTTAGTGAAGTGGATCAAAAAGCGGAAGACGCAATCAAGGAAATCCTGCTGGAAGCCTACCCGAAACATGCGATTTTAGCAGAAGAAAGCGGTGCACAGGGCGACTCGGAATACCAGTGGATCATCGATCCGCTTGACGGCACCACCAATTTCCTCCACGGCTTCCCGCAGTATTCGGTTTCGATCGCCATGCAGCACAAGGGCGTGCTGACCCACGGCGTGATCTACGACCCCAGCCGAAACGACCTGTTCACCGCCACACGCGGCGCCGGCGCCTTCCTCAACGACCGCCGCCTGCGCGTGAGCCGCTGCGAATATCTCAAGGATGCCCTGATCGGCACCGGCTTCCCGTTCCGCGACTTTACCCACCTCGACGCCTACCTCGGCATCTTCCGCGAACTGATGCAGAAAACCGCCGGCCTGCGCCGGCCCGGTTCAGCCGCACTGGACCTGGCCTATACCGCCGCCGGGCGCTTCGACGGCTTCTGGGAATTCGACCTGAATGCCTGGGATATCGCTGCCGGCGCACTCATGGTGCAGGAAGCGGGCGGACTGGTCGGCGACTTCAAAGGCGAACCTGACTACCTGCAAAGCGGCAACATCCTGGCCGGCAACCCGAAAATTTTTGTCCAACTGCTGCAGACCATCGCGCCGCATCTCGCCGCCAAAGCCAATTAAACCCGCACCGACGCCATGAACACCCAGGAGGACCTGTCCCGGCACACGCCCATGATGCAGCAGTATCTGCGCATCAAGGCAGAGCACCCGGACATGCTGCTGTTCTACCGCATGGGAGACTTCTACGAGCTGTTCTTTCATGATGCGGAGAAAGCGGCGCAACTGCTGGACATCACCCTCACTACGCGCGGCGCTACGGCAGGGCAGCCGATCAAGATGGCGGGCGTCCCATATCATGCTGCGGAGCAGTACCTCGCCAAGCTGGTAAAGCTGGGCGTAGCGGTGGCGATCTGCGAGCAGGTCGGCGATCCCGCGACATCCAAGGGACCGGTAGAGCGCAAGGTGATGCGCATCCTCACCCCCGGAACTTTGACCGATTCCGCCCTGCTCGACGAGAAGCAGGACAGCTTGCTGCTCGCCCTGATGCCCCAGAATGCCATCCTGGGGCTGGCCTGGCTCAATCTCGCCAGCGGCCGCTTCACTGTCGCGGAAGCCCCCCCCGAACGGCTCGGTTCGGTTCTGGAGCGCCTCAAGCCGTCGGAAATTCTATTGCCGGAGGGCTACACCCACGCCGCATTGGAAAACCTGAAATGCGCCCGCAGGATCCTGCCGCCCTGGCAGTTCGATCATGACTCGGCACTGAAGGGACTATGCCGGCAATTCGCCACGCTGGATTTGCAGGGTTTCGGCTGCGGCGATCTGAGTTGCGCCATCGGGGCCGCCGGCGCCTTGCTGGAATACGTCAAGAACACCCAACGCGGCGCGCTTCCCCATATCAGGGCACTCCGGGTCGAACACGAAAACGGCTACGTCCTGCTTGACGCTGCTGCCCGGCGCAACCTGGAAATTACCGAAACCCTGCGCGGAGAGCCGGCGCCAACGCTGCTTTCGCAGATCGACACCACGGCAAGCAGCATGGGCAGCCGCCTGCTCCGCCACTGGCTGCATCACCCGCTGCGCGACAGAGCCGAACTGCGCGCCCGCCTCGACGCCATCTCAACGCTCATCGGGGAATCCGGCCTGGCGACCTACCCGCGCATCCATCAAGCACTGAAGCAGATCGCCGACATCGAGCGTATCACCGGGCGCATCGCACTCCGAAGCGCCCGGCCCAGGGATCTCTCCGGCCTGCGCGACAGCCTGCTGCTGCTGCCGCAGTTAGGCCGTGAAACGGCACAGCTCGACAGCCCGCGTCTGACGCAACTGTCCAGTCTGCTGCATGTACCGGAAACGTTGGCGTCCGAGTTGAAGTTCGCGCTCCAACCCGAGCCGAGCGTTGTGTTGCGTGACGGTGGCGTAATTGCCGACGGCTACGACACCGAGCTCGATGAACTGCGCGCCATCCAGAGTAACTGCGGTGATTTTCTGCTTGCCCTCGAAGCCAGGGAACGCGAGCGTAGCGGCATCACCAATCTCAAGGTGGAATACAACCGTGTGCACGGCTTCTACATCGAAGTCAGCCGCAGCCAGGCAGATGCGGTGCCGGACGATTACCGCCGCCGTCAGACACTGAAAAACGCAGAACGCTACATCACCCCGGAGCTGAAAGCCTTCGAAGACAAAGCCCTGTCGGCCTCGGAACGGGCATTGGCACGTGAGAAACTGCTGTACGAGGCGCTACTGGACAAGCTGGCCCCTCACATCCAGGCACTGCAGGCGATCGCCGCTGCGGTGGCTGAGCTTGACGTGCTGGCTGCATTGGCGGAGCGGGCCCATACTTTGGGCTGGACCGCGCCCGAATTCAGCGACACTGCGGAAATCGAGATCGTGGGTGGGCGCCACCCGGTGGTCGAGGCACAAACCGCCAACTTCATCGCCAATGATGCACGCCTTTCCCGCACCCGCCAGATGCTGCTGGTCACCGGCCCGAACATGGGTGGAAAATCCACCTACATGCGCCAGACCGCGCTGATCGTACTGCTCGCCCACTGTGGCAGCTTTGTGCCGGCCAGCAGTGCGAGAATCGGCCCCGTCGACCAGATATTCACGCGCATCGGCGCCTCCGACGATTTGGCCGGCGGCCGCTCCACCTTCATGGTGGAAATGACGGAAGCAGCCAGCATCCTGCACAGCGCAACCGAACATAGCCTGGTTCTGCTGGACGAAATCGGGCGCGGCACTTCCACCTTCGACGGCCTTGCCCTGGCTTGGGCGATCGCCCGCCATCTGATCGAGAAGACCCGCTGCCATACCCTGTTCGCCACGCATTATTTCGAACTCACCCGGCTGGCGCAGGAATTCAGGCAGGTTGCCAATGTCCACCTCGATGCGCTCGAGCACCGCGACCACATCGTGTTCCTCCACAGCGTGCAGGAAGGGCCGGCGAGCCAGAGCTACGGCCTGCAGGTGGCGGCGCTGGCAGGTGTGCCCGCCGCAGTGATCCAGGCGGCGAAGAGGCGCCTGCTGCAACTGGAACAGCAGGGCATCAGCGACGGCATGCAGGGAGATCTGTTTGTCGAAACGCCGCAGATTGCGGCGCCTTCAGTGCTAGAGGAAACGCTGCGCGGGGTGGAAGCGGACGAGCTCACCCCGAAAGCAGCGCTGGATCTGGTATATAAGCTGAGAAAACTGCTGGATTAACAGGTTGTTGAAAAACGCTTATTGTGCTTCGATACGGCGGCAAAGCCGCCTACTCAGCACGAACGGAATCAATACATTACCGTTCGCCCTGAGTAGCGCGAAGCGCGTATCGAAGGGCATTCCGGACGAATTTCAACAGCCTGTTAATGGTGGTGGCCGTGCTCGCCATGCGCATGGCCATGGGCGATTTCCTCGGCACTCGCGGGACGAACACTTTCCACTGTGCATTTGAACAGCAGCGTCTGCCCGGCCAGGGGATGGTTCCCGTCGATCACCACTTTGTCTGCTGTGATGTCCGTTATCGTGAAGATCATATCTTCATCCGAACCTTCAGCGCCGGCCTGGAACTGCATCCCCACCTCAATATCGTCCGTTGGAAAAACATCACGAGGCTCGATGCGCACCAGCTCTTCGTCAAACTCGCCGAAGGCGTTCTCGGGATCCAGCGTGACCGCGACAGAACCGCCTTCGGCAACACCCTCCAGCGCTTCTTCCACGGTCGGGAAAATTCCGTCATAGCCGCCGTGCAGGTAGCTGATGGGCTGCTCGCTTTTTTCCAGGAGCTTGCCGGCGGTGTCGCTCAACTCGAAACTGATGGACACCACTGAATTTTTTGAAACCTGCATAATATTACTCCATGTCCTTGATTAAATTTACAACTTCTGCAGCGTGTCCGCGGGGATTGACCCCGTACAGCGCATGCCTGAGGATGCCCTGCCTGTCGATGACAAACGTCGAGCGGACGATCCCCATTTTTTTCACACCGTCTTTTTCTTTCTCCTGCCACACCCCGTATTTCTCGCACGCCTTGCCATCGGCATCAGACAACAAATGCACTGCGATACCATGTTTGTCGCGAAATGCGGCATGGCTGATACAGTCATCCCGGCTGACGCCGAGCACAACCGCGTTCAGACGGGAAAACTCATCATCCAGATCGCTGAATTCGATGGCTTCAATGGTGCACCCCGGCGTATCATCCTTGGGATAAAAGTACAGGACGACATACTTTCCCTTGAAATCGGAAAGCTTGGCGATTTCCATTTCCGCGTCAGGCAAACTAAACTTGGGGGCAGGCTGTCCGATTTGCAACATAGCAACTCCTGTGACTGCACGCCAACATTTTAAACGATTTCTTCCGGCTTGAATTAACACCTGCCATAATTAAATTATTTTGAGCGAAAATCCAGACAAACCGGTTTTGCTGCGCCGGCAAATCAACGGCGTTGCGGAATATGAGGAAGCGCTCGATATCCTGATCGAACTCGCGCGGCGGCACTTGCGCATTTTTGACTACAATCTGGAAGACGGCGGGTACAACACCTTGCGGCGCTTCGAACTGCTGCGCACCTTTCTCCTCGCAAGCCGCAGCAACCGCCTTGAGATCGTGCTGCACGACACCGATTACCTTACCCGCTTTTGCCCGCGCATGATCATGCTGTTCAAGCAATTCAGCCATGCCGTCACCATCATGAAAGCGACACCCGAAGCAAAATGCATCTACGACCCTTTCGCCGTCGCAGACCTGACGTGTTATGTGCATCGTTTCCATTATGATGGCCCGCGCGCACTGCTTGCACTCAACGACGTTGAAGGCAGTCACGTGCTGATCAATCGCTTCGCGGAAATCCGCGATGCTTCTGCGCCCGCGATTACCGCGACGACACTGGGGCTGTAGCCTTATTCGTTTGGCATGGCATGCGTAAACCCTGTATGACTATGGAATTTCCGGGCGCAAACTGCCCATACATAGATTATTAACAATAAGACACTGGAAATATTTATAGAATCTGCTAGAATCGCGGAGTCGGTTGGACATCGTTGATGTGGAAGCCGATTTGCATCAATGGTATTGTTGTAAAAATCCTCACAAATTCAGTTAAAGGGAATAATAAATGAAACACTCCGTCCTGCTCGCCGCTCTGTTGGCCCTGTCCTTGACCGCTTGCGGCAAAAAAGAAGAAGCCCCTGCTCCTGCTCCTATGGAAGCACCTAAAGTTGAAGCCCCGGCTCCTGCCGCTCCGGCTGCCCCTGCTGCTGAAGCCCCGGCTCCGGCTGCCCCTGCGGCTGAAGCCCCGGCTCCTGCCGCTCCTGCCGCTCCTGCCAAGTAATTCTGGCATTCGGCAAAAAAACCGGCGCCCTGCGCCGGTTTTTTTATGCCCTCTGTACGCTAATCCCTCTTCCCGGGGTTAGAAAACCTGGCGCCAGCCAAACCCGTTCATCTGATCAGCCACACCTATCCATTCCGGTTCGCAGTTCAAAACCGGGCTTAATGCCGCCCTCGCCAGTTCCGGCGCATTGTTCTTTTCGCTCAGATGCGCCGCAATCAAATGCTGCAACCTGCTATTGTCCAGTTCCGCCAGTAACCGTGCCGCAGCGCCGTTGTCGAGGTGCCCGAAATAACCGGCAACTCGCCGCTTCAATCCGGGCGGATAAGGCCCGTCACGCAGCATGTCCGGATCGTGATTGCATTCCAGAACCAGAGCATCGCAACCACTCAGAATCGCTTCGATGTGCGGCGTGGACTTGCCGGTATCGGTTAGCACGCCCAACCGCCTGAGGCCATTGCTGAAAACATATTGCACCGGCTCGCGGGCATCATGGGGAACCGGGAAGGGCTGCACTTCAATGTCGCCGGCCTGGAACACGCAGTGTCCATCTATCAGATGGACCTCGGGCAAGGTTTCAGCAGGGGGGTGATTCTTGAAGGTGCCGTGCGTTAGCCATACAGGAAGCGCATGCCGACGCGCAAACTTGACTGCGCCGCCGATATGGTCGGTGTGCTCGTGAGTGATCAGAATGCCGCTGAGGTCTTCCGGCCGCAACTCGAGGCGCGAAAGCCTCAAGGCTGTTTCCCTGATACCAAATCCGCAGTCGAGGAGCAAGCGGGTTTGCTTGACCTCGACCACCAACGCGTTACCCCGACTGCCGCTCCCCAGGGAGGCGAAACGCATTACCACGCTCAGATTATTTAAGTTGTTCGAACAGCAGATTGAGAATCCTGGATGCGGTATCGGATTTTTCAAGCGCGCCATCCTTGTTCAGCACACTGACCACGCTACCGTCGCTCGAGGCTGCAACCTGGATCCGATATTGCTCCGGCTTATCCTTGCTCTTGCCATCCCCCTTCCAGAAAGCCAGCTTGGACAGGAAGCCTTTTTCTTCCTTGACACCGTCGCCTTCCGGATCGACATAACGGACATAATACAGCCCCTTGGAGCGGTCACGGTCAACTACCGTGAACCCGACCCGGTCAAGAGACAGGCCGACTCGACGCCAGGCATGGTCGAACGTATCGTACAGGGTGAGGTTACCGGCCCCCTCCTGGCTGCGCGTAATTCTGGCCTGCTCGTGCTTGCCGTCCGCCGTCATTACGGATTTCGCACGCGCCTCCTCGACCCCGAACCTCACCATCAACCGGCGCAGCATGTCGGCCTCAATCTCGGGATCCGCCGGACGTGGCTGCCACACCGTCCGAGTGCCCCCATCGCCCCCTTCTATCACTTCATACATGCCGCGATGGCTGATATATATTTCCGTAGTGCCCGACTCCGCGCCACGTTCCAGTCGGGTGCGGAACTTGTCACGCTCGGCGGTGGAATAAAGTCCGTCCACTACCTTGCTCAACACATTGCGAATCGGGTCTTGAGGAATTTTTGCCCGGTTTTCAGCCCAGTCAGTTTCCATCAGGCCAGACTCTGGCACTTCAAGCTTGACGAGGAAACCCATCTCCTGCCAGAACTCCTTCACCACTGGCCACACCTGTTCCGGCGTGGCATTCACCACCAGCCAGCGCTGCGTTCCAGCGCGCTCGACCCTGACTTTTTCCTGGGCAGGGAGCAGGGTGGATGCTGTCGCAGCCTGAGGCTGGCCAGCCCTTTCCTTGTTGTAACCGGAGAAAGTAGCGCTGCCCTGCGGGCTGGCGTCGGGTACCGCGAAGCGGTTATCAGCCGTGGGCGAAGTCAGGTCGGGAGGAATTTCCAGCGGTGGCAGCTTGCCGGCCGACTTGTAGTCGACCCTTTTGCCTTCCAACAAGGAAGTCGAACCGCAACCCGACATCACCACAAGCACTGACGTTGCCGCAACCAAGAACAATAAGCTTTTGTTTCTCATAAACATCCTATAATTATGCGCCAGCAGCTGTATTACTGAATTACGCCTGCCTGGCGCATGGCCTGTTTCAAAATATCGTGATAAGCAGCGGAAAGCGGGGTCAGAGGCAAACGGATGCCTGCGCCGATCAATCCCATTTGCGCTACCGCCCATTTAACCGGGATCGGGTTGGCTTCGACAAACAGCTTCTGATGCAGACCAAGCAGCTTGTTGTTGATCGACCGCGCCGTCACCAAATCCCCCCTGAACGCCGCCTCGCACATCTCGTGCATCAGCCTGGGTGCAACGTTGGAAGTCACCGAGATTACGCCATGCCCCCCCAGCAGCATCAATGCAAGGCCGCTGGCGTCATCGCCGCTGTAGATTGCGAATTCTTCCGGTGCACGCAGCAGTAGATCACTGCCACGTTCGACATTGCCGGTGGCATCCTTAATTCCGACGATGTTTGGAATTTGCGCCAGCCGCAGCACAGTCTCGTTGGCCAGATCGCAGGCGGTGCGGCCAGGCACATTGTACAAAATCTGCGGGATGTCCACCGCTTCGGCAATCGCTTTGAAATGGAGGAACAGCCCTTCCTGTGTGGGCTTGTTATAGTATGGCGTGACCGACAGACTGTAATCAGCGCCCGCTTTCTTGGCGCATTGCGTCAGCTCGATCGCCTCGCGGGTGGCGTTTGCTCCGGTACCCGCAATGACCGGAATACGTCCAGCGGCTTGTTCCACTACAGTGCGGATCAGCAGGCAATGCTCGTCGGCGTCTACCGTCGGAGATTCGCCGGTGGTGCCGACGACGACAATACCATCGGTCCCTTCATCCACATGAAAATCGACCAAGGCACGCAAACGGGGCAGGTCCAAGCTGCCGTCATCATGCATCGGAGTAACGATCGCAACCAGACTGCCTTTAAGCATGAAAATTTCCGCAAAAATTTGTAGTTTACCCGATTATCCGGCTAGGGGAAACGCCTAGTCTGCTTCGCGCTCAATGGAGCAGCACTGTCTCTCGGCAGCGGCACCATCGGCAAGCAAGACCTCACCAGTAAACGGGTTGGGGCGGAAAACGGTGCAGCCTTTCAGGCCCTTGGCATAAGCGTTTTCGTAAATGAAACGGAACGCGTCGAAACTGTATTCACGCGGCACATTGATGGTTTTGGAAATGGCGTTATCAACGTGCTGCTGCAATGCCGCCTGCATTTCGAGATGCGCCTCCGGCGGAATTTCCCTGGCGCGGACAAACGTGCCCGGCAGCGCCACATTCTCTCCATGCTGTAAGCGGAACTGACGAAAAGCATAATCACCCACGCTGACCGTATTGAAACTGCCGTCCGCCTTACGAATGCGGCGTTCGTACTCGAAATCGAAGATCGGTTCCAGTCCGCTGGAAACATTGTTTGCCAGCAGACTGACCGTGCCGGTTGGCGCGATTGCGGTTAAATGGCTGTTGCGTATGCCATAACGTGCTATCCCTTGCACAATATCCACGGGCAGGGTACGGATAAACTCGCCTGACAGATACTTGTCGACGTCAAATTCTGGAAATGCGCCTTTTTCCCGTGCCAGTTCGATCGAGGCCCGGTACCCGCTGTGGCTAATTTCCTGCATTATCTTCCCGCCCAAATCAAACGACTCCGTACTGCCATAACAGATGCCCAGCATCGCAAGGGCATCGGCCAGCCCGGTCAGACCAAGACCGATCCGCCGTGAGGCGCAGGCGGTTTGCGCCTGTCTTTCCAAAGGGAAGCGGGAAAAATCGTAAACATTGTCGAGCAGGCGCACAGCCGTCGCCGCGACAGCTCGAATTCCTTGCAGATCCAGTGCTGCGCTGGAGGTGAAAGGCGCATGGATGAATTGGGTCAGATTGATCGCACCCAGGTTGCAGGCGCCATAGCAGGGCAGCGGAATTTCACCGCAGGGATTGGTAGCGCTGATCCGTTCGCAGTACCATAAATTATTCATGCGGTTAACACGGTCGATGAAGAGCACGCCGGGCTCGGCATACTCATAGGCTGCTCGCATGATCTTGTCCCACAACACCCGCGCACTGATCCGGCGCACCACCTTGCAGCGGCGAGAAACGCTGCCGCCCGACCACAGCCGCTCGACCACCTCACCCACCGCCAGTTCATCATCGGCCAGTGGGAACACCAGCAGCCATTCCGCATCCTCCTTAACCGCTTGCATGAAGTCGTCGGTCACCAGCACCGACAGATTGAAGTGACGCAGAACCTGCGGGTCGCGCTTGGCTGCGATGAAAACCTCGATATCCGGGTGGTCGCAGCGCAACGTCGCCATCATCGCGCCGCGGCGTGCACCGGTGGATAGAATCGTGGCACACATGCTGTCCCAGATGTGCATGAATGAGACCGGGCCGGAAGCGGTGGCACCAACCCCATGCGCAAGTTCGCCGCTCGGACGCAGGGTGGAAAAATCATAACCCACCCCCCCGCCCTGCTGCATGGTCAACGCGCCTTCCTTCAGCGCCTCGAATATGCCATCCAGAGAATCCTCGATTGACCCCATGACAAAGCAGTTGAACAAGGTTACTCGACGGGATGCGCCCGCGCCGGCAAGGATGCGTCCGCCCGGCAGGAAGCGGAACCCTTCCAGGATTTCGTAAAATCGCCGCTCCCAGGCATCCTGGTCTCGTGGCTCCACCCCGGCGAGCGCACGGGAAACACGGCGCCAGGTATCTTGCACGGCCTGATCAACAGGCTTGCCTGCTTTGCGGTAACGGTAACGGATATCCCATATGCGGAAAGAAATATCCGAGAGAAAATGTCCCTCGACCATCCGGAGCCTCTAGAAAATAAAAAGCGAGGTGCTGCCTTGCAGCCCTCGCTGATTTAACCCCTCATCGGGTTTAAAGCCCTACCGCTGAGATGCGTACATCCGCTCCAGGAAGGCCTCGACATCCAGCGCCGCAACGTCCGCCGACATACCGCTCGCGCGCTGCGATTGATGACGGATCAACTGTGCCGCAACTTCCGCTGCCTTGCCCTGCAGTGTTGCAATCTCAGGGTTCCAGCTGGCGCACATCACCTCCAAAGTATAGTCGCTATCCGCTTTGCACGAGCACATATCCATTGTCACCATCATGATTCACCTCCGCTTTCCCGCCTATTTCTCTCAGGCAGCTACATTTACCATATCGGTCGTTTCGCGGAAAAATAAAGAGACCGACAAAAATATTATCCAGCAACTTTGGTGGCACATATTCGCTGCACTATGGCACGCTTGTTATTTATAACGCACAATTCCTCATAAGCGTTGACTTCAAGCCAACCTTCCGCCCGTTCCAACAATTCACCGGATTTGAGAAGATGATCCGGATTACGCGGCCTGCCGAGCAGTTCATTACCCTCGGCGAAGGTTTCGTAAATCAGTACCCCGCCCATCTTAAGCGCATTGAACAGATGAATGAAAAGAGGACGGTGCAAATAATTGGTCACCACAATGCCGTCAAATGCAGCGATGCGATAAGGCCAAGGGCCATTTTCCAAATCCGCTTGTCGCACCGTGACGCCGGCTAAACCAGCAATGCCAGCCAACGCGGCGGCATCTCGATCCACCGCCTCGACCTCAAACCCTGCATGAATTAGAAAGCGGGTATGCCTGCCGCATCCACATGCAACATCCAGTATCAGCCCACCGGGGCGAATATATGGCGCGCAGCGCACCACCCACTCGGAAGGCTCGGAAACAAACAAGGAATTCATTAACTGACGGGCTTTGCCAAGCGGACGATTTGCAGCGCCATCTGTACCCCGTCCTGGATAAGGCGCTCAAACAAGGGCGCGAAGAATGGCAGGGCAACGGCAAGCACGACAAAGCCTGCAGCCAGCGTGATCGGGAATCCGACTGAAAATACATTAAGCTGTGGCGCAGCACGGGTCATAATACCGAGGGCCAGGTTGGTAATCAGAAGCGCTGCCATGATAGGCATCGACAGCAATAGCCCGGCAAGAAACACTTCGCCCCCCCAACCCGCCACAGCCCTCCAACCAGCGGAGGAAAAGGGCTGCGCCAGCACCGGCAGTGCCTGAAAGCTTTGAGCCAGCACTTCAATTATCATCAAATGGCCGTTCAGCGCGAGAAACACGAGGATACCGATAAGACCGAGAAACTGTCCTACCACCGGGGTCTGAGCGGCATTCTGCGGATCGAAAAACACTGCAAACCCCAGCCCCATCTGCATGGCGATGATTTGGCCGGCCATTTCCACCGCAGTAAAAATAATGCGCATGGCAAAGCCCATTGCCACGCCGATCACGATTTGCTGGACTAAAATCAACAGCCCTATCGCAGAACCGGGCTCCACCGCAGGCATAGGGTCGAGAATGGGCGCCAGGACAAGAGTAATGGCAAAGGAAAGGCCAATCTTGACTTGCGGCGAAACACTGGGGTTACCCAGAATGGGCGCACTGCTGACCAAAGCGATGACGCGAAAAAAGGGCCAGATGAACGCCGCCAGCCAGGCACTCAACTGCGCTGATGTAATGCTGATCATCTCTGCTTTACCGGAAACCCACGAGGAGCCTGTCGGACTTGAAGGAAATCGGCTGCAAATCCGCCTGGCCGATCCATATTTCGCTTCGATTCTTCAAGTCCGACAGGCTCCTAGCCTATCAACCCAGGAATGCCGGTAAACAAACGGCGTGTGAAATCCATCAATAAAGTTAGCATCCAGGGCCCCGCCACTCCTAGCATGACGAACATCACCAGCAGCTTCGGAATAAACGACAGAGTCATCTCATTGATTTGGGTTGCGGCCTGAAAAACGCTCACCAGCAAGCCGACAGCAAGCGCCGAGAGAAGCAGCGGAGACGAAATCAGGATGGTCACTTCGAGCGCCTGCTGCCCGATTGTGATGAAACTTTCCGGCGTCATGTGTAGAAGCTCTGAACCAAGGATCCGATCAGGAGATTCCAGCCATCCACCAGGACAAACAACATCAGCTTGAACGGCATGGATATTACGACGGGCGAAAGCATCATCATGCCCATGGACATGAGCACGCTGGCCACCACCATGTCTATGATCAGAAAGGGGATAAACACCACAAAGCCGATCTGAAACGCTGTTTTGAGTTCGCTGATGACGTAAGCCGGAACCAGTATCTTCATCGGCACCGCCTCCGGGCCAGGCAAGGGCGCGCTGTTGGAAAGTTTAACGAACAACGCCAGATCGTCCTGCCGGGTCTGCCTCAGCATAAAAGCCTTCAGTGGGGCGGAACCCTTCTCCAGCGCCTGGGTAAAATCGATTTTCTGATCGGCATAGGGTTTATAGGCTTCAGCGTAAATCTTGTCGAATACCGGTGCCATCACGAAAAATGTCAAAAACAGGGAAAGACCGATCAGGACCTGATTGGGCGGAGCCTGCATGGTGCCGATAGCCTGGCGTAGCAGCGACAGCACGATAACGATCCGGGTGAACGCCGTCATCATCAGCAGCACGGCCGGGAGGAACGTCAGCGCAGTCATCATCAGCAGAGCCTGGATGCTGAGGGTGTAAGTCTGCCCTCCCCCCGGCGAGGGGGTGCTGGTAAAGGCCGGCAGACCGGGATCGGCCGCCCGCGCAAGCAGTGGCGCTACTGCGACGAGGACGGCAAACACTGCAACAAAAAATATTTTACCCCTGCGCGCGAAAAACACGTTTATATCATCCAAGTTTGCGCCCCTGCATCGCCTGTTTCAGCCAGGCAGCAAAAGCGCTGCTCCCACCCGGCAATGCTTCGACCGTGAATGCCCCGCCTTCCGGTTTTGGTATGGTGTGTAGGGTGTTTACCTGCCCTGGCGCCACTCCCAGCACAAGCCAGGTTTCGCCGATTTCAACCAGCACGAGACGTTCCTTAGGTCCAAGAGCAACACCACCGATGACTTTCAATGCGCCGCCAGCACCGATCTGTCCGGGGGAAAACCGACGGAGCAACCAGGCTGTCCCTGCTACTGCCGCAAGCACCAAACCTAAACCAAGCAGGATCTGCAGCATGCCGCCAAAGGAAACCGGGGAAACTATTGGCACCGGCGCTTGAGCGGCTGGCTGGGCCGCGTAACTGGAAAAGGAAAGAAGAAAAAAAGGAAACCCGGTACGAAGCCGCAGAATAGCCGCTTTCATCAGGTTCATTTGTGCAATCTGCGGATGCGTTCGGAAGGAGAAATGATATCGGTCAAGCGAATTCCAAATTTGTCATTCACCACCACCACTTCTCCCTGAGCGATCAGGCAGCCGTTCACCAGCACGTCCATAGGCTCGCCTGCCAACCCGTCCAACTCCACCACCGATCCCTGGGCCAATTGCAGCAGGTTGCGGATGGCAAGCTTGGTGCGTCCCAATTCAACCGTGAGGCTGACCGGGATATCCATGATCATGTCGATATTGTTGGGCGCCCCGGCCAGAGCGCCGGATGGGGATAATTTTTCGAACTGGGCCTTTGCAGCCGAGGGAATATTTCCCGCCGGGCCCGATGAGGCGCCCTGCTGCGTGGCGGCAGCTTGTTCGGACAACGCCGCGCCCCAGTCGTCCTCGGCGGATGAGGCACCGCCCGCCGCCTCCGATTCAGCCTGTTCGGCCATAGCTGCAGCCCAATCGTCGACTGGGGCCGGGTTATCAGCGTTTTCGTCAGCCATGCTGGCCTCCGTGGCCGGGCTCGTCAACCGCTCCGGCAATAATTTTGTTCACTTTGAGCGCGTACTGGCCGTTGAGAACGCCGTATTTACATTCCAGAACAGGTACGCCGTCTACTTCGGCGATGATTGCTTCCGGGATCTCCAGGGAGATCACGTCCCCTTCCTTCATGCTCAAAATCTGTCCCAGAGTAATGGGCGCATGCCCCAAGGTTGCAACCAGATCCACCTCCGCCGTTTGCATCTGCGCCGTCAGCAACCTCGCCCAGCGCTCATCGACTTCCATGCGCTCGCCTTGCATGCTGCTGTACAGGATATCGCGAATCGGCTCGATCATAGCATAGGGCATGCAGATGTGAAAATCGCCTCCGCCCGATCCCAACTCGATAT
>JAJYUW010000102.1 GCA_021792335.1 Pseudomonadota bacterium | reverse complement strand
TCCACGGCGCCATTTTTTCTTCCTCGGTGCCGGGCAGGAAGCCGATGTCCTCGCCCACCGGCACGGTGACACGGGTCATGATGACCTCGCTGTAAATCTTCTGGTCCAGCGTCTGCGATAGCGCGGATGCGAGTGTGAGCAGGGTCTTGCCGGTGCCGGCCTGTCCCAGCAGGGTGATGAAGTCCACCTCCGGATTCATCAGCAGGTTCAGGGCGAAATTCTGTTCGCGGTTGCGCGCGGTGATGCCCCAGACGCTGTTTTTCTGGTGGGCGTAATCCTTGATTGTTTCGAGCACGGCGGTGTTGCCATCCAGCTCCCTGACGATGGCGTGAAACGGATTGTCGTATTCGAAATAGACGAATTCATTGATCAGCATGCCGGCGCACAGCGGACCCTTGATGCGGTAATAGGTGTGGCCGGATGCCTGCCAGGATTCCATGCCCTTGCCGTGGCTATCCCAGAAATCCTGTGGCAGTGCCTTGAGCCCGGTATACAGCAGATCGGTGTCTTCCAGCACCTTGTCGTTGAAGTAGTCTTCCGCGGCAAAGCCCAGGGCGCGGGCCTTGATGCGCATGTTGATGTCTTTCGACACCAGGATGACCTCGCGCTTCGGGTGTTGCTGATGCAAGCTCATCACCACGCTGATGATCTGGTTGTCGGCCTTGCTGGTAGGCATGCCGGCGGGCAGTTCGCCGTTCATCTGCTTGGTTTGCAGGAACAGGCGTCCGCTGCAACTGCGATTGTGCACCGAGAGGGGGAAGCCGTCTTCCATCGCGGACTGTGCTCCGCTGACGATCTCGTCCAGGAAGCGGCTGGCCTGGCGCGCGTTGCGGGCGACCTCGGTCATACCTTTCTTGTTGTTGTCGAGTTCTTCCAAGGTGATCATCGGCAGGAAGATGTCGTGTTCCTCGAAATGGAACAGGCTGGATGGATCGTGCATCAGCACGTTGGTGTCGAGAACGAAAATTTTTGAGTTGATGCGGGCTTTTTTCGCCATGGGGGCTTCTCTCTTATTTGAGTGTTTTTATGAAATCAAGTACTTCCTGAGCATGGCCGGCAATTTTTACGCCGCGCCATTCCCAGCGCAGCATGCCTAGTCTGTCGATGGCGAAGGTGCTGCGCTCTATGCCCCTGACCTGTTTACCATACATGTTTTTCATTTTGATGACACCGAACAGGGTGCAGGCTGTTTCTTCGCTATCGCTGAGCAGTTCGAACGGCAGACCCTGCTTTGCCTTGAAATTTTCGTGGGATTTCAGGCTATCGCGCGAGATGCCGAATATCTCGCAGCCCAGGGCCTGGAATTCCGCATAAAGGTCGCGGAACTCCTGTGCCTCGGTCGTGCAGCCCGGGGTGGAGTCCTTGGGGTAGAAGTACAGAACGACGGGTTTGTCTTTTGCTGCGGATAAGCGAAACTGCTTGCCGCCGGTTGCGGGCAGCTCAAAATCTGGAACGGCTTGGTCTGGCATCGTGTTTTACCCTGTTGTTCAGGGTGATATTGTTGACAAAAAACCGCAGCAAAGCAACAGAGACTTATGAAGAATTCGTTAGAATGAGGGTTTCTGATCCAGTTGTCAGTCAACTTAAAACGACTGTACGTTCTTTGTAGGTGCGAATTCATTCGCACATTTGGCCGAATGAATTCGGCCCTACAAGAACATCACGCAAATTCAACATGACTGACTACTAGTGTGCGGGGAGAGTTGCCATCGAACCATCCATACCTGAAACCGCGCGATTTTTCTTTGCCCTGTGGCCGGATACGGCCACCTGCGCACAGCTGGACAAGTCGGTACGAAGCGCGCACGAGATTTGCGGCGGGCGGCCTACGCGCGCAGCAACGATACATCTGACACTGGTCTTTCTCGGGGAGCTGGAGCTTGCACGGGTCGATGAACTGTTGGCGCTCGTCGGCGATATGGGTGTCGCCGTGTTCGAGTTTAGGCTCACACGCTTCGGCTGGTGGCCCCATAACAGAATCGTCTGGGCCGCACCGGAGGAGTCGCCGCGGGAATTGGGGCGGCTTGTGGCAGGATTGAGGGAACGCCTGAGCGGTGCCGGATTTCGTTTTGACACCAAGCCCTTCGTGCCCCACATCACCTTGCTGCGTAAGGCCAACTGCAAGGATAAGGCGCTCCCGGCAGGGGAAGTCGGGTGGCGTGTAGAGGATTTTGTTCTGGTCAAGTCGGTGCTGAGCGAGGGCGGGGCGGCCTACGAGGTGGTAGGCCGCTGGCGGCTCATAAATAGATGAATTTTCCCAGGTGGGAGGCCAGTTCCTTGTCGGTGGCCTTGGTGTAATCCTTGTCCAGGCTTTCGCTGATCAGGCTGCGCACTTGGCCGCTGAAGGTGCCGTTGAGCAGACCGCGGAAATGGGGCTCGGCGGCCACGATGAGGCGTTTGTACTGGTTGCTGGTGCGCCCTTGCTCGATATGCTGCGCGAGTTCACGGGCGAAGCTCTCGTGTTCGTTCTGTTTCGGGTCGGTGGCCGGCTGAAATGCGCCGTGACCGTTGCCGGCGCTTTGCATGTGCCCGGGGCGATCCGACACCAGATCCGAGCCCTTTTTCCTGCTTTCAGGGTGGTCGAAGGCGGCGACCTTTTCCAGCCCTTTATTGATTCCCTTGTTGGCGTAAATTGTTGCTTCGCTGGCATTTGCGACAAGAATCCAGGTGGTCGTCATGTTGTCCTCATTGCTATTGAAACATTGAGATGGAAACCATGTAATACACTTAAAATGTAACAGTTTCCTGCGATGAGTCAAGGCGGTTTATTGCCTTGCGTGCCACCTCCCTGAAGTCGCTGGCGCTGATGTCCGAGGGATGGATGATGGCCGCCTCGCCGAAGTGGACATAATGCCTGGAGGTGGATTTGTTGTAGGCGGGGTCGTAATGTTTTTCCAGCAGTTCTGCGACGAGTATGTCCCATTCCCGCTGGCCGGACAGCGCCTGCCATTTCTGGATGACCGCCTTGCCGTGAAGCCCGGTCAAATGGGCGAGTTTCTCGCTGAGCGCAGCAGGATTTTCCAGAAAGTGGAAGTATTCCTCCTTGAGCAGGGCGATACGCTGTTCCTGCGCTATCTGGATGCGGATGCACTGGCCGCGCTGCCACATTTCCTCCAGCAATGCATCGGGTACCCGGATGTTGCCGATTTTCTTGCTTTCCGCCTCCACAAAGACCGGTCTGCCCGGGTCGAATTTTTGCAGCGCCTCCCACAGCAGGCTTTCGAACATTTTCTGCGATGGCTGCGCCGCATCGGGCAGGTTGCCGAGAATCGAGCCGCGGTGCGCAGCCAGTCCCTCCAGGTCGAGCACCTGCGCACCCAGTTCGTCCAGTGCGGCCAGCAGCCGGCTTTTCCCAGATCCCGTAGGGCCGCATACGACCCGGTAGCCAAAGCGTCCCGGCAGGGTTTGCAGCGCAGCCAGCACGGTGCTGCGGTAGGCCTTGTAGCCGCCTTGCAACTGCTGGGCGCGCCATCCGATCTGGTTCAGGATGTGCGTCATCGCGCCGCTGCGGCTGCCGCCGCGCCAGCAATAGATCAGGGGGCGCCATTTTTTCGGCTTGGCGGCAAAGTGCCGTTCAACATGGTCGGCAATGTTGCGGGCCACCAGCGCCGCCCCGATTTTCTTCGCATCGAAGGCGGATTCCTGTTTGTATATGGTGCCGACACGCGCCCGCTCCTCATCGCTGAGAACCGGAAAATTCAAGGCGCCGGGAATGTGGTCTTCGCGGAACTCGGACGGCGAGCGTACGTCTATGATGTTGTCAAATTGTCCCAATTGTGCTAGGGTTAGACCTTCGGCGGCGAGGGTTTGCCGCGCGCGTTCATGGTCGCTTGTGCATAACATAAGTGTGAGTGAAATTTTTAAGGTTTCGAAAGATTATAGTATGAGTGTCAAGTTAACAGAGTTCTCTCATGGCGGGGGGTGCGGATGCAAGATTTCTCCTGCGGTTTTGAGTGAAATTCTCTCCTCCATGCCGGGGCGTCCCAGCCATCCTGATTTATTGGTCGGCACCGAATCCAGCGACGATGCGGCGGTTTATCGCCTGAATGCCGCGCAGGCGATTGTGGCGACGACCGATTTTTTCATGCCGATCGTGGACGATCCTTTCGATTTCGGGCGTATTGCCGCCACCAACGCGATTTCCGATATTTATGCCATGGGTGCCCAGCCGATCATGGCGCTGGCCATCGTCGGCATGCCGATCGACAAGCTGCCGGTCGAAGTGATCCGTGAAATTCTCAGGGGCGGCGAATCGGTTTGCGCTGCGGCGGGCATTCCGGTAAGCGGAGGCCATTCGATCGATTCCGTCGAACCGATTTATGGCTTGGTGGCGCTCGGCATTGTCCACCCCGACAAGGTCAAGCGCAACGACAAGGCGCAAGCGGGCGATACGCTGATCCTAGGCAAGGGGCTAGGCATCGGTGTGATGAGCGCGGCGCTGAAAAAAGGCTTGCTGTCCGAGGAAGGCTACCGCCAGATGATAGAAAGCACCACCCGCCTCAACACGCCGGGATCGGTGCTGGCGGGCATGCCGGGCGTGCACGCCTTGACCGATGTCACCGGCTTCGGCTTGCTGGGACACCTGCTGGAAATCTGTCACGGTTCGAAGGTGGCTGCCGAAATTGAGTTTGACCGCCTGCCTCTGCTGTCGGCCGCCGTCGAACTGGCAAAGCAGGGGCACGCGCCGGGTGCGGCCGGGCGAAACTGGGCAAGTTATGGTCATGAGTTGACATTGCCCGCAGCCCTGCCGGAATGGCAGAAAAACCTGTTGTGTGATCCGCAGACCAGTGGCGGGCTATTGGTGGCCTGCGCCCAGGAGGAGGTGGACAGCGTGCTGGAGATATTCAACCAGCAAGGCTTCGGTTTAGCCAGCGTAATCGGCACCCTCTGTGCTGGCGAACCCGGCATTGTGGTGAAATAGCTTGGGGCCTGTTAATGGATAAATGTGACACGCGTTACCCCCAGAAAGCCCGCAGGCAAGGCGCGGCGAGGAAGGCGTGGTTGTTCCACGCCGACGAGCCGCAACGCCGCATGCGGGCTTTCTGGGGGATAACCCTCCGGGGCGGGGAGGATACAGGCGCATTGCGTTGTTGCAGGCTCCTGGTGTGGAATAACCACAGGGCGTCGCCCGCGCCTAGCCCTGCGCCAGAATCCTCCCCGCCGCGTGTCACATTTATCCATTAACAGGCCCTTATCATGATGAAATTGCTGATCATTGAGGACGATGTGGCGGCAGCGGCATCGCTCAAGCGCGGTCTGGAAGAATCCGGCTATGCGGTCGAACTGGCCCACGATGGAGAGTGCGGCTTGCAGCAGGCGCGGGATGGCGATCACGACCTTTGGGTGATCGACGTCATGTTACCAAAACGCGATGGCCTTGCGCTGCTGAAAGTGCTGCGCGACGAGGGCCGCCGCGCGCCGGCGTTGATCCTGAGCGCGCTCGGCAAGGTGGATGACAGGGTAAACGGGCTGCGCGCCGGTGGCGACGATTATGTGGTCAAGCCCTACGCCTTCGTCGAACTGCTGGCGCGTATCGAAGCGCTGCTGCGGCGCGCGCGCAGTCTCTCTGGCGGCCCTGAAACCGTGCTGCAACTAGCCGATCTGAAAATGGACCTGCTGGGTCGTGCCGTCACCCGTGCCGGCCAGGAAATCGACCTGCAGCCGCGCGAATTCGACCTGCTGGAATACCTGATGCGCCATGCCGGACAGGTCGTGACGCGCACTATGCTGCTGGAAAACGTCTGGGAGTATTTCTTCGACCCGCAAACCAATGTGGTGGATGTCCACATCAGCCGCTTGCGCCAAAAAATCGATAAATCCTTTTCCCCGCCCCTGCTGCATACCGTGCGGGGAACGGGCTATATTCTTCGCATGGAGCCTTGAACCTTGTTGTCAGTCAACTTAAAACGACTGTACGTTCTTTGTAGGTGCGAATTCATTCGCACATTTGGCCGAATGAATTCGGCCCTACAAGAAAATCACGCAAATTCAGCATGACTGAATACTAGCCCGGATATTTCATAAATTGACGCACGCCCTCGCTTGTCTTTTGATTGATATGAAAGATTTTGCTCAGTCGGCCGTATGAATAACTACGGCGCTCCTTCGAAAAACTTCCCTATCAATCAAAATCCTGCGCGATCATCGCGCGAATTTATGAAACATCCGGGCTAGGTTGATGGGCGGCATTTGGCTTTCCGTTTTATTGCTGGTGCCGGTAGGCGCGGGGGCGGCATATTGGCTGGCGCGCCGCCGGCAGCAGAATTTGGCCTTGTTGCGCCGCCGGCTTGTTGCGGTGACTCAGAGCGTCCGCCAGACCGGCGACAATATTGCCCACGACCTGAGGACGCCGTTGACCCGCCTGCGCGCCGACGTCGAGGCGGCGCTGCGGCAAGAGGATGGAAAAGTCCACCGGGCTGCGCTGGAGCGGGTGCTGGACGAAATCCAGGGCATGCAGAACATCATCAATGCCCTGCTTGCGCTCGGTCAGGCTGAAGCGGGTGGTATGCAGGTGAAAAAAAAGACGGTGGATCTGACCGGACTGCTGATGGAAATGATCGAGCTTTATGCGCCTTCCGCCGAGGAACGGCAGCTTACCCTGAAGGGCAGGATCGAGCCCAATCTCACCATCGAAGCCGACCGCCAGTTGCTGGCACGGATTTTAAGCAATCTGCTCGACAACGAGCTCAAATACGTGCCGGCGGGCGGCCTGATCATGCTGTCAGCGGCTGCCAAGGGCGACAAGCTGGAAATCCTGGTGGAAGACAACGGCCCGGGCATCCCGGTGGACATGCGTGACAAAATATTCGAGCGCTTCGCCCGCCTCGACCCCAGCCGTACCGTGTCGAGTGGGGCGGGCCTGGGGCTGTCGCTGGTCAGGGCATTTGCCCGCGTGCTTCAGGGCGACGCGCGCGTGGCGGAAAGCAGCCTGGGCGGGGCGGCGTTCATCGTGACGCTGTCAACATCGGCTGCAGATGTTTCCAGACCCGCTCCATGATCAGTGGTTGAGCAGCCACGCCAGGGTGAAAGCCATCGGCCTGGAATAGCTCGGCTTGGTCGGCAAAACCTTCAAGCAGGAAGGGAAGCAGCGGAATTTTATGCCGCTGTGCGGCCTGTTCGTAGATCGCCCGGAACTTGGCGGTGTAGGCGCTGCCATAGTTGGGCGGGAGGCGCATCCCAACCAGGAGCACCTGGATTTTTCGCTTCTGGCAGGCGCTGATGATGGCATCGAGGTTGGCGCGGGCAGCGTCGAGCGGCAGCCCGCGCAGCCCGTCGTTCGTCCCCAGCTCAAGGATCACCACCGCTGGCTGGTGTTCGTTCAGCGCCTGTCCGATACGGTAGCGGCCGCCGCTGGTGGTTTCGCCGCTGATGCTGGCATTGATTACCCGGTAGCCGGGCCTGTGCTGCCGAACCCGCTGCTCCAGGAGGGTCACCCAGCCGGTGTCCGTGGGAATGCCGTATGCCGCGGACAGGCTGTCGCCAAACACCAGTATCACCTGCGCCGCATTAGCGGCAAAGGCCCATAACGACAAAACGACAACCAGCAAAAAACGCTTGAACATGACCATCCCTTCTTCCAAGCCTATTGTGCAGGCAGTCGCGCTCAGCAAGCAAGTGACGAGCGAAGGCGCGCCTTTGGTGATTCTCGACCGGCTCGACCTGGAA
>JAJYUW010000101.1 GCA_021792335.1 Pseudomonadota bacterium | reverse complement strand
TGCTGGGCGAGAGGCAATTGCGCCTGACGATCGCTGGAATCCGTCTTGCGGAAGAAGAAGAAGAAGAAGAACGTCTGCTCGTGGTCGTCGAGGACGTGACTGAGGAGCAGCGGCTGCATGAACTGGCGCGCGCGCATGAAACACGCTACCGTGACCTGGTGCAGGATCTGGATGCCATTGTGTGGGAGGCGGAGGCAGTCACCTTCGTCTTCACCTTTGTCAGTCGGCGTGCCGAGGCGCTCCTGGGCTATTCCGTCGAACGCTGGCTCAGCAGGTCCGACTTCTGGGCCAGCCTGATCCATCCGGAGGACCGGGAGCGGGTCATGGCCTCCTACCGGGTTGCTGTTGCGCAAGGCAGCGCTTATGTTTCGGAGTATCGGGTGGTGACCGCGGACGGACGCACGGTCTGGCTGCATGACACTGTTCGTGTGGCGTGCGATGACAAGGGCCGGGTGCAGCGGCTGTGCGGCGTGATGGTGGATATCACCGAACGCAAGTGGGCCGAGGAATGGCAGCAGCATTACACCCAGACGCTCAACTTGCTCACCGAGGATGCGCCGCTAGGTGAAGTATTGGAAGGGCTTGCCGCATTTTCCGAGCGGCAGTGTGTGGGGGCACTCTGTTCGATCCAGCTGCTTTCCCCAGACGGTAAACACCTGATGCCCGGTGCGGCGCCCAGCCTGCCCGGATTCTCTAACGACGCCATAGAAATCGGCGAGTGCTCTGGGTCTTGCGGGACGACCGTGGCGCTCACCGGCCGCAGCGTGATCGTCGCGGACGTGCTCACCCACCCATGCTGGGCGACTTGTCGCGAGCTGACTACCCGCGCTGGAGTGCGTGCTTGCTGGTCCAAACCGATCTTGTCCGGCGCCGACAAGGTGCTTGGCACCTTTTCCATTTACCACCGCGAGCCACGCACGCCGTCTCCGAAAGAGCTTGAGTTCATTCGCCAAGGAGCCAAGCTCGCCGCCGTGGTCATCGAGCGCGCCCGGCAGCAGGAAAACCTGCGCCTGGCTGCCGTGGTATTCGAGCAAAACTCCGAGGCCGTGGTGATCACGGACGCCGAGCGTCGCATTCTCAGTGTGAACCGCGCTTTCACGCAGGCGACAGGCTATGCGCCCGAAGAAGTGATCGGACAGACGCCGCGCATTCTCCAATCAGGACGGCACGATGATGCCTACTATCGCGCCATGTGGGAAAGTATTCAAAAAACCGACCGGTGGCAAGGAGAGATATGGGACCGACATAAAACGGGAGGGTCTTATCCGCAATGGCTGACCATTTCGGCTGTACGCGATGGGCAAGGAGAGATCACCCATTACGTCGGCAATGCTGTCGATGTCACCGAGCAGAAAGCCCAAGCCGCCCATATCGAGCAGATTGCCTTCTACGATCTCTTGACGGGTCTGCCCAACCGAGCGTTGTTCATGGACCGTCTGAAACAGACGCTGGCCAGTGCCGAGCGGCATGGGCAGCGGTTGGCGATCCTGTTCATGGACCTCAACCGCTTCAAGGAGATCAACGATACCCAGGGGCATGATGTCGGCGATCAGGCACTGATTGAAGTCGCCCGGCGCTTTCAGGCCGCTTCGCGGGGGGAAGAAACCCTGGCTCGGCTGGGGGGAGACGAGTTCATCGTCATCGCCGAAGAGGCTGACCAGGCTGCCGCAATCCTTATCGCCGAGCGTTTGCAACAGGCGCTCGGCGAGCCGATTGCGACAAAGGAGCATACGTTTACCTTGGGGGTGAGTATCGGAATCGCCTTCTACCCCGAGGATGGCGCAAACATCGAAGACTTGCTCAAGAAAGCCGACATCGCCATGTATCGCGCCAAGGCGTCCGGGGGTGGCTATCGCTTCTATCAGCCGGAAATGAGCATAGGATTGGCCGAGCGTATGCAGCTTGCCAAGAATTTAAGCCGTGCCCTGAGCGCTGGGGACCTGGAACTGTACTACCAGCCCCAAGTGAATCTCCAAACAGGCGCCCTGATCGGTGCCGAAGCGCTATTGCGCTGGAACGACTCGGAACGGGGCTGGGTGAGCCCGGCAGAATTCATCCCGATTGCCGAGGAGCGCGGCATGATGGGGGTGCTCGGTAAGTGGGTGCTGCGGGAGGCCTGCAGTCAGATGAAGGCATGGCAGGAAGCCGGTCTGGATTTCCCCGGGCGGCTTGCCGTCAATCTCGCCGCTCAACAGCTTGAAGAGAGCGAAATTGCCGAAAAGCTTCAGGCGATTGTGCGTGCGTCGGACCTGGCACCCGCCCGTCTTGAACTGGAACTCACTGAAAGCGGCCTGATGGAAAATGTGGAGTGGGCGATCGGGATTATGGAGGCTCTGAAAACGGCGGGATTCGCGCTCGCGATCGACGATTTCGGTACCGGTTACTCGTCGCTTGCCTATCTCAAACGCTTTCCGGCGGACAAGCTGAAGATCGATATGTCGTTCGTGCGTGACATGCTGAAAGACCGCAACGATTACACCATCGTCGCTACGATCGTCGGTATGGCGCACAACCTTGGCCTCAAGGCGCTTGCCGAAGGCGTGGAAGATGCGGAGCAGGCGAAAGCCCTGCTGGCGCTGGGCTGCGATGAAGCACAGGGATATTTCTTCGGCCATCCCGAACCGGCGAAAATATTTGCGGGAAAATGGCTCACCAGGACCGTCTTCGGATGCACTTGAGGCGCCTGGGAAAAGATTGAATCCATAAGCTGCCGTAAAAAGGTGGCGGCCACGGGCTCGGTTCGGCCAAATATCTTTCGCCCAATTGTCATTCTCCAACCACAAGAGCGTCGCCATGACCCTCCGGGCTGATCTGGTGCGCGATTTATGGTTCTGAAAATCATCTCGGTCTCCCATCAGTTAAAGAAAGTTCGCAGACTCACTTTGACTTCGCCACTAACCTCGACGGCGGGAGACCGAGATGATTTTCAGAACCGAAACAAGTCATTACCCTATTAACGTCAGGTTGAAATGAAATCTTACAAAGTAAAAAAACTTGATACACATCAAGGGAACCATGTTGGCAAGGTGGATACTGCAAGATGAAAAGGGAGATCTGACATTAGTTCTTGCAGCATTGATGTATGTCAATGTATGTCAGATTGGATAAAGCTGTATTTGCCAGGTTGAATTTTTTGAGGGGGGGTAATCATGAGCGTCCATAAAGAAGAAGAGGCAGTAATCCCACAGGATCCGGGCCGCCGCAAGTTTCTCAACACCACGGCCATTGCCGGTCTCGCCGGCGCGGGGCTCTCCATGGGGCTGGCGGCGTGCAACAAGGAGCAGCCGGCGGGCCCCGCGGCCCCCGCCGTCAAACCCATCGCTGCGGCAGCAGGTGGTGTCGATTACACCAAGTACGAGGTGCCGCCCGGCCAGCTGGATACCTACTACTCCTTTTCCTCCGGCGGCGAATCGGGGGAGGTTCGGATCTATGGTCTGCCCTCCGGCCGCTTGTTCAAGCGCATTCCGGTGTTCAACATCGATTGTCTGGTCGGTTGGGGCATCACTAACGAATCGAAGAAGATCATCGGCACCAATGCGGATGGCAGCCTGAAGTACTGCACCGGCGATACCCATCACGTGCATCCGTCCTATACCGATGGCACCTACAATGGCAAACATATCTTCGTGAACGACAAGATCCATGGCCGGATCGCGCGTATCCGCCTGGACACTATGGAGTGCGACAAGATCACCGAACTACCCAACGTCCAGGGCTACCACGGCACCTTCCCGGACAAGCGCGACCCGGTGGACGAGAAGATCAACTACACGACCCGCGTTTTCTGCGGCAGCGAGTTCCACACTCCTCAGCCCAACGACGGTCGCGATCTGAATGATCCCAAGAAATACTTCTGTCTGTTCACCTGCGTCGACGCCGAGACCATGGAGCCCCGCTGGCAGGTCAAAGTGGACGGCAACATGGACCTGGTGGCGACCTCCTACGACGGCAAGCTGGCTTGCTCGAACCAGTACAACACCGAAGGCGGCGTCACTTACGAGGAGATGATGGCCTTCGAGCGCGATTCCTGCGTCTTCTTCGACATCGCCCGTATCGAGGCGGCGGTGAAGGCCGGCAAGACCTTTCACATCGGCAGTTCCAAGGTACCGGTGGTGGACGGCACCAAGGCGGCCAATGCGGACCCGAGGACGGCCCTGACCTGCTACGTGCCGGTGCCGAAGAATCCCCACGGCGTCAACGTCACCCCGGACGGCAAGTACTACGCCTGCGCCGGCAAGCTCTCGCCGACGGCGACCTTGATCGAGCACGACTTGGTGCTGAAGTGGTTCGACGGCCAACTCAAGGATCCCCGCGACACCGTCGTGGCGGAACCGGAGATCGGCCTCGGTCCGCTGCACACGGGCTTCGACAACAGGGGCAATGCCTACACCACGCTGTTCCTCGACAGCCAGATCGTCAAATGGAATATCGATGCCGCCATCAAGTCCTTCAAGGGCGACAAGGCGGCGAAGCCGGTGCTGGACCGCATCGACGTCGAGTACCAGCCGGGCCACGGCTTCACCTCGATGGGCGAGACCAAGGAGGCGGACGGCAAGTTCTTCCTCTCGGACAACAAGTTTTCCAAGGACCGCTTCCTGCCGGTCGGACCGCTGCACCCGGAATCGGCGCAACTGATCGACATCAGCGGCGACAAGATGAAGCTGGTGGCCGACCACTCGGTCTACTCCGAGCCCCACGATTCGATCATCATCCGGCGAGATATCATCAGGACCCGGCAGGTCTATGACATCAACGAATTCCCAAATGCGACGAAGGATGCCAAGGACTGCCGTGTCGAGCGCAAGGGCAAGAAGGTGACGATCCACCTGACCTCCCAGGCGCCCGCCTTCGGGCTGCGCGAGTGGACGGTCAAGCGCGGCGACGAGGTGACCATCATCCTCACCAACCTGGACAAGGTCGAGGATCTGACCCACGGTTTCGCCATCCCGAAACACAACATCAATTTCATCGTCAATCCCCAGGAGACCAAGTCGGTCACCTTCAAGACCGACAAGCCCGGGGTCTATTGGTGCTACTGCACCAGCTTCTGTCACGCGCTGCACCTCGAGATGCGCTCGCGGATGCTGGTGGAAGCCTGAGCGGCAACATATCAGAGCATACGCGATGGGACTTGGGGGGCCGTGAGGCCCCCCCTCTTTTCCTGGAATCCAGGACATCACTTCCGATAGTTCATTCATGAGAGTCCTCGTTCTACGCATCGTCGGCCTGCTGATTGCTACCCTGGCCTTCACAGCGCCTGCGCTTGCATCAGTCGGCGCTCAGTCCTATGATGCGAAACTGCCGGCGCAACTGGCGACAGACCCCGACCTGTGCGCCTACGTACCCTGCCAGGAGATCATGCCCGGCGCCGACAGCTTTTCGCCGCGTAAGGGACACCCACCCTACGTCGAGGCCTACCGGACCGCAGCCGATAAACGCAGTCTCGTCGGCTACGTTTTCCTGTCTACCGACATCGTTGATATTCCCGGCTATTCCGGCAAGCCGATCGTCACCCTGATCGGCATGGATACGCATGGCGTCATCACCGGCGCCAAGGTGTTGCGCCACTCGGAGCCCATCCTGCTCCTGGGCATTCCCGAGTCGGCCTTGGCCCGGTTCATCCATCAATACGTCGGCAAGTTCGTCGGTGCCAGGATGGAGATCGGCAAGTCCCGTGCCGACCAGGGCTACGTCGGCCTCGACGCCATCAGCGGCGCCACCGTGACGGTGATCTCCGAGAACCAAGTCATCCTCCGTTCGGCGATGGCGATCGCCAAGCAGGTCGGCATCCTCAAGCCGACCCTGCGGCCCCAGGCCAAATTCGCGCCGAGCGAAGACAAGCTCGACTGGGAGGCGCTGGTCAAGGAAGGCAGCGTGCAGCACCTGAGCGTAAAGCAGGAAGACGTCGGTAAGGAGCCCAGCACCCAACCCTTCATCGACATGTATTTCGGCGGCCTCGATGCACCCGCGATCGGCAGAAGCATCCTGGGCGACGCCGATTACGCGGGACTGATGTCCCGGTTGAAGCCTGGCGAGCACGCGATCTTCGTTATCGCCCACGGCACCGAGTCCTTCAAGGGCTCGGGCTTTGTGCGCGGCGGGATTTTCGACCGGATTCAGGTCGCCCAGGACATGGATACCTTCACCTTTCGCGACCTCGACTACCTCAACCTCTACGGTGTCCATGCTGCCGGCGCGCCGGCCTATCGCGAGTCGGGCATTTTCATCATCCGCAACCCAAGCTTCTCGGACGCCTACCCCTGGAACCTGGTGTTCCTCGCCAACCGGGTGGATAAGGAAACCGGGGCAAAAACCTTCGTCAGTTTCGAAAAGGAATACTGGTTGCCGGGGCGCTACCTGGCCGGGGGCCGCCCCTATTACCAGCGTCCAGCCCCGGTCTGGCTGAAGATCTGGCAGAGCCGGCCGATCGAAATCGCCCTGTTCGTCGTTTTCCTCGCCGGCGCCGCTGCCGTCTACGCCTCCCGGGATTGGCTGGTGCGGCACTCCAGCCGCAAGGACAAGCGCTGGGTCTCGCTGTCTAAATACACGCTGTGGGTCGTCAGCATCGGTTTCGCCGGTTTCCACCTGATGGCGCAGCCATCGATCACTCAGGTGCTGACCTGGTTCCACGCCATTTTCCTCAAATGGCAGTGGCCCCTCTTCCTGTCCGATCCGTTCATCTTTCTGTTTTGGTGGTTCATCATCATCTCGGTGTTCTTCTGGGGTCGCGGCATGTTCTGCGGCTGGCTCTGCCCCTACGGCGCCCTCACCGAGCTCGCCCACAAGCTGGCCGGCATTCTCGGCCTCAAGCGCTTCCAGCGCAAGCTGCCGCAGCGCCTGCATGACAAACTGAAGTGGATAAAGTATGGCGCCTTCCTCTGCCTGCTGGCGGTATCACTCTATTCCATGGGTACAGCCGAGAAACTGGCGGAAATCGAACCATTCAAGACCACCTTCCTGGTAGGTGTCTGGAATCGTTCCTGGCCTTTCGTGACCTTCTGGGGGATTCTTTTTGCCGCCGCCCTGTTCATCGAACGGCCGTTCTGCAAATATCTCTGCCCCCTCGGCGCCAGCCTGGCGATTCCCTCCACCTTCCGTTGGTGGGGGCTGAAGCGGAAGCGGGAGTGCGGGCCTTGCGCTGCCTGCGCCGCCGGCTGCGAGTCGCAGGCCATCGATAGCGCTGGACGGATCGACCAGCGCGAGTGTCTGCTCTGTCTCGACTGCATGGTCATGTACTACGACGACAAGAGCTGTCCGCCCCTGGCCCAGGAACGCAAGGCGCGGATCAAGGCGGGCCAAGCCCTGACGCCGATCGGCGCCAACGGCTATTACATCCCGATCAAGCCCATCGCCGCCGAGCCGTCGCCATTGTCACCATACGGCGTTCTGGCTTGGCTGCGCGACGAGATCGTCGATCACCTGCTGCCCTGGAACCGCCAGTTCCTCCAGCACCCGCTGTTCTTCAAGGCCGCGGGCATCGGCCTCGCCGTCCTGGTTACCTGGGCCTGGCTGCTCGGCGCGGCCGGCAAACTCGGCGCCGGCATCATCCTCGGCTGGTGGCTGGCCTGGAGCGCCTACGAGCTGGTGACGCGGATGATCTGCAAACCCCGGGTCAAGGAGGGACCGTGGTGGGGCCGGAACTTTCGGCCGGCGACCTGGGCAGACATGGCCGCCTACGTCTCGATGAAGAACCTGCTGATCGGTGCCGGCCTGTTCCTGGCCATGAAGGGCGTCGGCGTGCTGGATGCGC
>JAJYUW010000100.1 GCA_021792335.1 Pseudomonadota bacterium | reverse complement strand
GTAAGAGGTGACGACGCCGGGCATCAGGCCGATATTGGTTTCGGGGACTTCGCCGCCGGCGTAGGAAAGCGGCACCAGCGACATGTCCAGCGCGCCCTTGCGCAAGGCGCTGAACTGGGCGTTGGTTTTCATCAGGGAAGAGCCGGCATAGACGGTACCCTTGAGCGCGCCAGCGGTGCGCTTTTCGATCTCGGCGGCGAAGCGGCGGCACAGACGGTCGCGGAAGTCGCCTTCATTGATGGTGCCACCGGGGAATTGGTGGGAAATTTTCAGGCTTACCGGGTCCGCCGCAAAGGCGTGGCGGCCAAACAGCGCAACGGTTGGGGCGGCGGCTAAACCGAGCAGAATACGGCGGCGAGTGATGTCCATTCAGCAATCTCCTTTATGTTAGGTGCGAAACTTGGGCTTGGAGGTTAAGACTGCTCCGCGAGCCTGCCCTTAAAATCAGGAACGATGAGAGTAATAAATTGTATACAATAAAATATACAATGTATGCAATATTGAATGCCTGCGTATCTGTTGTCAATATCGCTATATAATTGCCGCCATATTTGGCAAAGCCATTCGGGAGTGTTATGGAAAGCAAGCCGCGCACGTCACGGCGCTCGGAGCAGATGGGCGATCTGATCGAGGAGCGCATCGTCACGGGGGTCTACCCGCCGGGAATGCGTCTTGACGAGACTGAATTGGCGAGCGGTTTTGGTGTGTCGCGCACGCCGATTCGTGAAGCCTTGATCCAGTTGTCCTCGGCCGGATTGGTCGAGATACGGCCCCGGCGGGGAGCCATCGTCGCGGAAATCGGGCCGCATCGGTTGTGCGAGATGTTCGAAGTGATGGCCGAGCTCGAAGCCATGTGCGGACGGCTGGCTGCGCGCCGCATCACGGAACCGGATCAACAGGTTCTCGCAGCGGCGCACCAGGCTTGCGAGGATGCGCGGGAGGCGAACGACCCGGACACCTATTATCGGCTAAACGAGCGCTTTCATCATTTGATCTACGCGGCAAGCCATAACGGTTTTCTGGAGGAGCAGGCCGCCGCCCTGCACCGGAGATTGAGGCCGTATCGTCGCCTCCAGCTCCGTGTGAGAGACAGGATGAGCACGTCTTTCGCGGAGCATGCCGGCATCGTCGAGGCGATTCTGGCCCAGGATGGAGAGCTTGCAGCCGAGCGGCTGCGCGCTCACGTTGTCGTGCAGGGGCAACGCTTCGCGGATCTGGTGGCCTCCCTGCCCATGCTCGGAGGCTTGGGCCGTGGCCAGGCCAAGCCGGTATCGAAGGCCTGATTTTGCCTTAAGAAGCGGTCTCAATCGCCCATATTGGTACCGACGCGCCGTGCACTCACTACCCATGGGTGGTCGGGGGGAACAGTTTTGACTTGCCCGGCGACATCCTCCAGTTTCACCGGTTTGGTGATTTCCCCCTTGGCGGCAACCATGACGCCATAGTGGCCCTGATGTATCAGGTCGGTGCAGGCCGTCCCCAGGCGGGTGGCAAGCAGACGGTCGGCCGCGGAGGGGATGCCGCCGCGCTGCAGATGTCCCAGTATGGTGACGCGGGATTCCAGGCCGGTCAGCTTTTCGAGCTGCTTGGCGAGGCGCAGCGTGCGCTCGGCATACTGGATTTCCGGGACATCCTCAGGCTCTGCCTTCTTGCTCTCTTTTTGCCTGGAAGAGGATTTCTGTTTCTTGGCCTCCAGCAGGGCGTCGTGTTCCTGTTTGGAGATTGCCCCTTCGGCCACGGCAACGATACTGAACGGTTTCCCGCGCCGGCTGCGCTCGCGGATCGCTTCCGCCGCGCTTTCCACCGAGTACGGGATTTCGGGAATGAGGATGACGTCGGCGCCGCCCGCGATACCAGCGCCCAGAGCCAGCCAGCCGGCCCTGTGGCCCATGATCTCCACCACGATGATGCGGTGGTGGCTGTGCGCCGTGCTGTGCAGCCGGTCGATCGCGTCGGTCGCGATGCCGAGCGCGGTGTCGAAGCCGAAAGTGGCATCGGTCAAGGCGACATCATTGTCGATGGTTTTCGGCAGGGTGATGATGTTGAGGCCTTTTTCCTTGAGGCGCAGGGCGTTTTTTTGCGTGCCGCCGCCACCCAGGCAGACCAGGGCGTCGAGATGGTTGTCCTGGTAATTGCCGACGATGACGTCAGTCATATCAAGCAGCTTGCCACCCACCGGCATGCGGTGGGGTTTGTCGCGGCTGGTGCCGAGTATGGTGCCGCCCTTGGTCAGAATGTCGGAGAGTTGCCCGCCGTCCAGCCGCATCGTCCGGTTTTCCATCAGCCCGCGGAAGCCGTCGCGGAAGCCGATGATCTGCATGCCGTAATTATTCAGAGCGGACTTGCCGACCCCGCGTATCGCTGCGTTGAGGCCGGGGCTGTCGCCGCCGGCGGTGAGGATTCCGATGTATTTTGTCATGAGTGATGCGCCTTTTGCCCAATGAGAATATGATCATCGATATGTTGATCAAGGTCAATGTGTTGTACGGCCGCAGCTGCGCTTTTCTGTTATATTTTCTTTTCTTGATGGGTCCGTCCGGTTTTTTCTGTCGGGTCTCGCATCGTGGGTATTGGAGGAGGTCGTATGCGTTTTCTGGTGATCGCGCTGCTGCTGTTTGCCCTGCCCGCTGCCGCATCGGATTATGCGCGAGAGAAGAAATGGGCGGATGAAGTCATCCCTTCGATCGTGGTGGGCGAACCGCTTTATCTGGAGGCGAACAGGCACCGCTTTCTCGCCATTTATGCCGAAGCTGCCAAACCCGGGAGTGCCGTGATCGTGGTGCATGGCCTGGGCGTCCATCCGGACTGGAATCTCATCGGCGTGCTACGCAGCGGCCTGGCGGAGCAAGGCTACACCACCCTCTCGCTGCAAATGCCGGTGCTGGCTGCGGATGCCGTGTCGGAGGCCTATCCGGCCACGTTCGACGAGGCGGCGGCACGGCTCAAGGCGGCCGCAGCTTTTCTGCAGGGCAAGGGCTACGGCCCGGTCGCCATCGTCTCGCACAGCATGGGTTCACGCATGAGCCTGCACTATCTTGAGCAGAATCCCGATGCGCCGGTGCAAGCCTGGGTTGCTATCGGCATGCCTGGCGGTGGGGCATATGGCAAAGTGAACTGCCCGGTTCTCGATCTCTATGGCGACAGCGACCTGCCCGCAGTACTGCAGAACGCCGGGGCACGGGCCGCATCCTTCAGCGTTAAAGGCTCGGAACAGACAGTCGTTCCCCAGGCCGACCATTTTTTCAATAACCGCGACGCCGAGTTGGTGAGGATAGTGAAGGAGTACCTGGACAAGGTTTTGCGCGGATAGGCCATGGTCTGGAAATGGCGGGAAGTTGAGGCTATATTTCCTCTAACAATTAAAAAGGGATAGTGGGCATGACATTTCTAACCGGCATGAGTGATCTTTCCATCTTCCTGGTCGAACCCTCCAGTGTGCAATCCCAGTTCATCGAGGCGCGGCTTGGCGATCTGGATATCCTGCCCCCCCGGGTTTTCAGGGACGGTGCCACAGTGCTTGCTGCCATGCACGAGCGCTTGCCCGACCTCGTTATAAGTGCCATGTATCTCAGCGATATGACGGGCGCCGAGCTGGTGGAAAAGATGCGTGTAGACGATGCACTGAAAGGCGTCGCGTTTATCCTGATCTCCAGCGAGACCAAGCTTCAATACCTTGATCCCGTACGCCAGGCCGGCGCCTGCGCCATTTTGCCGAAACCGTTTGAAAGCGGACAGTTGAGAACCGCCCTTTCCGCTACGCTTGACTACCTCAAACCCGGCAACCTCTCGCTGGATGGCGGGGACATCGATATCGAAAATCTGCGCGTATTGGTGGTCGACGACAGTCGCAGCGCCCGTACTTACAGCCGGCAGGTGCTGGGAAACATGGGCATTCAACATATCATCGAGGCGGAGAATGGCCTGCAGGCGGCAGAAATCATCCAGGAACAGTTTTTCGATCTGGTCGTGACCGATTACAACATGCCCGAAATGGACGGCAGGGAACTGGTGGAGTTCATTCGCGGCAAGAGTTGGCAAAGCTCGGTGCCGGTATTGATGATTTCCAGCGAGAAAAATCAGAACCGGTTGGCTGCCGTGGAGCAGGCGGGTGTTTCGGCGATCTGCGACAAACCTTTTGAGCCGGCTCTCATCAAGAGCCTGCTCGAAAAGATGCTTGCGCCAAGCGGGCGGTAGGGGGCTGCGCTAAGGTGTATGGCGCCGCCCTCGGCCAGGCCTACTTGGTCAGAGCCATGAACAGTTCCGGCAGCCGTTCCGGCAGGCGCTGGATGTTGTCTATGACGGTGTACTGCTTGCCGAAAATGTCGCGGACGTATTCATCCGCCTTGGGATCGAGGCTGATGCAGTAGGTGTAAATGCCCTTGGTGTCGAGTTCCTTCACGGCCTGGCGGGTGTCTTCAATCAACAGGCGCTCGTCATTGGTGTCCACGTCCGAGGGTTCGCCATCGGTCAGGATCAGCATCAGCTTTTTCTCTGCCTTCTGATTCTCCAGATAGTGCGCGCCATGCCGCATCGCGGCCCCCATGCGGGTAGAGTAGGCGGCTTTCATCGCGGCCAGACGCCCTTTCACCTCGTCGTTCCATTGTTCGCTATAGCCCTTGATGTGGAGATAGCGCACGTCGTGCCGGGTGTCGGAGTGGAAGCCGCCGATGGCGAACGGGTCGCCCAGTTTGTCAACCGCCCAGGCCAGCAGGGACACCGCTTCCTGGCTCAGTTCGAGTATGGTCTGGGAGCTGCCGGCGACTTTTTGCGAGTTGGGCGGCTTGCCGCCCATCCCTGCGAACACCGATTCGTTGAGCGATTCGGACAGGTCCAGCAGCAGCATGACGGCAATGTTGCGCCCGCTGGTTTTGTGGCTCATGTTGATGCGCGGATCGGGAGTCGCGCCCCCCTTGAAATCGATCAGGGAGCGTAGCGCGACATCCAGATCCAGCTCGCTGCCTTCTTCCTGGTAGCGGATGCGCACTTTGTCCTGTGGTTTGAGCAGGTCCAGCATGCGTTTCAGGCGTTTGGCCAGCGCGCTGTGTTTATCAAGCAGCCGATCGATATCAGCCGCGTTGCCTTTCGGGTGCAATGCCTCGTAAACGCTCGCCCAGTCGGGCCGGTAGGTCTGGCTGTTGTAATCCCATTCCGGATAATGGCGTGGCGGCAGGCCTTTGATTTCCTCTTCAAGTTCGACCTTGCGATTCTGGTCGAAAGCTTCCTCTTCGTCGCCTTCCTCGATGAATTTCCACATCTGACGGTTGTCGTCGCGGTAATCGATTTCGGTGTCCTGAAAGTGGATTTTCGGCAACTGGTCGCTCTGGCGGCGCGTTCTGGCACCGAATGCAACAGCCAGGTCGGCCATTTCCTGCGTGCTGGATTCGCTTTGTTCCATCAGAGCATGGAAACGTTGGGCGAATTCGATAATGTCGGGATTCTGGTACGGGTGATTTGCATCCAGGATGGCGCGCGACAGCATGGCCAGGCGATGGCGCACGGCCGATTCTTGTTCCGGGTCGCAGGCGTCTTCCGCCGGCACCGGATGCAGGGCCAGGAAGATGCGGCGCAGGCCGGGATATTGGCGCATGGCCAGATACTCCACCCGCGAGTCTTCCAGGAACTCGGCCGACATGCGCTGGAATGGGCTCATGTTGTCGGCAAAAATGGCCGTGGTCCAACGTTTGTGACCGACGACGTGCGCGAGCACGGCGCGGTAGCGGTCGATGCCGGTCACGCCATTTCTGTCGTCGAACACATCCGGCAACCGGATGCCCAGCTTGTCGTAGTAGGGAATCGGCTTGCGCAGTTCGTCGAATTTGAGCGAGTACGGCACGAAATGGTCGCTGACATTCCACAGCCCGCGCAAATACATATCCAGCTTGCGTTCATTGTCGAACAGTAGCGTGCCGCTACGTTCGCGCTGCATCATGGCGCGGCTGTCTGCCGATTGCAGGCTGAAGTAATCGCGCTGGCGATCGGGATGGTCGTGGTAATTGCGTATGCCGTATTCGACCCAGTTTTTCAGTCCGGCGATGGAAACCTGGCTTAACAGGAACGGCGTCTGCTGGAAAAATTCAGGCAGGCCCGGGCTGGCGAAGGTGGTGTGGATGCCGTGAATAGAACCGGTGGTGCGCCCCATGAAATCCAGCGTCAGGTCCATGTAGTCCTGCATCTGTTCCTGCGAATGCAGCCGCCGCGCGGTGGCCGCCAGGGATTGCAGGAACGGCACGATGGCTTTGCCGTTGGGCGACTTGTACATCTTGTGGATGAAAGCCTTGAGCGCGGGCAGTGCAGACTCGCCCAGCGTGGTGGCAACCGACGGCCACTCTTCCAGAAAGATCAGCACCGGCTCGGCGCCGCGCCCCATCTTGCACAGAAAGCGCGCATACTCCAGATAGGCATCGATGCCCTCTCTGGACAGCGCCGACAAGGCCTCGGCCATGCAGTCCTCGAACACTTGGGCGACCTGCGGGAAACCGAAGCCGAGCTGCTCCCGGTAGCCCTTCATCAGGGGGTGTTCGTATTCGGTGTGTGCTTCAGCCACGATCACAGTCCTCAGTCGAAAGTGGCGTCAATCGCGTGATCCAGTGTTTCGCGGATATCCGCGTCATCCGTGATCGGGCGCACCAGCGCCATGCGGCAGGCGTCGCGCGGTTCCACTCCGCCCTTGATCAGGGTGGCGGCGTATACCAGCAGACGGGTTGAAATGCCTTCGTCCAGGCCGTGGCCTTTCAGGTTGCGCGCCGTGGTGCCGATCTTTACCAGTTTGGCCGCCATCTCTTCATCAGTGCCGGTTTCCTTCGCCACAATGCCGGTTTCCAGCTTGACGCCGGGATAATCGAAATCGAAAGCGGTAAAACGTTGTTTGGTGGATTGCTTCAAATCCTTCATCAGGTTCTGGTAGCCTGGGTTGTAGGAAATCACCAGCTGAAAATCGGGATGCGCTTCGAGGAGCTCGCCTTTTTTATCCAGCGGCAGGGTGCGGCGGTGATCGGTCAGGGGATGTATCACCACGGTGGTGTCCTGGCGCGCTTCGACGATTTCGTCCAGATAGCAGATCGCACCGATGCGCGCGGCCGTGGTCAGCGGGCCGTCGAGCCAGCGCGTGCCGTTGGCATCGAGCAGATAGCGGCCGACCAGGTCGGATGCGGTCATGTCCTCGTTGCAGGCCACGGTGATCAGCGGCTTGCCCAGTTTCCAGGCCATGTATTCGACGAAACGCGACTTTCCGCATCCGGTCGGGCCTTTTACCATGACAGGAAGGCGGGCGGCGTAGGCAGCTTCGTAAAGCGCAACCTCTTTGCCCTGAGCCTGGTAGAAGGGTTCCTTGTGAACTTTGTATTGATCTTTATTACTCATGTTTCTCTCCTGCTTGTCCATGCGGCAACAACTTCTCCGCACGGAAGAAAAACGCCCCCAGCGAAGTGGGGGCGTGTTTCACCACTTTGGCTTAAACCCGGGCTTACTTGTGTACGCCCAGTTTTTCGCGCCAGCCCGGGAAGATTTTGTCGGCATCGCCAGGGAAGGACTCGAAAGCGCGCGCGAATTCCTTGTGTTCCTTCGCGAATTCGATCGGGTCGGCGCCGGCTTTCCAGCACTCGTAGGACTGGCGCAGGGAGACCGCGCCGGCCGCCGGGCTGTCGATGTGGCCGTAGGCGCCGCCGCCGGCGGTGTTGATCACGTTGCCGTGGCCCAGGTTCTCGAAGAAGCCGGGCAGGCGCAGCGCGTTCATGCCGCCGGAGATGATCGGGGTGGTGGGCTTCATGCCGTACCATTTCTGGAAGTAGACCGGGCCCTGGCACTCG
>JAJYUW010000099.1 GCA_021792335.1 Pseudomonadota bacterium | reverse complement strand
GGTCCGGATTCAGGCTAAACGGTTCCCGTCCGCACCCGTAGTATGCGTCATAGATAGCCATTTGGGCTTCTACAGAATTCCTTTCAGAGCCGCGAACCAGATCACGCCGGTTCCCGCGAGCATACAGGCCGACGAGATCGCAAGAGCCCTGATCCTGAGCGCTCTGGACGAGGACTCGGACTCGATCATCCCGACCAGCGGGATGGTCGCCGCGACCGGCAGTCCGTGCTCGTTCCTGACTTCGTCCGGATCCTTGAAGGAAGTGTCCGTGAAGAAGAGCATAAACGGCATCGCGAGGGCCAAAAGGCCGCTGAACAACACGCCTCCGATCCCGGCAGTCAGCCTGTCGGGCTGCTGGGGGTCGGTCGGAAGCGAAGCCGGGTCGAGAACGTCAAGGCGCTCGCCTTCCTGTCTTTGTTCGAGGCTTTCCGCCATCTGCGCGGCCAGTTTTTTGGCGAGCAGGTCGTGATAGGTCGCTGACAGAACCTGGTAGTCGCGCTGCACGCTGGCCAGCATCTGGGCGTGCGCAGGAGTCTCGGCAATTGCGAGGTTGAGATTCTTCAGTTGGGATTTAAGCGCCGCGAGCTCGCGCTGCCGGTTCGCGATTCTCACCGCTATCGCCGCGCCGTCCCGGCTCAACTGCCGCTCCATCGGCGATTCGTATTTCTGCGGATGCTCCTGGCGGTCTTTGACTTCCTTCTTGAGCGCGGCAATCTGCTCCTTCAGAGCGATGACGTCAGGATAACTGTCGCTGTATTGCGCACTCATCCGGGTCAAACGGGTTTGCATATCGCTGAGCAGCGCTTCAGGCGAGCCGCTCGTCTGATTTCCGGATGGGGTCGTGATGGTGATGTCCTGCTGGCTCGCCTGCACCCGCTCGCTCTCGATTTCCATCTGCTTCTGCTGAAGCTCGGCGACCGAATCGCTGTCGTGTCTGAGTTGCGATTCCAGATCAGCCACCGCCTGCAGATTGGTCTGAAGATCGCCGGGCAGGCTGCCGCTGAATTTGCTCTGAAGATCCTTGAGTTGCTGCCCTTTGGCCGTAAGCTTGGCGCCGATTTGAGCAACCTGGTCGGTGATGAACTGGGTGGTCGCGGTCGCATCGCGGATGCGCGACTGAAGGTCGTCGTTGATGAACGTATCGGCCAGCTTGGCCGTCACCTGTTGCGCGATGGACGGACTGGTGTAGGAAAAGGAAATCGAGAAAGACTGTCCTTGCTGGTTGGGCTGCCGCGGCGCCCGCGTCCCCGAAGAGGTATCGATCACGATGCGCTTGCGCATCGTCTGGACGATATCGGTCATCGTTTCGCGGTTAGCCCGGGCGCGCGGATAAAGATTGTACTGTTCGATGACGTTGCTCAGTTGGTCCTGGCTGAGCACGAGTTCGGCCAAGGCATGGAGACGGGCCTGCAAACGGCCGCTCAGGTTGTTCGTCACATAATCGCGCGAAACTTCCGAGCTGCGAACTATCAGGACCGCGGTCGATTGGTACCGATCCGGATAGAAAATGACCAGGACCAGGGTCAGGACCAACCCCACCGCGAGTATGCATAGCGAACTTATCCGATGACGATGGATAATATCCAGGTAAGGCGCAATGCTTATGGAATTGGATTCATTCATATCGCACTCTTGATGAGATCGAACGAAACCGTAGCGCCGACCATGTAGATATTTATGACCGCTTGCGTTCCAATTGGAAGCCCGGTCGCCAGGGCCGCCGCCGGAGTACCGCCGCCAAGTCCCCTGCGAATACCGGCATATTGCACAAAGACCATGAGCCACGGCTGGAGCTGGCTCTTAATCTCCGCTCCGTATGCATAATAATCGCCGTTGAAACCGCCGCCGAAATATTTCGCGTATGACGCGTCGGCCGTGAAAGACGTATATTGTCCGAGAGCGTAGTTAAAGCTCCCCGACCCACCCTCAGACACTCCTGCGCCGCCAAGCCCCGCCAGCATCATTGGGGTCTCGCCTCCGCCAACCTGGGCCGTCCATTTCTCAGCCGAGTAGCTGAGAGAAACGAGATAGCCGGGGTAGAGGTGGGTGGGAGCGGGACCGCTTAAAGTGTACTCTACCGCGGGGCCCGCGTACACGGAGCCCTTGATCTGCGCGGTCGGTTGCCAATTCAGGGTCAATTGCGGCCAATTACTTTCCGCCGCGGGGAAATTGCTGAAGCGAAAATCGTAAAACTGATCGGCGGCTCCGAGCGAGAGCGTATCCGATAGCTCATATTGGAACCCGCCGGTTCCGCCCTGCTCGAAGGAGTAACCGACGCCGTTCGAATGAAAGGTCATCTGCGAGAGCGAGAAATTGGAGGTGATACCGTCCCCGAAGTCATGCTTCAAGGATCCCGATGCATCATTCATCCAATATCCGCTGCCCTGAAGCAGAGTCTGGCCGAGCCCCGGGTTGAAAGCTACGGAAGTTCCCACCCCGAAACCGGCGGTGAGATCACCCTGAAGGTAATCGTCGTTAAGAGTGAGTTTGGTCTCGGGTGACAGTTCCTGCTTGTGCTTCAACACGAAGTATTGAGCCGCGCCCACGTTGTCGTATTGCGAATAATTCGCGAATTTCTCCGCGAGCGCCATATACTGGAGCTGGGTGTCGCTGAGCGGCGTGCTCAAGTCGGCGTACCCTCCGAGCAACGCCGCGGTCACGAAATCGCCTTTGACATCGGTCGGCGACATCAGGATGTTGTCATCGTACATTTCCGACACCGAAACGATTGGAGCCACCTGAAGCACAGCAGCCGCCTCGACAGTACGTGCAAAGCATACGACCAGAGCCACGACTACGGCGCCGATCAAGCGCCAGGCCGCCCTCCCCTTATGGAACTGTAATGGTATCACCGGCTCTCAAGACAACGTCATCCTGCACGTCGCCGTCGTCCTCAATCCGCTGGTAATTTACGGTCATCTCCAAATCCTTGCCGGGCATCCTGCGCACTACTCTGATCGCTTTCGCGTTCGCAAAATCGGTCAATCCTCCGGCTTGCGCAAGTCCCTGCGAGAGCACTTCGCCCGGGTGCAATGGATAGACACCCGGCGCATGCACCTGACCGAGCACGTAAAAAACCATGCTATTGGCAGTTACGACGCTGACCGTGACGTTCGGATTATGGATGTCTTTAGAGAGCTTTTGGGTCAGCTTCTCTTGCAACTCCTGTGTCGTCAGCCCCGCCGCCGTGACGGTTCCGGCGAGAGGCATCGTTATTGTTCCATCTCCGGCCACAGTTACGTTGCCGGTCAACTGAGGTTGCTTCCAGACCACTACGTTCAGCACGTCGTCCTTGCCGATAAGGTATGGTTCGGCTTTGGGCGGCGCGACGTTTACCACATTCGTCTCCACCGTCCTGCTGGCGCAGGACGGCACGACTATTACGGCCCCTGCCAGTATCGCAATCAAGACGAAAGGTCTGATTGCCGCGAGGGCGCGGCTCAACCTGCCTGCTCGTGTTGGTGTCATATCTTCTAAGATGCGCACAATTGCAAACGAAAACGCTTTATATCATCCGACAAGTGGCCAGATACGGGATGTTGGAATCTCACCTTCAAGAGTGGCGAGGCGCGTACGAAACTCACGGGCGCACGCCATCGTTTTGGTTAGATTCGTACCCGAAATCGGGGCCTTCCACGTAAAACACGGCCTAGAGACGCCTTGGATAGGGATTAAACTCTACAGGTGACAATGGCTGCATTGGCCCAACGAAAAACGAAAGTTGAGCACACTTTCTCATTCTTGAGTGCTGCGTTGCTGTGCGTAGCAGTGTTCTTCCTTTACTGGCCGGTCTTGGGCGCGTGGCTCGAGTTCGTGCGATTGGACCAGACGTACTCCTACGCCCTGCTCGTCCCGCCCGTCGCTTTCGCACTTGCTCTGCTTGAGATACGGAGTCTCGGCTGGCAGCGCTTTCTGGCAGACGCGCAAGGCTATGGTTTCGGCTACGCGCTGATTGCGGCAGGCTGCCTGATGCTGTTCATGGGTCGCGAGACGCTGCTCCTGTTCGTCATGCGGCTTTCATTCCTGGTCACGCTGACCGGAGTGACGCTCGCGGCGCTGGGCCGGCGCAATCTAAGGCGGCTTGCCTTTCCGCTCGGATTCCTGCTGTTCGCGGTGCCACTGCCCGCCACGATTTATCTTCCGCTGTCAGGCCACCTTCAGTTGGTCTCGAGTGCGCTTGCCGGGCGCGCGCTCGATCTGGTCGGCATTCCAGCCCTGCGTGAAGGGAACATTATTGTTCTACCCAACGCCAGTCTAGATGTCGCGCAGGCCTGCAGCGGAATTCATTCGCTCTTCGCCCTGACCGCGACCGCAACTTTGGCGGCGTACCTGCTGGTGGAGGGGCGGCTGCCCCAAATTCTGGTCGCTCTGAGTGCCGCGCCGATCGCGATCTTGTTCAATGGACTGCGAATCGTTCTGACCGCCGTGATGTGTTACGCGGTGGGATCCGAAGCGGCTCAGGGCCTCACTCACATGACCACCGGCCTTGTCGTCTTTGTGCTTGGATGCGCGGCGATCGTCGGTCTTTGTTTATTGCTCTCGCGTCGCCAGAGATTTGAATCCCGTGCGAATTCCTCAGCCGCGAACTCCAGAGCCGATGGGCCGCAGGCAGAAAAGCGCCTGCTGATCGGCCCGGGATGGAACGTGGTCGCGGCCATCGCTGTCGTTATCTTCGCCTTCGCCGTGCAGGACAATGTTCACCTCGACCGTCCGATCGCGCTTAAGCATCCGCTGACCGAGTTCCCGCTGCAGCTTGGCAAATGGCATGGGCAGCAGGTCACTATCTCAAAGCGCCAACTGGAAAGCCTCAACCCTTCCGCGATCCTGACTCGTGTATATGCGGCTCAGGATAGCCCCGCTCCGATCGAGCTTTATGTCGCGTACTACAGCCGGCAGGAGAGCGGCGCCACGATGCATTCGCCGTTGCACTGTATCCCGGGCGCCGGTTGGGAAGTGGACAAGACCTCATTGCGGAATGTCCCGTCGGGGGACGGGCCGAAGATTCTTGCCAACCAGATGGTGTTTCAAAAGAACGACGAACGGATGCTCGTCATTTACTGGTATATGCAACAGGGCGAGCCGGAGCGAAGCCAGTTGAGCGGCGTGATGACGACCCTGTGGCGTTCGGTGTTCGATCGCCGAAGCGACGGATGTCTTATCCGCCTGTCGGCTCCGATTATTGGAAGCGACAAAAAAACCTTGTCCGAGCTGATGGCCTTTGCGGGGCGCGCGGTGCCGCTTCTGGTTCAGAGCTATTTGCCGGGTCCCTCGGGCAGCAAATTGTTCGTGGCAAGCAAACGCTAGATCGTCGGAAATTTTATGAAGACATCATTCAAAGCACTCGCGCTTGTGCTCCTCGCAGTGATTGCAAGCGGATGCTTTCGGCACGACTACATGGCCGAGGGACGCAAGGCGATGGCAGCGCACGAGTATGCGTTAGCCGATCTCTATTTCAGAAAGGCGGTCCAGAAGGCGCCGAAATCCGACAAGCCCTATTTCGAACTGGGGCAAGCTCTGCTCAAGGAGCAACGCTTCGGGCCCGCATACGCGGCGTTTTCCAAGGCCGCGAGCCTGAATCCCGCAAATGAGCAGGCTCAAAACAGGCTTGGCGAGTTCTATATCGCCGCCAAGCGCCCGCAAGCCGCGGAGCAGATCGCGCGCAGCATGCTCAAGCGCAACCCGAATTCGCTCCTCGGCAACGTGCTCCTGGGCGAATCGCTTGGGGCCGAGAACGATAATCAGAGCGCGCTGACCACCCTATCCGCAGTCGCGGACAAGAATCCAAAAAGTGCCGTTCCTCTCGTCCCTCTCGCAGCGGTTCAATTTGCCCTGGGACAATCCGACAACGGACTGCAAACGCTGAACAAGGCGATCCGTCTCGATCCCCATTTCGCGGCCGCCTATGTGCTGGAAGCTTCCTATTTGACGTCGCTCGGTAAAAGACCCGACGCTCTCAAGGTGCTGCGCGCCGGAGCTTCCGCCAACCCGGCTAGTGGAAACGTAAGCATGGCGCTGGCGGAGATGCTTGAGGGCGACAAGAACGACTTGCCGGAAGCCGAGAAGCTGCTCACGAGGATGGCTGAAAACGGGCCCGCGAAGGTTGCCGCCCAGAGCCGTCTTGCGCTGCTGGATGTCACGCTTAAGAAATTCGACCAGGCTGGCATCCTGCTTCGGAAGCTCAACAGTGAGCAGCACGGAAGCGATCCATCGGTCATTTACGCTCGAGCCCGTCTTGACCTCGCGCAGCACAAGATCCCCGAAGCCCGCAAGGAGCTGCTGGCCCTGGTTAAAGTCGCTCCCGGCTCCGCCCCGGCATATTACTACCTTGGGTCAACCTCGATTGCGCTGGGCAAGTGGCGGGAAGCGGCACGAGAACTACGTAATGCCGCGCAACTCGCTCCGCGCAACGGCAGCACATACACCCTGCTGTCGGCACTGGAATTCAACCACCAGGAATTCCAGCCCGCGCTGAGCGATTCCGATCGCGCGCTTGCGCTCAATGAAAATAACATCGCGGCGATGGTGATTCGCGGCCAGTCGCTGATTGCGCAGCGCCACTACCGGCAAGCCGCGCGGGAATACCAGGAGGTCGAGCAACTCGCACCCAATGCCGCGCTCCCACACGAGCAGTTGGGCCAAATTGCGCTCGCGGAGAATCGGTACAAGGACGCGATCCCCGATTTCGAATCCGCGCTGAAGCGAAGTCCGTCTCTCATATCGGCTTTGCAGGGGCTTGCGCTCGCGCTGACCAAATCCAGTGGCCTGCCCTCCGCGATCGAACGAATCCGCGCTCAGATAAAGGTCGAACCCAAAAGCGCGGCGTTTCACGTCCTGCTCGGAGAATATCTTGTCCAGGAATCGCAGTTCGATGCCGCGGTGAAGGAATATCAAGCGGCGCTGACCGTCGATGCCGCCTATCTCACCGCGTACGACGGACTCGCATACGTGTATCAGCGCGAAGGCAAACTCGATCTGGCGCGTCAGGCGATGGACACGGCGCTCAAGAAGAATCCGCATTACGTACCGGCGCTGATGGCTCTGGGACAGATGGACGACCGTGAAGGCCATCCGAATCGCGCCGCTGCCCGCTACAAAATGATCCTGGACGCTCATCCGGACTTCGCTCCGGCCGCCAACAACCTCGCGTGGGACTATTTCGAAACGAATCGGAACCTGGACACCGCTCTTCAGCTTGCACAGAGGGCCAGGTCTCTGATGCCCAACGATCCGAGTACGGCAGATACGCTCGCTGCAATACTGCTCAAGCGCGGCCTGCCAGACAACGCCGAGCCGTTACTGCTCCAATGTATAAAGGACGACCCGAAAATGGCTATCGCCCACTACCATCTGGCGCTCGTGATGCTTGCGCTCAAGCACAAGCGCAAAGCCGAAGAACAGCTTCACACGGTGATCGCGCTTGCCCCCAATGACCCGCTGGCCTCCAAGGCCCGGCAGGTTCTCAAGTCGATGCGTCCGAGCTGACCAGAGAAGGAATCGCGACCCGGCATACGAGACGGCCAAACGATCGGACTGGCCACGTGAGGCTCCCAAGCGACGCCGGCGAACAATTCGCTCTCCATTGTGGATGAACTATGATGGTTGACTTCGCCGGCAAGCGGTGAAACACCTTGGGGCCGTCGGCGAAGCACCGGGCCGCGGCGCCGACGATCGACAACCACTTCGACGGAGCCTGGGTCCATTCACTGTCGCAGTTCTCGATCCATTTTCCTGACTTCAGCAAATTCTTTTCGCCTTCCTCGGCCGAAAGATTTGAAAACCAGGAAAATCTTTTCTCCTTCAACGGTAGTGTGTAGGCAATGGCGATCTCACTTCGCGGCACGGCAGTA
>JAJYUW010000098.1 GCA_021792335.1 Pseudomonadota bacterium | reverse complement strand
TCGCGCTGCAGCCGATCGTGGACGTGGCCCATCTGGTGCACGGGCCGATCGCCTGTGAAGGCAACTCCTGGGACAACCGCCACGCGGCTTCGAGCGGGCCGATGCTTTATCGTACCGGCTTCACGACTGACATCGGCGAGCTGGACGTGATCTATGGCGGGGAAAAACGCCTGTTCAGGGCGATCCGCGAGATCATCGAGAAATACGACCCTCCCGCTGTATTCGTCTACCAGACCTGCGTCACCGCCCTGATCGGCGACGACGTGGAGGCGGTGTGCAAGCGTGCGGCGGAAAAGTTCGGCAAGCCGGTCATCCCGGTCAATGCGCCGGGATTCGCGGGCAGCAAGAACCTGGGCAACAAACTGGCGGGCGAGGCCTTGCTCGACTACGTGATCGGCACCGAGGAGCCGGCGGTCACGACGCACTACGACATCAATATTTACGGCGAATACAATCTGGCGGGCGAATTGTGGCAGGTGCAGCCATTATTCGATGCCCTCGGCATCCGGGTGCTGGCCAACATTTCGGGCGACGCCCGTTACCGCGAGGTTGCCTGCGCCCACAGGGCCAAGGCGGGAATGATGGTGTGCTCAAAGGCGCTGATCAATCTGGCTCGCAAGATGGAAGAACGCTATGGCATTCCCTGGTTCGAGGGCTCTTTTTACGGGGTTTCGGATACCAGCGAGAGCTTGCGCAGCATCGCCAGACTATTGGTGCGGCAGGGGGCGCAGGATGATCTGCTCGCGCGGACCGAGGCCCTGATCGAGCGCGAGGAGGCCCGTGCCTGGGCGAGGCTGAAGCCTTACAGCGAGAGGCTGCGGGGCAAGAGGGTGCTGCTTTTGACCGGCGGGGTGAAGTCCTGGTCGGTGGTCTCAGCCCTGCGCGAAGTGGGCATGGTGATTACCGGCACCAGCACCAAGAAATCCACCGCGGAAGACAAGGCGCGCATCAAGGAAATCATGGGAGGCGATGCCCATATGTTCGACGATCTCCCTCCGCGCGAGATGTACCGGATGCTCAAGGAATCCAGCGCCGACATCATGCTTTCCGGCGGCAGGTCGCAGTTCGTGGCGCTGAAGGCCAAGACCCCATGGCTCGACATCAACCAGGAGCGCCACCATGCCTATGCGGGCTACGAGGGGATGGTGGAGCTGGTGAAACAGATCGACCGGGCGATTTACAACCCGATCTGGGAACAGGTGCGGTGTCCAGCTCCATGGGAAGAATATCTATGAACCGCGAAGGACGCAAAGGTACGCAAGGGAACCCGATTTGGTTTTCCTTTGCGTACCTTCGCGTCCATTGCGGTGAAAGTAAAAGGTGAAAATATGGCAACCGTAACCACATCGAAAAAATCCTGCGCGGTCAATCCGCTCAAGATGAGCCAGCCTGTCGGCGCGGCGCTGGCCTTTCTCGGCCTGGACAAATGCATGCCGCTGATGCACGGCTCTCAGGGCTGCACCGCCTTCGGACTGGTGCTGTTCGTGCGCCACTTCCGCGAGACCATTCCGCTCCAGACCACCGCCATGAACGAGGTCACCACCATTCTTGGCGGCATGGATAACCTGGAGCAGGCGATCATGAACATATACAACCGCGCCGGGCCGGACATCATCGGCATTTGCTCGACCGGGCTGACCGAGACCAAGGGCGACGACGTGGACGGATTCCTCAAGCTGATCCGCCAGAAACACCCGGAGTTAAAGGATACCGCCCTGGTGTATGTTTCGACGCCGGACTATCAGGGCGCGTTTCAGGACGGCTGGAGCAAGGCGGTTACGGCTCTGGTGAAAAGCCTGTGCGAGCCGGCGCCGAGAACCGTCTGGCAAGTCAACGTGCTGCCCGGCAGCCACCTTACCGTGGCGGATATCGAGGAGGTGCGTGAAATCATCGAATCCTTCGGGCTTTATCCGATTATCGCCCCGGACCTGTCCGGTTCGCTCGACGGACACATCCCGGAAAATTTTCTGCCTACCACGCTGGGCGGTGCGAAAGTGGCCCAGATCAAACAGATGGGCGGATCGGCGGTGACCATCGCGCTCGGCGAACAGATGCGGCCCGCCGCTGAAGCGCTGGAGTCAAGGACGGGCGTGCCATACCGGTTGTTCGACCGGCTCACCGGACTACAGGCAAACGACGATTTTCTCGCTTTTCTGTCGGCGTTGAGCGCTACGCCCGTGGCCAGCAAATACCGCAGACAGCGCAGTCAACTGGTTGACGCCATGCTGGACGGGCATTTCTTCTTCGGCGGCAAAAAAGTCGCGCTGGGTGCCGAGCCTGACCTGCTCTGGCAAACCGGCATGTGGCTGGCCGAGATGGGATGCGAGATTGCGGCCGCTGTCACCACCACGCATTCTCCGCTGCTGGAGAAGCTGCCTTGCGCGGAGGTCGTGATCGGCGATCTGGAAGATTTTGAAGCCCGCGCTTCAGGTTGCGACCTGATGATCACCCATTCCCACGGGCGGCAGGCGGCGCAGCGGCTCGGGATCCCGTTTGTAAAAATGGGGCTGCCCCTGTTCGACTGCCTTGGCGCTGCCCACAGGCTTTCCGTGGGATACCGTGGCACGCGCGACCTGGTTTTCGAAGTGGGCAACCTGTTCATCGCGAACCTGCCCGAACACCATGTCGATTCGTGGCCGTTACCCCACAAAGGGGACTCCGATCCGCTACGGGCGACTCCCTCTCCCTAACCCTCCCCCGCTTGCGGGAGAGAGTTGGAGAGAGGGTTTTAGCCCGTGCCCTAAAGGACTCCGACTTTCTACGCCCATGCGGGCGTGAAAGATCGTATGCCGGGAGAGATAGATGCAACCGAGACGCAGGCTGAAGCTTGTTACTAACCAGGAAAGAGGAGCGAACAGCATGAAAGTCGCCTTTACCACCCAGGACATGCAGGGCGTGGATGCCCATTTCGGCTGGGCGAAGAACGTCGCAGTTTATGAAATATCGCCGGATGGCCACCGGTTCGTCGAAGCCATCCAGTTCGACGGCGACCTCAAGGAAGACGGCAACGAGGATAAGTTGGCGGCCAAGATCGACGCCATCCGCGATTGCGCCATCGTCTACGTGGCCGCCATCGGTGGTTCGGCAGCGGCGCGGGTGGTGGCCGCCAAGATCCATCCGGTCAAGGTTGCGGAGGGGACGCCGATTCAGGAACTGCTCGACAGGCTGGAGCAGGTGTTGAAAGGCACGCCGCCGCCCTGGCTGCGTAAGGCGCTGGAAAAGGGCAAGGAAAAATCATTCGATTTCGACCAAGAAGAGGAGACAGATCATGCCTGAAGCGGCTTTGCTTAAAACACCCGGCACAGAATTGGGAAGCTCGGTTTTCTTGAACGAACTGGTCAAGTTGTGGCGGGCCCAGGATGCCTACGGCACGTGGGAGGGCAAGAGCGATGCACAACTGCTGGAACCCTATGTCGTCGACAAGGAAAAGCGCAAGGAGATTCCCATTATCGGCGACCCGGACCCGGAAATGCTGTGGCGTCTGGAGCTGTTTTACGGCGCCGTGGGCCTTGCCATCGAGCGCAAGACCGGCAACATGGTTACCCCGATGATGAAGATGCACCATGAGGGCTTCGGGCGCATCGTCCTGATCGCCGGGCGTCTGATCGTGGTCAACAAGCAGTTGCGCGACGTGCACCGTTTCGGTTTCCTCACCATGGAGAAACTGGTGGAGGAGGGTGAAAAGCTGGTGAACGCGGGGGTGGAAATGATCCGGAAATTTCCTGACGTGGCGAACTACAGTTGATGGTTTCTGTAGTGCATGAAATTTTTAAGGAATAGGCAATGAGTGAAGATGAACTGAAAGCGCGGGTGAAAAAGCTGAACGCACAAGCGACCCAGCTCAAGATGGACCTGCATGATCTGTCCGAGGAATTGCCGATCAATTGGGACAGGATTCCCGATCTGGCGGCAAAAACCTTCGAGGCTTACAAGGCGCTGGCTGAGGCCCGCGCGAAATTGGCGGGAGCGTAAAAATGGGATTTGCGACGGTAGTGATGCCGGATGGGCGTGCCTGGGTACCCAGGTTCGTCGTGGCGATCAACAAGGACAAGTGCATCGGCTGCGGCCGCTGTTTCAAGGTCTGCGGCCGGGACGTGCTGCAGCTGATGGGCGTGGACGACGAAGGACAGCTCATCGCGGTGGACGCGGATGACGATGACGACGATGAGTACGAAAAAAAGGTGATGACCATCGCCAACGAGCAGGCTTGTATCGGCTGCGAAGCGTGCGCCAAGATTTGTCCCAAGAAATGCTATAGCCATGCCGCGCTGGAAATTTGATCGAGTCATTCAATTGTTGAGGTACTGATATGGGCGCCCTACACAGCAAACTGATGCTTGCCGCACAAAATCCGGCCGACCCGGTGACCCGCGCTTTCGCCGGGGCGCTGGAGACTTCCCTCGTCGCACTGCCCATGGTACGGCCTATCGGCCTCGATGCGGTGGCTTTTGGCGCCTTGCTGGAGCGGTATTTTCCGGCCGCCAACGATTTGCCGGAGCTGACGGCGCATGCCGGTTCCGCGAGTTGCCAGGCCCTGCGCGCCGAGGAACATGACGACCTGTTGCAGCTTCTGCTGGAACATCGCAGCGACGGCAGCGACGAGACCTTGTGGCTTGCCAGCGCGGTGGCGGCGGCCTGCCTGGGCGGCAACCATTTGTGGCAGGACCTGGGGCTGGCCAACCGCCAGGAACTTTCCGACCTGCTGAAAACCAGATTTTCCTCTCTTTACGCACGCAATACCGGCAACATGAAGTGGAAAAAATTTTTCTACAAGCAGTTGTGCGAGCGAGCCGGCGTCAATGCCTGCCGCGCTCCGAGCTGCCGGGTATGCGACGACTATCACAACTGCTTCGGTTCCGAAGACGAGGGCGTATCCCTGCCTGCCGCTACGGCATGTAAAACCTGATTTCCTTCCTCAAAATCACTTCCCGCGCCAGCCAGTCCGGTGCACAGCGATAGCCGGCATCACCCCCCTGTCATTCACCGACAAATTGTCGCAAAGCGGACAATCCGCTTTCATGTCGGCTTTCCTCCTTATGAAATGGTTTTCTTGTTTGCCAATAATATACTGAAAAATATAGTTAATTAATTGATTTCATGGATTGGCACGCTGCTTGCTAAATCCCTATCAGGCAACAATTTTCGTGGCTTGAACGAGGGACATCATGCTTACAGTCAATGACACTACTTTGCGCGATGGCGAGCAGACCGCCGGCGTCGCTTTCTCCGCCGAGGAGAAGATGGGCATCGCCCGCGCCTTGTCATCTGCCGGCGTGCCCGAGCTGGAAATCGGCATCCCGGTGATGAGCGAGGAAGAGCAGGAGATCATACGCGCCATTTCCGGCCAGGGGCTGGATGCCCGCTTGATGGTGTGGGGCAGGATGTGCGAGGAGGATCTGCGGGCGGCGGCAAAATGCAGGGTGGATATCGTCAACCTGTCGATTCCGGTGTCCGACCTGCAAATCGGACACAAGCTCAAGCGCGATCGCGAGTGGGTGTTGCGGGCCATACGCCGCTTCGTGCCGGCCGCCCTGGATTTGGGGATGGAGGTGTGCGTCGGTGCCGAAGATGCCTCCCGCGCCGATACGGATTTTCTGCTCAAGGCGGCGGAAACGGCTGAGTACGCGGGTGCGCGCCGCTTCCGCTTCGCCGACACGCTGGGAGTGCTGGACCCGTTCGCCACCTACGAAATTCTGCGCACCTTGCGCGTCACCGTGGACATGGAAATCGAGATGCACGCCCACAACGACCTGGGCCTCGCTACCGCCAATACGCTGGCGGCGGTGAAGGCGGGCGCGACGCACATCAACACCACGGTCAACGGCCTGGGCGAGCGCGCCGGCAATGTCCCACTGGAAGAAGCGGTGATGGCGCTGCGCCACCTGCATGGCATCGAGAGCGGGATCGACAGCCGGCGTTTCCCCGAGATTTCGCGGCTGGTAGCCCAGGCCTCGGGGCGTCCGGTGCCAGCCAACAAGAGCATCGTCGGAGAGGGCGTGTTTACCCATGAATCCGGCATCCACGTGGACGGCTTGATCAAGCACCGTTCCAACTACCAGAATTTCGATCCCGCAGAAGTGGGGCGTCATCACCGCATGGTGCTGGGCAAGCATTCGGGTTGCAGCGCGGTGATCAGGGCTTATGCGGATTTGGGCATGATGCTTGACGAACTGCAGGCAGGCAGCATCCTGACGCGCATTCGCCAATACGCAGGGTCGTGCAAGCACGCGCCCGGCGTCGAGGAACTGAAGCTGTTTTATCTGGAAACCGCGACGCGATCGCCATTGCGCCTTGAAGTTTGACTGCCGGGAGTTGAAGAAATGGAAATATTGATGCAAGCCTTGAAAAGCCTTTCCACCGCCGAAGAGTTTCTGGAGTTCTTCGCCGTCGAATACCAGCCCGCGGTGGTGCATGTGAACCGTCTGCACATACTGCAGCGCTTTCACCAGTATCTGCGGCAGGCGAAGCTGTCCATTGATTGCGACGAAGCGGAAGCGCTTAAAACCTGCCGGGGACTGATGGAAAAGGCCTACCAGGATTTTGTCCGTTCCAGCGCGGTCAAGGAGAAGGTTTTCAAGGTGTTCCGCGATGCCGACGGGGTGAAAACCGTCTCGGTGGAGAACGTTCGCGCGGCACTGTCGGCGCGCAAACAAGTAGCCTGAAAGGAGCGCTTCATGCACATCGTCGTCTGCATCAAACAGGTTCCGGACAGCGCGCAAATCCGCGTCCATCCGGTAACCAATACCATCATGCGCCAGGGCGTACCGGCGATCATCAACCCCTACGACCTGTTCGCCCTGGAGGAGGCGCTGCGCCTCAAGGACAAACTCGGCGGCACGGTCACGGTGATCACCATGGGGCCGCCACAGGCCGAGGCCGCCCTGCGCAAGGCGCTCTCCTTCGGGGCGGACGATGCGATCCTGATCACCGACCGCGCCTTTGCCGGGGCGGATACGCTGGCGACCAGCTTCGCGCTGGCCGCCGCCATCCGCCAGATCCGGAAAAACATGCCGGTGGACATGGTGTTCACCGGCAAGCAGACCATCGACGGCGACACGGCACAGGTCGGGCCGGGCGTGGCCAAGCGGCTCGACATGCAGTTGCTCACCTATGTTTCCAAGGTTGTTTCGGTCAAGCCGGACCAGGCTGAGATCGTGGTGGAGCGACGCGCCGAGGGCGGCGTGCAGGTGCTGAAAACCAGCCTGCCCTGCCTGGTAACCGTGCTGGATGGCACCAACCAGATGCGCTTTGCCAACATGCCCAACATGTTCCGCGCCGCCCGCCACCCGCTCAAAGTGTGGAGCAGGGAGGACGCCGGTATCGTAGACGATGATATCGTCAAAATCGGCCTCAAGGGTTCGCCCACTGTGGTGAGCAAAGTGTTCGCCCCGACGCCGAAGTCGGAGCGCGCCGAGATGATAGAGGTGGAAAGCGGCGACCCCAAGGATGTTGCCGTGACCGTGCTGGCCAAGATGTTTACCCGTTTCCCGGAGGTGGAAAAGGAAATCGCCAGGCGGGCCTGACTGAGAACATACCCCCTCTCCCCAGCCCTTGCGCGAGGGGATAGGGGGACTCCCTCCCTCTTGATGGGGGAGGACTGGGGAGAGGGTGATTAAGCCGCATATTGAAAGGACCAAGCCATGAGTGATGCTGCACCGGCCAAGAAAGGCAAGAAGAAATTCGAACTGGATCCTAGGCTCGCCGGTTACAAGGGCGTCTGGGTGTTCGTGGAACACGAGCGGGGACAGGTACACCCTGTTTCCTGGGAACTGATGGGGGAGGGGAGGAAGCTTGCCGACATGCTCGGCGTGGAACTGGCTGGCGTGGTGCTGGGTGCGCCCGGCGCACAGGCCCGCCGGTTCTGCGACGAAGCGATGTATCACGGTGCCGACCTGTGCTACCTGATGGAAGACGAGATTCTCAAGGACTACCGCAACGAGCCGTTCACCAAGGGGATGACCGATCTGGTGAATACCTACCAGCCGGAAATCCTGCTGCTCG
>JAJYUW010000097.1 GCA_021792335.1 Pseudomonadota bacterium | reverse complement strand
CAGGCCTTGCTCGGCAAACCGAAACTGCTATTCCTCGACGAGCCGACCACGGGCCTCGATCCCGAGGGCATTCGCGAGTTCTACCGCATCCTGAAGGAAATGAAGAGCGAGGGCGCCACCATCATCCTGACCTCTCACATCCTGTCGGAGATCCAGGAGCGGGTCGATCGTCTCGCCATCATGAAGAACGGGAAGATCCAGGCCCTCGGCACCGTCCAGTCGCTGCGGGAGACGATGGCACTGCCCCTGTGGTTTGAACTACGGCTGGCGGAGGGCGCCGAACCCCCACTGCGCCGGGCGCTAGCCGCCATCGGCGTCGACGAGATCCGGATCGAGGGGGAGCGGATTTCGGTGCATTGCCAGCGCGAGGCCAAGATGTCGGTGCTCCAGGCCCTGGCAGCGCTCGATGGTCTGGTGACCGATCTCTACGTCCGGGAACCTTCCCTCGAGGACGTGTTTCTCGGTTATTCTGGATGAACATCATGACCATCCTCGCCATCGAACCGCGCCAGATCGGCATCATCGCCGCCAAGGAATTCCGCGATCGTATCCGCAACCGCTGGGTGCTGGCGGTGACCATCGTATTCACCGCCTTCGCCCTGGTCATCGCCTATTTCGGCGCCGCCCAGCAGGGCGCCGTCGGCTTCCGCAGCATCGAAATCACCATCGCCAGCCTGGTCAGCCTGGTCATTTACCTGGTGCCCCTCATTGCGCTGATACTCGGCTTCGACGCCATCGTCGGTGAGCGTGAGCGGGGTTCCCTGGACCTGCTGCTGTCCATGCCGCTGACCCGTCTCGAACTGCTCCTGGGGAAGTTCCTCGGCCTGTCGGCGGCCTTGGCCTGCTCCACCATCACCGGCTTCGGCCTGGTCGGTCTGCTGCTCGGTTCCAGGCTGTCGTCTAATGCCTGGTATAACTATGCCGGCTTCATGTTGAGCGCCGTCCTACTCGGCATGGCCTTCCTCAGTCTGGCGGTGATGGTATCGGTGTTCGCGACGGATCGCGCCCGCGCTAGCGGCGGTGCCATCGCCCTGTGGTTCTTCTTCGTCCTTGTCTATGATCTTTTGCTGCTGGGCACCCTGGTCGTCAGCGGCGGCGCCGTGGCCGCCAATGCCTTCCCTTATCTGTTGCTGCTCAACCCAGCCGATGTCTTCCGCATCCTCAATATTTTCGGTATCAATGACGTTCGCACCCTTTACGGCCTGACCACGGTGTTTCCCGAGCGACTGGCAAGCCCGGGTTTGCTCGGAGCGGTCATGCTCGCCTGGATCATTCTGCCCCTGGGGCTAGCCAACTGGAGGTTCCGTAAATGAATGTTTTCACCCTTAAAAACTTACGCGGCACCACTGCCGCCATCGCCCTTGTTTTCGCCGTGGCAGGGGTCCTCGGCGGCTGCAGCAAGAGCGAACCGGTCGCTGTCAGCCCGATCGAGATCACCCGTGGCACTACCGACAGCTTGGATGGTATGACCCTGATGGATTATCCGGGACCGAAAGGGCAGATTCAATACGACCAGGGCAAACCGGACTTCTTCTGCGACACCGTCGCAATGTTCTCGATCTACCTGAAGCCCGAGCAGCAGAGGCACGTGCGCGCTATCTTCGTCCAGGACATGGCGAAGACCGACTGGAACAATCCGACCGGCCACTGGATCGATGCCAGGACCGCCTTCTATGTCGCCGGTTCCAAGGCCCGCGGTGCCATGGGACCGACGCTGGCCTCCTTCGCCAGCGAGTCCGACGCCAGCGCCTTCGCCGCCAGGGAAGGCGGCAAGGTCTATCGCTTCGAGCAGATCACCCCCGACATGGTCGTCCTCGACGGTGGGGTTCTCAAGGACCATATGACGTGAGAGGAATTCAGTGAGCAGCTTTTTCGAAAACCTACCCCTGGATGCGGCGGAACAGTTGGAGCAGCTGAGCCGCCTCGTCTTCGAACTGCGCGAGGATCGCAAGCGCTTGTTGCAACAGCATGGCGTCGATAGCGAAGATACGCTGCTGGAGCTCGTCCGTAGCGGCGCCGTCGCCGAGCATCCCGGTTACGACAATTACCTCGGTGCCCGCGTCCTGGCGGCGACGCGGGAAGCGATCCGCAGCCAGTTGCAGGCCGTCATGGTCAAACTGGGAGGCTGACGATGCTGCATCCCGCCCTCAAGGACGCCATCGACCGCGAGTTCGCCGCGGTCATGGCGGAACCCGCCGAGCTGTGCCGAGACGCGCTCCTGGTGCGGCTCGAGAACGACGTCGCAATCGAACTGCGCATCGCCGGCGCCGAGGAATATTCCATCGCCTGGCGCTGGGGCGAGGCCGAACTGCGCATTGACACGGCGCCCCTGCATCGGCAACTCGCCACCTTCCCCAACCACCTGCACGACGGCGAGGGGCAACTGTGGCCCGATCCGCTCACCCGCCTCGGCAGCGACCCTTGGGACAACGTTCGCGCCGTAATCGCGGCGCTGCTCGAAGACCCGCTGTTGGAGACTCACATCGGCCGGGACTGAGGCTGCGGTCGGCGGGGCCAAGAAAAAGGGGAAGTCGAGGCCTCCCCTTTGGTTCCGGGGAGACGCTTACTTGATCTGCGCCACCATGTAGTCGACGGCGGCCTTGACGTCGTCATCGGCGAGGCCGGCGTTGGCGCCCTTCGGCGGCATCGTACCCTTGGCCCCGGTGAAGCCCTTGAGCGCGTGACCGTACAGCGTCTCCTTGCCCTGGGCGATGCGTGGGCCCCAGTCTGCCTTGTTGCCGAAGACCGGGGCGCCGCCGGCGCCGGTGCCGTGGCACATGACGCAGGTGCCCTTATACACGTGTTCGCCCTTTTCCAAGTCGCCGCCGGCAGCCGGCGCGGCTGCTGCCACTGCCGCAGGCGCAGCGGGTGCGGCCGCGGTTGGCACTGGCTCTTTCTTGCCGCAGCCCGCGAGCAGGGCGAGAAGAAGGATAGGGAAAATGGTCTGTTTCAGCACTTGATTACCTCACTGATGGATTGAACATTAGGAAGCTCGGTACACAGGCGCGCTAAGCGGGGAACGGCATTCCGCCGAGGGCAGCAAACGCGGGCGTCATCAGATCGCGCAGCCCGCCATCGGCTTCGCGCACGATGAAATGTGCCGCTACACCTTGCTTGGTCGCGCAGGCGTAAGCCTGCTCCGGTCCGAGCACGATCAGCTTTCCCATCGCGTCGGCCAGCGCGCCCGTGGCCGCAACGACGCTTACCGACGTGAGGCGATTGTCGATGGGTCGTCCGGTCGCTGGATCGATCTCGTGGCAGTAGCGGCGACCATCGCGCTCGAAACAGATGCGGTAGTCGCCGGACGTCGCGATCGACAAGCCGGAGAGCGGCACGATGTAGCGTGGTCGGCGAGGTCCGGCTTCCGGCTGTTCGATCGCTACTTGCCATGGCCGGCCTTCGGGATTGCGGCCGCGGGTGCGCACCTCGCCGCCGGCGTCGATCAAGTAGTGCTCGATGCCGAGCGCGTCGAGTGCCTGCGCCGCCTTGTCCACAGCGTAGCCTTTTGCGATACCGGAAAGGTCGGCCCGAACTTCCGGGCGCAGCTTGGCGACGGTGCTGGCATCTTCATCCAGCCTAAGCTTCTGCCATCCGACCTGGCGCTCAAGCGCGGTGACCTCGGTGTCTTCGACAACCCGCTCTCGCCGGCCGGGCCCAAAGCCCCAGGCGTCGACGGCTGGGCCGACGGTGACGTCGAACGCTCCGCTGGTCGCGGCGCTCACCTGTTGCGCGAGCGCGAACACCGAGAACGTATCCGGCGACAGTGTGAAGGGCGAGGTTGATGCGTGTGCGTTGAAGCGCGACAATTCCGACTGCGGCCGGAACGTCGACATCGCGATGTCCACCGCGCCCAGCGCTACGGCCACGGCGTTGCGCGCGGTGGCCTGCAGTATCGGCGAAAGCGCAGCGCCAGCGATCTTGACCGTATAAGCCGAGCCCATGGTCAAACCGCTGAATTCAGCCGCCGGTGACACACGCAGCGCACGCGAACCACCGCACGCAGAGAGCAGCGACGCCGCACCCAGCGCTTGCACGAGAGCCCGGCGTCGGGGAGCGATTAGCGTGTCCATGGCATATTATAATGGGAGGGGATTTCGTAACCTTGATTTGAATCAAGGGGGCCGGATCGGCGTGTAGCAAATGGGATCGTGCGACATTTTCTCGATTTTTAGTCCGAATTCAAGCGCCGAGCGTTCCGCTGCACATTGCGCAACAGGGCAGAGAAAGCTGGCACGCGATGCGGCCGGGGTTGTTTAGCCCTTCGTCGTCAGCAGCGGTGTCACGACGTGAGTAAGTCTCTGGTGCGTCCACGCTGGGTGGGCATCGTCCCAGCCGTTGTCGCGCAACAGACCTGCCCGGTCGATCACGAAGCTCACCGGAATGCGCCAGATGCGCCCGTAGCCCGGGGCGCTGGAGTCGGCCAGCAGTCCCACCGGAAAGCTGAGCTGCCGCGCCACCGCGCGTACCTTGTCCAGGCGGTCGGGCGTGTCCAGGCTGAAGCCCAGCACCCGCAGCCCCTGGTCGGCGTGCCGCGCAGCATAGTCCGACAGAACCGGCAACTCCTCGCGGCAAGGGTCGCACCAGGTGGCCCAGAAGGTCAGCACCACCACCTCGCCGAACATCAGGCTGCGGCTGGACAGGCGCTGCCCGTCCAGTGTCCCCAGGGTGGCTGGCGGCGCCGGCTGACCCACTTTCAGTTCGTTGGCGCGCGCAGGCAGCGCCAGCAACCCAGAAAGACCGAGCAGGCCTAGCGCGGCAGCGGACTGCAGCCAGGCGCGGCGACCGGCTTGCAGGGTGGGGGATCCAATCGGCGCGGAGACCGTCTGCCGGCGATGCGCAGCGGGACTGCCCCCGTTCTTGCGCTGTGTTGTCATGATCGACATCAATGCAGATGCTGCATGCCGGTCATGTCGTGCATGCCCTTCATGCCCATTCCTTTCATGCCGCTCGGGCCGCCGGCATCGGCCTTGAGCACCTCGAACTCCACCCGTATCGTTCGACCATTCGCAAAGCCAAGGGCGATGGGCACGCGGTCGCCCGGTTTCACATCCTTCTTCGGCTGCATCAGCATGATGTGATGGCCACCGGGGGCGAACTCGACGGTTCCATGCGGCGGGATGGTGATTTTGTCCGCATGTACCATTTCGCTCACCCCACCCTTGTTGATGGTCTGGTGCAGTGCGATATTGCCGTAGTCCGGGCTGGACGCCGAGGTCAAGACCATTGCCTTGTCGCCAGAGTTGGCGAAGGTGGCGTAGCCGCCCGCGGGTAGATCGGCGGGTAGCCAGCGAATCCAGGCACCCGTCACTTGCACCGCAGGTGCGATATCGGCGGCGATGGCTGGGGCGCCAAGTGCGCCGCCGAGCAGACCCAGGGCGCAGACCACCAGCAGGCTGCGGCGCTGGGGGTGGCAAACGGAGTTGTTGCGGTCGCTCCGGCTCATGGCGATCTCCATCAAGATGGATCAGGCAAGCGGTGCTTGTGTTGTCTCAGTTCTCGGTCAGGAGCGCCACAGGCACTCGACACAAAGAATCAGAACGCGTGGCTCACGCCCATCGTGGCCGTCCAGCGTGGAAATAGTTGATAGCCATCGAGCTTGCTATAGACCGGCAACTGGACAAAGCCATAGAGCTGCAGGTTTTTCGACACGCTTACGGTTATTCCGGGGCTCAGGTAGGCCACGGTCCCGGCCGTATCCAGGGTGTCGGCCAGGGCCCCTTGGTCGGCGCCTTTGTGCGAAAGATTGACCTGCAGTTGCGGTACCCACTTGGGGTTGGCCTCGTAACGCAGGCCAAAGCTCAGGCTGGCGAGATTGCCCGGGCGGTAATCATCGCCCGGCTGATTGAGCCTTTGCATCACCGCCCCCTGGAAGGAAGCATTGACAAAGGCGTCCCAGTCCTGGCTGATGGCCTGGTAGTAGTAGGCCCCGACAATGAGATCGGTACTGCCGGTACCTGGCTGCAAACTGGTATCCAGCGGCGTTCCAGCGCTAGGTCCGGTGCTGAAATTCACTGTGCTGCCATAGCTGCCGGTGGGCAGCTTTACGCCGAGTTGCAAACCGAGGTTGTGCGTGGGCAAAAATCCCTGGTAGCTGCCGATGACTTTGACGTCTCCCAGGCTGGAGCTGGACGAGCCGCTGAGGTTGGCGGAGTTCAGTTGCGAAGCATCGAACGGCGCCGAAGTGGTGTCCGTGTAGCTGGTGTGGCGGCGAATCACGTAAGGAATCAGGAGATTTACATTCCAGTCGGCGTTCGGACTGTAGCTCAAGCCCATGGTCAGGTAGCGGTTGATGGTCTGGTTTTCCAGTTCGCCGGTGCTCGGGTTATTGACCACCTGGGCCGGCGAGGCCGTGCCCGTGCCGCTGCGCAACTGGCTCTGGTCAATGTAGTCGTACTGGAAGTTGACCCGCCAGCCGGCGCTGGCGCTATAGCCCATCGCGGCGTCGGAACTGAGGGTGCAGCCGCAGCTGGCGCATGCTGATGCCTCGTGGGATGCCAAGCTCATCAGGACCCCAATGGCGGCAGGCAGGATGATGCGGAACGGCCCGCTTACCCAGGAAACTTCGTTCATTTTATCGTTCCTCCGCGCCCATTTTGTCCGCCAAGACGCGAACCAATTGATTACCACGCGATTACCGCGCGCTCGACGTGACATCGCGCTTAATCCGGATTTGGCAAATAGAAGCCGAGGAAATTATAGGTGCGATTATCAGTCCCGCGATGCGGCATATTGTCGCATCGCGGTTCTTCACCGGGGGCTACAATGGGCGATACCTATTGTCTTACCGGGTATTTGCCGAGCTTCCGCTGCAGTGTGCGGCGGTGCATTTTGAGGGCGCGGGCCGTTGCCGAAATGTTGCTGTTATTTTCGGTCAGCACTTTTTGTATGTGCTCCCATTCCATCCGGTTTACCGACAGGGGTGACGGGTTTATCGGCGTATCTGCGGCGCCTTCCTCACGGCGCAAGGCTGCCAGGATTTCGTCCGCATCAGCCGGCTTGGCGAGATAATGAATGGCCCCCAATTTTATCGCTTCAATCGCCGTGGCGATGCTCGCATAGCCCGTCAAAACGACAATTCGGGTTTGATTGTCGAGTTCCTTGAGCTTTTCCACCAGGGCCAAACCGGATGGCCCCGGCATTTTTAGATCGATGACCGCGTATTCGGGTGGGTTGGCCATGGCCAATGCCAATGCGGATTCGACGTCATGGGCGAGGACCACGTCGTAGCCGCGTTTTTTCAGCGCCTTCGCCAGCACGCCGCAGAATACCTGGTCGTCATCCACCAACAGCAGGCTGGGAAGGGCGCCAATGGCGGTGGCCGTATCTTTTTCCATCATGAAGGCACGTATGTTCCGGTGAAGAACAAGGGTAGGCTGATCTGGGTACAGGCGCCGCCGCCCTTGCGGTTGGTCAGCTGAACCGTTCCGCCGAAGCGTTCGATCGTGGCGTTAGCCAGGAATAGACCGATGCCGATTCCCCGACCGGGGGGCTTGGTGGTGAAGAACGGCTTACCTGCGTTCGCCATGGCTTCCGGCCCTAAGCCTGGGCCCCGGTCGCAGATTTCGATGAATAGCCGGCGGTCGTTCCATGTTTCGTTTATCTCCACACAGTGCGGTGACGCATCGGCCGCATTGTTGAGTAAATTGATGACGGCTTGGCCGAGGGTGCCTTCGACCGCTATTTGTGGGATCGGCGGCGGCCCGCTCCGCTCGATGGTGAGTGCGACGCCGGGGTGGACGATCTGCCATTTGTCGATCAAATCGTCGAGATAGCGGTCCACTTGCACCAAGGAGAGACTGCCGGCCCGCATTTGACCGGCCGCATCGAGTAAATTGGATAGGATGGCTTTGCAGCTATCAACCTGGCTGCGCAGCAAACGCAGATCCTCGCTCAATGCGTCATTTTCGGCATAGTCGTGCTGAAGCTCATGGGTAATGATCGCCATCGTCGACAAGGGGGTGCCCAGTTCATGGGCCGCACCCGCCGCCAAGGTGCCGAGGGCGATGATGCGTTCGTTGCGCAGGTCCGTCTCACGTGCGGATGCCAAAAGCCTGTCCCGTTCGCGGATCGATCCAGCCATGCGCACCACAAAAATGGCGATCAAGCTGGCGCTCAGCAAGAAGTTGAACCACATTCCCA